>CAYPSI010000126.1:0-5100 GCA_964413375.1 uncultured Spirochaetales bacterium | reverse complement strand
GGCTCCGTGCGCAACGATGCGATGTGGGAATGGAACCATGTCTTCCACGGTGCCAACCCCGGCAAGCGCGACGTGACACTCAACATCGACAGCCCCGAGGGCCGCGAACTCATTCTGCGCCTCATCGCCGGCGCGGACGTCGTCGCGGAGAACTTCTCGGCGCGGGTGCTCGACCACTGGGGCCTCGGCTACGAGGTGTTGCACGCAATCAACCCGCGGCTGCTGGTGCTGCGCATGCCGGCCTTCGGCCTCGCGGGCCCCTGGCGCGACCGCACGGGCTTCGCGCCGAGCATCGAGCAGGTGAGCGGCCTCGCGTGGATCACCGGATACCCGGACCAGCCGCTGATCGTGCGCGGCGCCTGCGACCCGCTGGGCGGCGCGCATGCCGCCTTTGCGCTGATGCTGGCCCTCGAGCGCCGCCGCAAGACCGGCGAGGGGATGCTCGTCGAGGTCCCGCTCGTCGAGCCGGGCCTCAATCTCGCGGCCGAGCAGGTGATCGAGCACTCGGCCTACGGGCGCTTCCTCACGCGCGACGGCAACCGGGGCCCGGTGGCCGCGCCACAGGGCTGCTACCGCTGCAGCGATGGAACCTGGCTCGCGCTCGCAGTGGCCAACGACGAGCAGTGGCAATCACTGCGGTGGTTGCTTGGCAAACCGGAATGGGCGCGCGATCCCGCGCTCGCAAACGCGGCCGGGCGGCGCGCGGCCCACGACGCGATCGACGCAGGACTCGCCGAGTGGCTGGCGACCGAGAGCGCGGATGCAGCGGCCGAGCGGCTGCTCGCCGCCGGGATCCCCGCGAACCCGCTGATCGACGCCTTCCACCTGATGCCGAACCCGCAGCTCGCACACCGCGCCTTCTTCCAGGAGATGACGCATCCGCTGACCGGCACCAAGCGCTACCCGGGTCTTCCCTGGCGCAGCGCGGGCTGGGGTCCGCCATGGCATTCCACGCCCCCGCCGACGCTCGGGCAGCACAACGAGGAGATCCTCGGCGGCGAGCTCGGCCTGTCCGATGCGGAGCTCGCGACGCTGCGCGAGAAGCAGGTGATCGGAACGCGACCGAGCTTCCTGTGAGCCGCGGCGCGGACTCGGGCTATGCTGCCGCGGCTGCGCGCGCCCCGAGCCCGGGCCCGCAGGCAGGTGAGGAGCCGGATCGACCGTGAAGTTCGCGATGTTCTACGAAATTCCGGTGGCGCGGCCCTGGACGCCGGGCAAGGAGCACCAGGCCTACAAGGAGGTGATCGAGCAGGCCGTCTTCGGCGAAAAGATGGGCTTCCACTCCTTCTGGACGGTCGAGCACCACTTCCTCGAGGAGTTCTCCCACTGCTCGAACCCGGAGGTCCTCTACGGCGCGATCGCCGCGCGCACCTCGACGTTGCGCATCGGCTACGGCGTGCGCTTGACGCCGAAGCCCTACAACCATCCGGTGCGCACGGCCGAGAGCGTCGCCGTGCTCGACCTGATTTCCGACGGGCGCGTCGAGTTCGGTACCGGCCGCTCCGCGACGCGGCTCGAGCTCGAGGGTTTCGGCATCGACCCGGGCGAGACGCGCGAGATGCTCTCCGAGGCGATCGACCACATCGTCGGCTGCTGGACCCACGACGAGTGGGAGTTCCAGGGAAAGTACTGGTCGATGCCGAAGCGGCGCGTGCTGCCGAAGCCGCTCCAGCAGCCGCACCCGCCGATCTGGTCGGCCACCACGAGCCTCGACGGTCACTACCAGGTCGGGAAGATGGGCGTGGGCCTGCTCTCCTTCGCGGTGGGCGTGCCTCCGGAGGACCTGATCCCGCGCGTCGAGGCCTATCGCAAGGGCCAGGCGGCGTGCCAGAAGCCGAAGGGCGCCGTCCGCAACGATCGCGTCGTCACCTTCACGATGACGCACTGCGCCGACTCGAACGACCGAGCCTTCGCCGAGGCCGCGGAGTCGATGGTCTGGTACCCGAAGCGCGGCTCGAAGATCATCGCGGACCTCGCGGACTACGCGAAGAGCTTCCGCGAGGATCTCGGCAGCTACCACTACGCCGCCGACATGAAGCAGACGCAGGAGAGCGGTGCCATCGACCTGCTCAACTTCGACTACATCCGCGACGCGGGCGCGGCGATGGTGGGCGACCCCGACCGCTGCATCGAGCTGGCGAAGCGCTACGAGGCCGCCGGATGCGACCTGCTCTTCTGTTTGCTCAATCCCTACAAGATGACGCACGACCAGGTGATGCGCTCGATCGAGCTGCTCGGGAAGCACGTGATTCCCGAGCTCGACAAGGGCGCGTGAGGAGCAATGCCATGGCGAAATGCACGTGGGACTGGGTGATCGACGCCGACACGCACATCACCGAGCCGGGCGACCTGTGGACGAGCCGGCTGCCGCAGAAGTTCCAGGACCGCGCGCCGCGCCTGGTGCGCAACCCCGAGAACCAGTGGGATGTCTGGCAGGTCGGCGACTTCAATCCGATCGTGCCGGTCGGCTTCACCGCCGTGGCCGGCTGGAAGGAGCCCTTCCCGGCCGCACCGCGCAACATGGACGAGGTGCCCAAGGCCTCCTTCGACGCACGCGCGCGGCTCGCGTACATGGATTCGCTCGCGATCTGGGCGATGGCGATCTACCCGAACGTCGGCGGCTTCGGGAGTCAGGCCTTCCTGAAGCTCAAGGATCCGGAGCTGATGCTGGCCTGCGTGCAGGCCTACAACGACTTCCTGATCGACTGGATCTCGCCCGATCCCCGCCGCTTCATCCCGATCTGCGCGACGCCCTTCTGGGACGTCGAGGCCTCGGTGAAGGAGATCCTGCGCTGCGCGAAGCGCGGGCACAAGGGCGTGCTCTTCACCGGCGAGCCCCAGACGCACGGCATGCCGATCCTCGGCGATCCGCACTGGAACCCGCTCTGGGAGACGGCCCAGGCCTGCGACCTGCCGGTCTCCTTCCACATCGGCACCGGGAGCTTCGACAGCGGCTTCTCGCCGGCTCGCCTCGAGCACCTCGGCATCGGCTCGACCAATGCGATCACCGCGGTCTCGCTCTTCCTCGACAACGGCAAGCAGCTCATCGACCTGCTCTTCTCGGGCATTCTCCCGGCCTACCCGAAGCTCAAGGTGATCTCGGTCGAGAGCGGAATCGGCTTCATCCCCTTCGTCCTCGAGGCCTGCGACTACGCCTTCCACTACTCGCGCATCCGGGATCAGCGACCCGAGTTCCGGCTGCTGCCGAGCGAGTACTTCGCGCGCCAGGTCTACAGCTGCTTCTGGTTCGAGGAGCACGCGCAGCAGCGACTGCTCGACCTGATCGGCGAGGACAACATCCTCTTCGAGACGGACTACCCGCACCCGGTCTGCCTGTACGGAAACGTGCGCGAGAAGATCGACGCGGGGCTGCAGGGCGCCAGGCCCTCGGTGCGCCGCAAGCTGCTCTTCGAAAACGCCGCCAGGCTCTACAAGGTCCCGGCACCCGACGTCGCCCCGCCGCCGGCCCCGGCCGCTTCCTAGACCTTCACCAGCGCCCGCGCGGAAAGGCCCGCCCGATCTCGACGAGCAGCTGTGCGAGCGGCACGACGTGGGTACCGAGCATGGGCTTGCCGCTGTTGAGCAGCGCCACGGCGATCTCGCGGTCCGGATCGGCCCAGCCGATCACGTTCGAGAGGCCGAGGTGGCCGAACGCGGCGGGATTGTCGACGCCGAAGGGACTCAGCGCGCCCCCGAGCATGAAGCCGAGCCCGTAGCGGATCGGGAGCCCGAGCGTGAAATCGATCTCCCACCAGCTCTGCTCGGAGGTCGCCCGGTGGATCGTGCGCGGGTCGAAGACGCGTACGCCGTCGAGCTCCCCTTCGTTGAGGAGGCACTGGAAGAAGGCGGCGAGCTCTTCGGCCGTGGTGACGACATTCGCCGACGGGATCGCGCCGAGCAGGAAGCGTGGATCGTTCGAGAGCTCGACCACGTGGGGAAGGCTCGTTCCCAGCGCGCCGCGCAGGATCTGGGCCAGCGGGGGCGGAACGGGCGGGCCGGTGAACGCATTCGACGCCACGCGCGGCAGGTCTTCGAGCGTCACGCCGTAGCGCATCCAGCGGAAGCGGAGCGGCTCGAGGATCTCCTTCTCGAGCACCTTGCGGATGTCCTGACCGCAGACCTGACGCACCACCTCCCCGAGCACGAAGCCGCCGCTCACCGCGTGATAGGCGAGCAGGCGTCCGGGACGGGTCCGCGGACGGGCGTCGGAGAGGATCTCGATCACGCGGTCGGGGTGAGCGAGGAGCTCGAGGTCGATCGCCTCGGGCGGAAGGTTCGGGATCCCCGCGCGATGCGCCAGGATATGGTGCAGGGTGATCCGGTCCTTGCCGTGGCGGCCGAAGGCAGGGATGAAATCGCTCACCCGGTCCTCCAGGCGCAGCATGCCCTTCTCGTCGAGCTTGTGGATCACCATCGCGGTGATCGCCTTCGAGGCCGAGAAGATGTTGAAGGGCGTGGCGAGGGTCGCGAGGACCCTGGGCGCGCCTTCCGGGTCGCCGGGCGCGTTGCCCGAGGCGTATCCGATGGCGCGGTGGAGCACCACCGCGCCCCGGTAGCGGATGCAGAGCTGGAGGGCCGGATGGACACCCGTGCGGTACAGCCGCTCGGTGGCTCGCCAGATGCGCGCGATGGCCTGGGCGGGGACACCGAGCTCGTCGGGCGCGACCTCAGCCCCGCGACTCGTGACCGAAGCGAGGTCGCGCGGCACGGAGCAGCGCGCGACGAAGGGAAGCTTTCGGCTCGTGATCCAACCGATGGGGTCCAGGAGCCGGCACCTCAGCCGAGCCGTTGGGATCGCGTCGAGTCGAGCGCGTCGAGCTCGCGGGCGAGCAGGGCCACGCGGCCCTCGAGCCGCCGGAAGTCGCCGCGCTTCGCCACCGGCAGGATCTGGACGAGGGCCCCCGCCACCTTCTCGAAGGGGCGGGCAGCGCCCCGACGCAGCTGCTCCATGCTGCGTCGTGCACCCTCCTCCACGCGAAGGCGCTGATCGGCGATGCCCTGCGAGAGGCGCACTCCGTGCAGAGCGAACTCCCACGACATACGCCTGCGAACGCTGCGCACCCGCGCCGCGGCGTCCTCCACTCCGCCGAGGAGATGATC
>CAYPSI010000125.1:0-3632 GCA_964413375.1 uncultured Spirochaetales bacterium | reverse complement strand
CCTCGAGGCGCTCGGCTGCGCGGCGGCGACGCTCGCCGCGAAGCTCGACACCCCGCTCGCACCCGCCGCGGCCTGATAGCTGATCTCGGCGGCCCGCGCCTTGCGATCGTCGCCGAGCGAGCGATGAAGCCGCACCCGGTTGTGGTAGCGGTCCATCCATTCCGCGCGCGCGATCCCGGGCACATCCCCGCGCTCGGCCTCGGCCCAGTAGTCGCGCAGCGCCGGCGCCGCGCGCGCCCGCTCGACGTGGCGCGCGTAGACCTCGAGCTGATGGCGGTGCAGCTCGGGGCGTGCCGCGCACTCGGCCATGCGCAGCTCGAGGTAGCGGATCTGCTGCTGCCTGAGTGGGTCCATTCCACGCGCCTCGCTGGTGGATACGAAGCGCCGCCGCCACTGGCAAGGCGTCGGTGAAGCGCGAAACGAGTGGTCGGGGCGGCCGGATTTGAACCGGCGACCCTCTGAACCCCATTCTGCGCGCGGCGTTCCGCGTGCATCCGCCGTCGTCGCCGCTGTTGGGGATTTCGCGCCGTTCCGCACTCCACCGAATACAGCAGAACACGGGCGCACGGACTTTGGCGCGCAATTTGGCGCGCAGGTTCCGGGCCATCTGATGGCCCGGCCGCGCACCCGGCCGTGCGGCCGATGCGCGAGTCCGAGCGGCCTGCGACGCGCGCGCGTGGCCGCCCGCTTCGCGAAGGCCACGACGTCGAAGGTTCAGGTCACGGGGCGCACCGATCCTGCGTCTGAGCGCATCTAGGCCTTCGCTGACTTGGTGACTGCCGCGGAGGCTCTGCCGCGTAGCCGCTCGTCGGTGGCTTGTTGGTGGTCGCGGCCCGTTGCCTCACCTGCGTCATTCGAGCAGAATCCATTCGCTGGGGGGGGGCTTGGGAGATCCTGCATGCGTCGCGCGCTCTTCGTCCCGGTAGTGCTCTTCTCTGCCCAACGCCTCGTCGCGATCTCGCGGCAAGGACGACGCCCTATCTGGACAGGCCTTGGCGTCCTACTGGCGGCCTCCGGACTTCTGCATTCGCGTGGGAGGTGCACCTCGACGGTACAGGCAGCAGGCGGGACTTTGGACTTGCCCCGTTTCGGTGGACGGTTGAGTGTTTGGATCAGACCTCCGGTCGGTTCTCTTCCGTTCTTCCTTCCAACGTGAGCCTACGGTCTGCGCCGCCGGCTCGTCCGGTCGTTTCGGAGTAAGCGCTTCGTGAACCACGTCTGGCCGCGGACTCCGAGCTGGTGCAGGGTGCCCGAGATCAGTGGAGGGCACCGATGGCGAGGCGACCGAGAGAGGCGGGCACCGGACTGACGGGACGGGACGCGTTCTGGCTGAGGCACGCGCGAGCGTGCGAGGAGTCCGGGGCGGTCGCGAGTGAGTACGCGGGGCGTCACGGGCTTTCGCTGGGCGCGTTCTACGAGGCGAAGCGTCGGCTGGTGCGGCGCGGTGCGTGGCGCACGAGGCCGGGTCGGGCGAGCTTCGCGCGGGTGAGCGTGCGCGAGCCGGCAGTGACGCCGGTCGCTACGACGGTGCGGCTTCACGTCCCTGGCGGCGCGGTGCTCGAGTGGTCGTCGTCTCCGGAGCTGAGGTCGCTTGCCTGGCTGCTGGAGCGGATCGGAGCGCGGCGATGATGCGACCGCGGGACGAGGTGGCGGTGTTTCTGTGCCGGGGGGCGGTGGACTTTCGCAAGTCGATCCAGGGTCTGTCGGCGCTGGTGGAGGGGGAGCTGGAGCTGGACCCGTTTGCGGCGCAGCTTTACGTGTTCACGAACCGGCGCCGGGACCGGGTGAAGATTCTGTACTTCGAGCGGAGCGGGTTCGTGCTCTGGTACAAGCGGCTGGAGCAGGCGCGCTTTCCGTGGCCGGAGGCGGGGGCGACGCGGGGGGTGACGATCACGGGGCGGGAGCTGAACTGGCTGCTGGACGGGATCGACTTCTTCCGGCTGAAGCCGCACGAGACGCTGTCGTACCGAAGCGCGGTGTAGTGCGAACGGCTCGCAGATGTTTTAACTTGCGAGCATGTCGACGTCGCAGGAAGCACTTCCAGACGACGTCGAGACACTTCTCGCGCTCGTAGTCTCGAAGCAGTCACAGCTGGACGAGCAACGCTCACAGCTGGACGAGCAACGCTCTCGGATCGCGCAGCTCGAGGAGTGGGTGCGGCTGCTGCGGAGCCAGCGCTTCGGCCGGAGCAGCGAGCGGGCGAGTTCGGACCAGCTCGGGCTGTTCAACGAGGCCGAGCAGACCGCCGACGCGGTGCCGCTGGCGAGCGACGGGGGCGAAGCGGTCGTCCCCGTCCCCGCCCACGAGCGCCGGCGAGCGGGGCGACGCCCGCTCCCGGATTGGATGGAGCGCGTCGAAGTCCTGCACGACCTCTCCGAGGCCGAGAAGATCTGCGCCGCGGACGGGACGCCGCTGGTGGAGATCGGCCGCGAGGCCACGGAGCAGCTCGAAGTCATCCCGATGCAGGTCTTCGTGCGGCGCCACGTGCGGCCGAAGTACGCCTGCCCGAAGTGCCACGCGGGAGTGAAGATCGCAGCGCTCCCGCCCCAGCCGATCCCGCGCAGTCTCGCGTCGCCGTCGCTGCTCGCGTCCGTCGCGATCTCGAAGTACGCCGACGGGCTCCCGCTGTATCGCCAGGAGGCGATGCTCGTGCGGGGCGGGATCGACCTCTCGCGCGCGACGCTGGCGCACTGGATGGTGGCGCTGGGCGATCTGGTGCAGCCGCTGGTGAATCTGATGCGCGAGGAGATCCTGGGCTCGGGCTACGTGCAGTGCGACGAGACCACGTTTCCGGTGCTCAAGGAGCCGGGCAAGACGGCGTCGAGCCCGGGCTATCTGTGGGTGCTGCACGGGGGCGCGCGCGCGTCGCCGGGCGTGATCTTCGAGTACGCGCCGTCGCGCTCGAGCGCGGTGGCGAAGCAGCTGCTCGAGGAGTTCGCAGGGACGCTGCAGACGGACGGCTATGCGGGCTACGACGAGCTCGGCGCGCGCCCGGGCGTGCGGCACCTCGGCTGCTTCGCGCACGCGCGGCGTCACTTCGTCGACGCGCTCAAAGGTCAACCGCGCAGCAGAAGCGGTCGGCGCGGGCCGAAGGTCAGCGTTGCCGAGCAAGGGCTGGCGCAGATCCAGGCGCTCTACGCGATCGAGCGCACGCTGCGGGAGGCGACGCCGGAGCAGCGTGCGCGGGTGCGCGCGGAGCGGGCCGGACCGGTGCTGGAGAAGCTTCGCGCGTGGCTCGACGCGTCGCGCGACCGCGTGCCGCCGCAGAGCCTGACCGGCAAGGCGCTGGGCTACCTGGACCGGCAATGGCCCAAGCTGGTGCGCTACCTCGAGGACGGACGCGCCGAGATCGACACCAACCAGGTCGAGAACGCGATCCGGCCCTTCGTCATCGGTCGCAAGAACTGGCTGTTCGCCGACACCGTGCGCGGCGCGCACGCCAGCGCAAACCTGTACAGCGTGATCGAGAGCGCCAAGGCCTGTGGCCTCGAGCCCTTCGCCTACCTACGCCACGTGCTCAGCGAGCTCCCGCAGGCGACGACCCTCGAGCAGATCGAACGGCTCCTCCCCCAGCGCGTCGACCGCCACGCCCTCCGCGAACCCGTCAACGACGCACCTCGCTGAGCGCTTAC
>CAYPSI010000124.1:0-47955 GCA_964413375.1 uncultured Spirochaetales bacterium | reverse complement strand
CTGGGGTGCATCGATCGCGTTCGGGTCTTCGGCCGACTCGCTGACCGGGCGCTTCGGCAGCGACGCGAGCGGAGACCTGCCGAACCTCGTCGAGGCCTATGCCGGCTACATGTTCGACATCGGCAGCGGCGTGAAGCTCGTCGGCGGCCGCTACATGACGCCGGTCGGCGCTGAAACGTTCTATATGAACGAGAACTTCAACGTCACCCGGGGTCTCTTGTGGGCGCTCCAGCCGGTGAACCACACCGGCGGCTACATCGGCGGCGACTGCGAGTGCGGACTGACCTGGCAGCTCGGCGCGTCGAACGGCTACGGCAACACGATGTCGGACACGGACACCGAGCCGACCTTCGTCGGCAGCGTCGGCTACAGCATGGATACCGTCGGGCTCCGGGTGAATGGCGTGTACGGTGGCAACATCGACGACCTCTTCGCTGGGACGAACACCTTCGGTCTCACTGGCACCAGCCCCTCGGCCCAGCTCCAGTTCCAGAGCGGAGTCGGCAGAAACAGCGACAAGATCGGTCTCCTCGACACAGTACTGACCTGGGATCCGTCCGACGCGCTGTCGATGTATGTCAACTTCGACTACTGGTGGACCACGGGAACCGGAGCCGGGAGCCAGCTGTCCGATCTCGAGATCTGGGGGATCGCCGGTGCCGGGCGCTACGCGATCACGGAAGCGACCGGGTTCTCGCTCCGCTACGAGTACCTGTCCCCCAACGACTTCGGGGGCAACGGTGCCACGAAGGGCGACGCGAACCTGATGTCGCTGACCGGCACCCTGGATCACCGCCTCACCGACAGCTTGGTGCTGAGCGCCGAGGGGCGCTGGGACCGCGGTCGGATCAGCGACGTGCCGAATAACATCTACTTCTCGCAGGATGTGGGCGGAAGCCTGAGTTTGGACCCCGTCGTCGACTCCGGCAGCAACCACCAGGTGCTGGGTCTCGTGCAGATACGCTACGAGTTCTAGCCGGTACGATCGATAGTCACGAGGGGCGCGGTGGGTTTCCACCGCGCCCCTTCCTTTTGGCGACCGAGAACACGTCTGCCAAGCGCGTCTGCTCATTTTCCGGGCATCCTCTGCCGGCGGAGCGAGCATTCCCGGGCCCGCCCGGGCCTCTCGTGGCACTCCGAGCGCGCCGGGCACGGCACGCTGTTTGCTAAACCCCCTGTGCGGTGCCGTGTGGTCACGGCCCGTGGTACGGTTCGGCGGCCGGACCAACGCGTTCCGGGAGGCAGCCATGCGGAAGATCGAGGCGATCATCAAGCCCTTCAAGCTCGACGAGGTGAAGGAGGCCCTGCACGCGATCGGCATCCAGGGCATGACGGTGACCGAGGTGAAGGGCTTCGGTCGGCAGAAGGGGCACACGGAGCTCTACCGCGGTGCCGAGTACGTGGTGGACTTCCTTCCGAAGATCAAGATCGAGATCGCGATCGGTGACGACCTCGTCGACAAGGCGGTCGCCGCGATCGTCGAGGCCGCCAACACCGGTCGCATCGGCGACGGCAAGATCTTCGTGCTACCCGTCGAGGAAGTGATTCGGATCCGCACCGGTGAGCGCGGCCCGGACGCCGTCTAGCAAGCGTATCCCAACAGTTTTCAGATCGCGGCCCGGCGGGTCCGGGCAGGCATAGGAATCACGAGGAATCGGATGACCCCCAAGCAGGTACTCGAGTTCGCGAAGAAGAACAACGCCCAGATCGTGGACCTCCGCTTCACGGACTGGCCGGGTTCCCAGCAGCACTGCTCCTACCCCATCAGCGAGATCGACGAGTCGACCTTCGAGAACGGTCTCGGCTTCGACGGCTCCTCGATTCGCGGCTGGCAGGAGATCCACGAGAGCGACATGCTGATGGTCCCGCAGCCGGAGACCGCGTTCATCGATCCCTTCTTCGAGCAACCGACGCTCGTGATGTTCTGCAGCATCCAGGATCCGGTCACGCGCGAGAACTATTCCCGCGACCCGCGCTGGATCGCCAAGAAGGCCGAGAACTACCTGAAGCTCTCGAACATCGCCGATACGGCCTACTTCGGGCCCGAGGCGGAGTTCTTCATCTTCGGCTCGGCCCGCTTCAGCACCTCGGAGAACGAGGGCTACTACCACATCGACTCGGCCGAGGGTGCCTGGAACTCCGGATCCGAAGAGGGCGGTGCGAACCTCGCGTACAAGACCAGGCTCAAGCAGGGCTACTTCCCGGTGCCGCCGGCCGACACGCTCCAGGACATTCGCACCGAGATGGTGCTGACGATGCAGAAGCTCGGGATCGTGATCGAGGCGCACCACCACGAGGTGGCGACGGCCGGTCAGTGCGAGATCGACATGCGCTTCACGACGCTGGTCAAGATGGCCGACCAGCTCATGAACTACAAATACGTGGTGAAGAACGTCGCGCGCCGCCACGGCATGGCCGCGACCTTCATGCCGAAGCCGCTCTTCGGCGACAACGGCTCGGGCATGCACTGCCACCAGTCGCTGTGGACCGACGGCAAGCCGCTCTTCGCCGGAGACCGCTACGGAGGCTTCTCGCAGCTGGGCCTGTGGTACATCGGCGGGATCCTGAAGCACTCGCGCGCGGTCGCGGCCTTCAGCAACCCGACCACGAACTCGTACAAGCGCCTCGTGCCGGGCTTCGAGGCGCCGGTGAACCTGGCCTACTCGTCGCGCAACCGTTCGGCGTCGTGCCGGATCCCGATGTACTCGCCCTCGCCGAAAGCGAAGCGGGTCGAGGTCCGCTACCCCGATCCGGCCTGCAACCCCTACCTGACCTTCGCGGCGTTGCTGATGGCCGGGCTCGATGGGATCGAGAACAAGATCGACCCGGGCGAGCCGCTCGAGAAGGACATCTACGCGCTCACGCCGGAAGAGGCGAAGGGGGTGCCGCAGATGCCGGGGAGCCTCGACGAGGCGCTTCGCGAGCTCGAGGCGGATCACGACTTCCTGCTGCGCGGGGACGTCTTCACCGAGGATGCCCTCGAGGCGTGGGCGCGCTACAAGCGCAACGCCGAGATCGACCCGGTCCGTCTGCGCCCGCACCCGCACGAGTTCGAGCTCTACTTCGACATCTGATCCCGGGAGCAACGCCGCGGGCCCTCGCCGCAAGCGCAGCGCGCAGCGAGGCGCAGCCGAGCGAAGTCGATCGGGCTAGTGCTCGAGCCCGAGCACCTGCTCGAAGCGATACAGCCCGGGCGGGCGGCCCGCGAGCCAGCGCGCGGCCCTCAGCGCGCCTTGCGCGAAGTGGTCCCGCGTCTGTGCGCGGTGGGTCAGCTCGAGCCGCTCGCCGTGCCCGAGCAGCATCACCGTGTGCTCCCCGGGGTTGTCTCCCCCGCGCAGCGCCTGCACACCGATCGCACCCGGCGGCCGCGCACCGGTCTCGCCCGCGCGCTCGAGCACGAGCTGGGCTTTCTGGGTCTCGCCGCGGCCCTCGGCCACGGCCGAGGCCAGCCGCAACGCCGTACCGCTCGGCGCATCGCGCTTCGCCGCGTGATGCAGCTCCACGATCTCCGCGTCGTAGCCCGGGCCGAGGTGCCGCACCGCCTCCCGCACCAGCCAGGCGAGCACGTTCACCGCCACCGAGAAGTTCGGCGCGTGCACGAGAGGGATGCGCTGCCCGAGCCGCGCGAGCTCCGCGCGCTCCAGCTCGGAGAAGCCGGTCGTTCCCGTCACGTAGGCCTTTCCGGCCTCGGCGGCGAGGCGGAGCGTCGCGAGGGTCGAGGCCGGCTGGCTGAAGTCGATCGCGACGTCGCAGGCGGCGAGCGCCGCTCGCGCATCGTCCTCCAGGCGCACGCCATGCTCGAGCGTCTGGCCGAGCTCCGGATGGCCCGGCGCCTCGAGCGCTGCCGTCAGGCGAAGCGCGGGATCGCGGGCCAGCGCCGCGCGGACGCACTCGCCCATCCTTCCGCGGGCCCCCACGATCAGGACCCGCTGCGGAGCGCCCATCAGAGGATCCCCTGCTCCTTGAGCACCGCCTGGAGTCGGTCGCGCTTGGCGGCGGCGAGCCGCGTCAACGGAAGACGGATCTCATCTTCGACCAGGCCGAGCAGGACGAGAGCGGCCTTCACCGGAATCGGGTTCGTCTCGCAAAAGAGCGCGTCGAAGAGCGGCATCAGGCGAAGGTGGATCTCGCGGGCCCGCGCGAGCTGCCCCGCGCGCGCAGCCGCAACGAGCTCCACCATCTGGCGCGGCGCCACGTTCGAGGTCGTCGAGATCACGCCGCGTCCGCCGATTGCGATCACCGGAAGTGTCAGCGCATCGTCGCCGGAGAGCACCGCGAAGCTCTCGGGACAGGCCGTCACCACCCGGGAGATCTGCGCGATGTCTCCGCAGGATTCCTTGACGCCGACCACCAGCTCGATCTCCGCGAGCCGCGCCATCGTCTCCGGAAGGATGTTCGACGCGGTGCGTCCGGGGATGTTGTACACGACCAGGGGCAGTCCGGACTCGCGCGCGATGGCGGCGAAATGGGCGATCAGCCCCTCCTGGGTCGGTTTGTTGTAGTAGGGAGAGATCAGCAGCGCGCCATCGGCCCCGGCGTTGCGGGCGTGTCGGGTGAGCTCGATCGACTCGCGAGTGCTGTTCGAGCCGGTGCCGGCCAGGACCTGCACCCTACCGCGCGCCGCCTCGACGCAGACCTCGACCACGCGGCAGTGCTCGGCGTGAGAGAGCGTGGCCGCCTCTCCGGTCGATCCACAGGGCACGATCCCATCGACGCCCGATGCGACCTGGCATTCGACCAGGTCGCGGAGCGCCGCCTCGTCGAGTGCGTCGTTCCGGAAAGGCGTGACCAGGGCCGTGAAGAGTCCCTCGAACACGCTCAGGAACCCCCGATGCGGATGCGACCGGTGAAGACCTCGCTGGCCGGGCCCGTCATGAAGACGGGGCTCTCCGGACCGGGCCAGGCGATCTCGAGCTCTCCACCCCGCAGTTCGACCGTGACCTCGCGGTCGACGCGCCCCTCGAGCATGGATACCACGGCGACGGCGCAGGCACCGCTGCCGCACGCGAGCGTCTCCCCGGTGCCGCGCTCCCAGGTGCGCTGCCGAATCCGGCGCCGGCTCACGGGGGTCGCGAACTCCACGTTCACGCGGTTCGGAAAGGCCGGGTGGTTCTCGATCAGCGGTCCCAGGCGCTCGACCGGTGCCCGATCTGGATCGGCGACGAAGACTACCGCGTGGGGATTGCCCATCGAGACCGACGAGATGCGCAGGTGCTCGCCGCCGACGTCGAGGGCCACCCCGAGCACGGGTCCGGAGCTAGAGCCGAGCGTCGTCGGGATCTTTGCCGGCTCGAGGATGGGTCTTCCCATCTGTACGCGGACCCGTCCGGGGCCGGCCCAGCGCGGCCGGACCACCCCGGCGAGCGTCTCGATGCCGACTTCATCCTTCGTCGTGTGTCCGTGGTCGCGCAGGTACTTGAAGAAGGCGCGGATGCCGTTCGCGCACATCTCCACCTGAGAGCCGTCCGCGTTGTAGATCTCCATCCGGAAGTCGGTCGTCGTGGAGCCTCGCACCACGAGAAGCTGGTCGGCCCCGATGCCGAAGTGGCGGTCGCAAAGTTTCGCCGCGAGCGGTCCGATCGGGGGCAGCGCATCGCGGATCCCGTCGAGGACGACGAAATCATTGCCCGCGCCGTGCATCTTCGTGAAGGAAAGCATCGGGGCTTCGGTGCTCATCCGAGCAGGTCCTCGGGGATGCTCTCCCCGCGTATCAGATCCTCGTAACTCTCGCGCTCGCGCACCACGGCGAAGCGGTCGCCGCGCACCAGGACCTCGGCCGCTCGACAGCGGCCGTTGTAGTTGCTCGACATCACGAATCCATAGGCCCCGGCGGAGCGAACCGCCAGCAGGTCGCCCCGGTCGACCGCCGGGAGCACGCGGTCGCGCGCCAGGAAGTCCGCCGACTCGCAGACCGGCCCGACGACGTCCACCTTGTGACGCTCCGCCCGCGGCGGACCGACCGGCTCGATCTTCTGGTAGGCCTGGTAGAGAGCGGGGCGGATCAGGTCGTTCATCGCTGCGTCTACCACGACGAAACGCTTCTCCTCGTTCGTTTTCTCGTAGAGAACCCGGGTCAGGAGAACGCCCGCGGGGGCGGTGATCGATCGCCCGGGCTCGAGTATCAGCTCGCAGCCGAGACCGTCGAGCGCGTCGCGGACGACCCGGGCGTACTCGGCCACGCTCGGGGGACTCTGATCATCGGCGTAGGCCACGCCGAGCCCACCCCCTACGTCGAAGACGGAGATCGTGTGCCCGGCCTCACGCAGCTCGAGTACCAGCGCGCGGATTCGCGCGAGCGCATCCGCGAATGGTTCGGGAGACGTGAGCTGCGACCCAATGTGGCAGTCGACTCCCACGACGCGCACGTGGTCGAGCGCCTTGGCCTCCGCGTAGGCCGAGCTCGCGTCGCCGATCGGGATGCCGAACTTGCTCGTGCGCAGCCCGGTCGAGATGTAGGGATGCGTCTTCGGATCGACGTCGGGATTGACGCGGAAGGCGACGGGCGCGATGCGTCCGGCGGCGGCGGCCCGCGCGTCGATACGCCGCAGCTCCGCACGCGATTCGGCGTTGAAGAGCCCAACCCCGGCCGCGAGCGCGGCGTCGATCTCGGCATCGGTCTTCCCGACCCCGGAATAGACGATGCGCGCCGGCAGGGCTCCGGCCCGGAGCGCTCGGAAGAGCTCCCCACCGGATGTCACGTCGATGCCCGCGCCCCGGCGTACCAGCAGGCGCACCACGGCGAGGTTCATGTTCGACTTGATCGAGTAGCAGAGCGTGTGCGCGATTCCGGCGAAGGCCGCCTCGAACGCGTCGTAGGCCTCGGCCAGCGCGGTCGCGCTGTACACGTAGGCCGGCGTCCCGACCGCCTCGGCGATGCGCTCGAGCGCAACGCCCTCGCAGTGCAGGCGCCCCGCGCTTCGCGGGAAGGGTTCGCTCACTGCTTCTTCTCCTCGGCTTCCTCATCGGCCGGACTCGCGGGGGCCTGCACCTCGCTCGCCGGCGCCTCGCTCTGCGGGGGCTGTGCCGCCTTGCTCGCGGGGGCGCGCACCGGCGCGCCCAGCCGGCCGCAGGCGATCCCCAGCAACAGCACGGTCACTCCGCTGAGCCGACGCGACCGCGTCATCGGAGCGCCCCGGCGGAGTCGAGCGCCCGCAGACCCGCCTCGATCTCGTCCTCTGCCCGCCCGAGCGCGTCGAGCACGCGCTTGCGCGCGGTAGCCCCCGGGAGGTCCCGGGCCTCGAGCGCCCGCTCGAGGCTCGCGAGCTCGCCAGCGGCCGCGGAGAAGCTCGTGTGGAAGGCCCTCAGGTCTTCGCGCGAAAGGCTGCGCAGGTCGATCTGCTTCTCGACGCAGTGTGCGACGAGCCGCCCGACCGCCTCGTGGGCCTCGCGGAAGGGAACCCCTTCGCGAACGAGCGCCTCCGCGAGATCGGTCGCGAGCAGCAGCGGATCGCTGGCGGCCTCGCGCATCCGATCCACGTCGACCCACAGGGTCGCGACGGCTCCCGCCATCACCTCGAGCGAGTCGCGCAGGGTTGCGGTCGAATCGAAGACCGGCTCCTTGTCCTCCTGCATGTCCCGGTTGTAGCTGAGCGGCAGGCCCTTCATCACCGTGAGCAGTGCCACGAGGTTCCCGACGGCCCGTCCCACTTTTCCGCGCACCAGCTCGGGCACGTCCGGATTCTTCTTCTGCGGCATCAGGCTCGACCCGGTCGAGTATGCGTCCGAGAGCTCGACGAACCCGAACTCGGCCGTCGACCAGAGCACGAGCTCCTCGGCCAGGCGCGAGAGATGGACCATCGAGATCGCCACTGCGGCCAGGAACTCGAGCGCGCAGTCGCGGGACGCGACCGCGTCCATGCTATTGGCGGACGGTGCGTCGAAGCCCAGCGCCCGGGCCGTCTCGTCCCGGTCGAGCGGGAGGGTCGAGCCGGCGAGCGCGCCGGCGCCGAGCGGCGAGTGGCGCAGCCGCTGCTCGAGGTCCCGGAAGCGCTGGCCGTCGCGTCCCAGCATTTCGCAGAACGCGAGCCAGTGGTGGGCGAGCCGCACCGGCTGGGCGCGCTGGAGGTGGGTGTATCCGGGCAGCACCGTATCGACGTGCTCCCGCGAGCGTGCGGCGAGCGTGCGGCGCAGCTCGAGCAGGCCGCGCTGGCAGGCCCGCGATGCGTCGCGCAGGTAGAGCAGCAGGTCGGTCGCGACGAGGTCGTTGCGGCTGCGACCCGTGTGGAGGCGCCCCGCCGCCTCGCCCACTTTCTCGCGCAGCCGTGCCTCGATGTTCATGTGGATGTCTTCGAGCGCCGGGTCGAGCGGAAAGGTTCCGGCCGCGAGCTCGCCCGCGATCGACTCGAGGCCGGCCAGCAGCGCCGCCTCGTCCGCCTCGGCCACCAGGCCCTGCTTGCGCAGCATCCGCACGTGGGCCATCGAGGAGCGGACGTCGTAGGTTGCCAGCGCCTGATCGAAATGGATCGAGGCGGTGAAGCGCTCGACCGCGGCGTCGGTGGCCTGCCGGAAGCGGCCGCCCCAGGGTTTGGAGCGCGGGCGGGTCATTCGCGCAACTCTCGGGGAGTAGGGTGGATTTGGCAAGGGTGGCGCGCCCCACGGCGGTTGACGGAGCAGCGGGCCCTTCGTAGCCTCGAAGCGTGATCATCGTACTCAAAGCCGACGTCGAGGCAGATCACCCCGAGGTCCGCCGGCTGATCGAGCTGGCCGAGAGCTTCCCCGACGTTCACACCGAGCTGCATCGGATCCAGGGTGCCACCCGATCGCTCACCGAGATCTACCTGCTCGGGCACACGGGCGTGATCCCGACCACCCCCTTCCAGGAGTTCGCTTGCGTCGAGAAGGTGGTGCGGATCACCGAGAAGTTCCGCTCGATCGGACGACACGGCGGAGGCCTCGACGCCGTCGGCTTCGAGTACAACGAGGTCCGCATCAGTCAGGATACCTTCCATCCCTTCCCAGGTGTGTGCGCCGTCGACAGCCGGGAGAACCTCGACTCGCTCTTCCGCCTCTTCGCGGAGCACGGAATCGAGACGGCGCGGGCCGGGGCCTACAAGCCACGGACCAGCCCCTACGACTTCCAGGGGCACGGCGCGAGCTGTCTGCCCTGGGTCTTCGAGCTCGCCGGCAAGCACGGGATCCGGATCGTCGCGATGGAGATCACCCGCGAATCCCACATCGAGGAGATCCAGAAGGCGCTCGCAGCCAGCGGCTTCGCGACCGGCGTCATGCTCCAGATAGGAACCCGCAACGCCCAGAACTTCGAGCTGCTGAAGGCGGTCGGCCAGCAGACGGAGCTCCCGGTCCTGTTCAAGCGCGGGATGGGGATCACGCTCGAGGAGTCGCTCAACGCCTGTGAATACGTCGCGTCGGGCGGGAACCGACGGATCGTCTTCTGCCTGCGCGGGATGAAGACGAACCTCGGCGACCCGCACCGCAACTTCGTCGATTTCGCACACGTTCCGGTCGTGAAACGCCTGACGCGCCTTCCGGTCTGCATCGATCCTTCGCACTCGGTGGGGAGCCGTGCGCTGGCCGCTGACGGCCTGCTCGATCTCTTCCACGCGACGGCCCAGGGAGTGATCGCCGGCGCAAACGCGGTGCTGGTGGACTTCCATCCGCACCCCGAGTCCGCTCTGTGCGACGGTCCGCAGGCGCTGCTCGTGAGCGAGCTGCCGCGCTTCCTGGAGGATCTGCGCATCGTGCGCGAGGCCTATCAAGCGCGTCTGCGCAACAGGGCCGCCCCCCCGGTCGAGCCGCAGGAGAGCTAGGCTGTTTCCGGTGCGGGCCATGCCCGCGGGGTGAGTGCATTGCCGCGCAAACCGACGCGCAAGACCGCCAAGCGACGGTCCCGCGGGGGTGATGGTCGTCCGCGCCTGCGGTGGTGGCTGAAGACCGCGGCGCTCGCTGTCGGCTCTGTCGGGTTCGTCGCCGGCTTCGTCTTCGCCGGCTATGTGGTGCGCCTCGACCGCAGCGTGCGCGAGCGCTTCGAGGGGCAGCGCTTCCGCGTCCCCTCCCGGGTCTACAGCGCCCCTTCCATTCTTTATCCCGGCCTCGACTGGAAGCTCGTCGATCTCGAAGGAACTCTGGTGCGCCTCGGCTACCGCAAGGTGGTGACCACCGCGGAGCTCGAGTCGGGCAGCTATCTCTGGAGCCCGAGCCGCCTGCGCGTGCAGCTGCGCGCCTTCGCCCACCCGTCGCGACCCGAGCCTCCGCGCGACGTCGTGTTCGTGCTGCGCGGAAGCCAGATCGAAGAGATCCGCGAGCTTCCCGCGGGGCACGAGCTCGGTGCCGTGCTGCTCGAGCCCGAGCCGATCGGCGCCTACTACGGACCGGACCGGGAGCAGCGCGAGCTCGTCTGGCTCGAAGAGGTGCCGCGCCATCTCCTGGATGCCGTGTTCGCGGTCGAGGATCAGCGCTTCGAGTCGCACCACGGGATCGACCCGCGACGGATCGCGGGAGCGATGCTCGCCAACCTGCGCGCGGGCCGCGTGGCCCAGGGCGGCAGCACTCTCACGCAGCAGCTCGTGAAGAACTTCTTCCTGACTCCGGAGCGAACCGTGCGCCGCAAGGTCCAGGAAGGTGTCATGGCCTTGCTCGTCGAGGCCCGCTACGACAAGCGCGAGATCCTTCAGGCGTACCTGAACGAGATCTACTTCGGCCAGCGAGGCGCCACCGCGGTCCACGGTGTGGGCGAGGCGTCCCGGCTCTACTTCGGAAAGACCGCGGCGAATCTCAGCGTCGCCGAGTCGGCGCTGCTCGCAGCGATCATCCAGAGCCCGAACGGGAAGTCGCCCTACCGCGATCCGGCGCGCGCGGTCGAGCGTCGCAACCTGGTGCTCGAGCTGATGCATCGCCAGGGCCGGATCTCGGAGGCGGCCCTCCAGCGGGCGCGTCAAGAGCCGCTCCGACTCGCCGCCGTGACCCCGGATCCGGGCGACGCGCGCTTCTTCCTCGATCTGCTGCAGCGCCAGCTCGCGTCATCCTATTCGAGCCAGGTCCTCGAGACCGAAGGCCTGCGCATCTACTCGACCCTCGATCGACGGGCCCAGCGGATCGCGGCCGACGCGCTGCGCGAAGGGATCGAGAGCCTCGAGAAGCGCTACTCGCGGCTGCGCAGCGAGGATCCGAGGCGAGCGCTCCAGGGCTGCATCGTCGCGCTTCGGCCCCAGACCGGCGAGGTGATCGCTCTCGTCGGCGGCCGGGACTACTCGGTCACGCAGTTCGACCGCTGCTCGCAGGCCCGGCGACAGACGGGAAGCGTCTTCAAGCCCTTCGTCTACATCGCAGCGCTCGAGCCGCGGCCGGGCGGCCCGATCGCCACGCTCGCGAGCTTCGTCGACGACTCACCGCTCGAGGTACGGACGCCTTCGGGCCCGTGGCGGCCGGTCAACTTCGACCACAAGTTCCACGGGGTGGTCCCGCTACGGGAGGCCCTCGAGCGCTCGTACAATACGGCGACCGCCCGCCTCGCGCAGGACGTCGGTATCGCGCGGGTGATCGACGTCGCGAAGCGGATGGGAATCTCGAGCGATCTGCCGGCGGTCCCGAGCCTCGCGCTGGGAACGGCGATCGTCTCACCGCTCGAGGTCGCGCGCGCGTACGCGACCCTCGCGAGCGGCGGTGTGCGTCCCGAAGTGCAGGCGGCGGAGGACCTGGTGAACGAGGAGGGGGAGATCCTCCAGCGCCGCCGCCTCCGCTTCGAGCGCGTGCTCGACCCGGGCACCGCGTTCCTGGCGACCTCGCTGCTCCAGGGCGTGGCAGACCATGGCACCGCTGCCGGCCTGCGCGCCGGCGGGCTGCGCGGCCCGATCGCTGCGAAAACGGGCACCACGACCGCCGAGTACGATCTCTGGCTCGTCGGTTATACCCCGGAGCTCGTGGCGGTGGTGTGGCTCGGCTTCGACGAGCCGCGCAGCCTCGGGATCCCGAGCAGCCAGGGCGCGCTCCCGATCTGGCGGCGCTTCGTCGAGGATCTCACCGGGGGCGAGATCCGGGGGGCCTTCCGTCCGCCGCCTGGGATCGAGACGGCCGACATCGATCCGCGCAGCGGCGCGCTCGCGTCGTGGGGCTGTCCGGAGCGTCGCTCCGAGTACTTCCTCGCGGGAACCCTGCCGGTCACCACTTGCCCGGCAGGAGGTGTGGTCGGAACGCGCCGCGACCCGGCCGAGGAGGAATCCATGGAGAGGGGCTTCCTCGAGTGGCTGAGGCGTCAGCTGTGAGTGGGATTCCCGTCGGCACGCGGCTCGTGTTCGCGGCCCTGATCACGCTCTCGTCGGGATGCGCGCTGCGCTTCGCCCCCCCGCCGGCCGCTCGGATCCCTTCGCTGCGCATCTCCGATGCGGCGCGCGAGGGTGATGCGACGCGGCGGGCATCGCTTCGGCTCGTCTTGCAGGGCCTGGACGAGGACGACGACGGACGCGCCGCCACGGCGCGCAGTTCCTACGAGCGCGCGATCCAGATCGACGCGACGAACCCCTACGCCTATCTCGCACTCGCGCGTCACGAAGTCGACGCCGAGCGCTGGAAGCGGGCTCTCGAAGCGCTCGACCAGGCCGAGCTGCTCTTCGCGTCCGAGTCCGCCCCGGGAATCGAGGCGCACTTCGCCGGTTTGCGGGGCGCGGCAGGCCTCGGGAAGGGCTACGGTGACGACGCGGAGCTGCTCCTCGATCGGGCGTCGCGGATTGCCCCCGAGGTGTGGGCGGACGGTCACCTCAGCGCC
Organism: uncultured Spirochaetales bacterium; assembly: GCA_964413375.1. Lineage (GTDB taxonomy): Bacteria > Myxococcota_A > UBA9160 > UBA9160 > SMWR01 > CAZUYC01. The sequence goes on along the minus strand of CAYPSI010000124.1, from coordinate 35,237 downwards.
GGGGAGTTGCGCTGACCATCGCGCCCTGCTCCGAATCAGGAAGCCCAGATGACTCCGAAGCTTCGCATCGCCCTGCTGGCTTTCACGGCGAGCCTCTCGCTCGACGTATTGACCAAGTTCTTCGTTGCGCGACATCTGGTCTTCAGCGACAAGATCGAGGTCGTCGAGGGGTTCTTCTACCTCACCCACGTTCGCAACCCGGGTGCGGCGTTCGGCTTGTTCGCCTCGGCGCCGGTGACCTGGCGCCTCAGCTTCTTCATCGGCATCTCGCTGCTCGCACTCGGCATCGTGATCTCGTTCTTTCGCAAGCTCGCCCCCGGGGATCGGCTCTCGTCGCTCGCGCTCGGTTTCATCGCGGGCGGAGCTCTCGGGAACCTGATCGATCGGATCTTCCGGCACGAGGTCGTGGACTTCCTGCACTTCAAGCTCTGGCAGGGCTACTCCTGGCCCGACTTCAACTTCGCCGACAGCTTCATCGTCGTCGGAGTCGGTCTCCTCGTGCTCGAACTGCTCGCCAGCGAGGGCGAAAGCCGCGCCGGCGCGGAAGGCGACGAGCCGCTCCGCTGACCGACGCCGCCGCAGGGCCGCACCGAGAGTGGCTTCTTGCGACGGACCGCTGGTTTTTTCCCGATCGCCGACCGCAGCGAAAACACCTTCCCCTTCGCCTCGGTGCGCCGCATCATACGATACACATTACTGAGTGCAGATCGCTTCCACCGCGCCGATCCTTGACACGGTTGCAACAGGTGAGTTAGAGAGACGCATCCCGATTCCCGACGGAGACGGGTCCCTTGGAATCACCCTTTCGATCGCCCGCGGGGTCCATGCTTCTCGCTCGGAGGCGCTGTCGCCGAGCGGTCGCTGGCCGAGAGGCGTGGAGAAGGACAGGATGAAGAAGCCGAAGGGGGACTACGCGATCCAGGCGGTGATCAATGCGATCCGCCTGCTCGAGACCTTCCGGGACGAGGAGGAGCAGGGAGTGACCCCGCTCGCGAAGCGCCTCGACCTGCACAAGAACAACGTCTTCCGGTTGCTCGCGACGCTCGAACAGCTCGGATACATCGAACAGTGCGCCGAGAACGACCGCTATCGGCTCGGCGTCCGCAGCCTCGAGCTCGGGCAGTCCTTCGGCCGCAGCCGAAACCTGCTTCGGCGGGCTCGGCAGGTCCTCGACGAGCTCGTCCTGACCTGCGGGGAGTCCACCCACCTCGGCCTGCTGCGCGACATGCAGGTCGTTCACGTCGAGGGGAGAAGCCCAGAGCGACTCGTATTGTCGGGGACTCGGGTGGGTCGTGCGCTTCCGGCGCACTGCACGGCGCTCGGAAAGGTCCTGCTCGGGTGCGCCCCGACGGGGGTCCGTGAGACTTTCGATCGCAGGGTCGTCGCGGGGGGAAAACTTCCCATGGTTACATCCGCCACCCTCTGCGATCCGGCAAAATTCTTCGAGCATCTCCGGACCGTGGGTGTTCGCGGCTTCGCGCTCGACCTCGAGGAGTGCGAGCCGGGGCTCAGCTGCGCCGCAGCGCCGGTCTTCGACGGTGAAGGGCAGCTCGTGGCGGCGCTCTCCGTCTCGGGCCCGAGCTTCCGACTCTCGGAGGAACGCATCCTCGACGAGATCGTTCCGCTCGTGGTGGCTTCCGCCGAGCAGCTGTCGCGAGAGCTCGGCTTCGCCACTTCCTGAGCCGAAGGCGCGCACGCGAAGAACATGGACTTCTCCCTCTCCGACGAGCAGCTCGTCCTCCAAGAGACCGCGCGCCGCTTCGCCCGCGAGGAGATCGCGCCGGTAGCCGCGGCCTACGACCAGAGCGGCGAGTTCCCGCGGGCGATCATCCAGAAGGCCTGGGAGCTGGGGCTCGCGAGCACCGCCATCCCCGTCGAGCACGGTGGATTGGGGCTCTCGGTGGTCGATACCTGTCTCGTGACCGAAGAGATTGCCTGGGGCTGCGCTGGCTTCGGAACCTCGATCATGTGCAACGATCTCGGCCTCACGCCGATCATCGTCGCGGGTAGCGAGGAGCAGCAGCGCGAGTGGCTGCGGCCCTGCGCCGAGCGCTTCACGCTGGTTTCCTTCTGCCTCTCGGAGCCGAACGCGGGCTCAGACGTGGCCGGTCTGCAGCTGCTCGCTACCCGCGACGGATCCGACTACGTGCTCGACGGCACCAAGTGCTGGATCACGAACGGTGGCGAGGCGGATCTCTACACGGTCTTCGCGACTCTCGATCGCTCGTCCCGGCATCGCGGCATCTGCGCCTTCGTCGTCCCCTCCGACACCCCGGGGATCACCCGCGGGAAGAAGGAGGACAAGATGGGCCAACGGGCGAGCGATACGCGCGTCGTGAACTTCGACGGCGTGCGCGTTCCGGCGGCCTGGCGGCTCGGGGCCGAGGGCGAGGGGTTCAAGACCGCGATGCGCACGCTCGACAGGACGCGGCCATCGATCGCCGCGCTCGCGACCGGGATCGCGCGCCGGGCGCTCGACGAGTCGGTCGCCTACGCCCGCGAGCGAAAGGCCTTCGGGGCCGCGATCGGAACCTTCCAGGCCGTGCAGTTCATGCTCGCGGACATGGCCAAGGACATCGAGGCGGCGCGGCTGCTCACGCTCCAGAGCGCCTGGATGGTGGACGAGGGGATGCGCGCGTCGAAGCACTCGTCCTTCGCCAAGTGCTTCGCGACGGATACCGCGATGCGCGTTACGACCGATGCCGTCCAGGTGTTCGGGGGAAATGGCTACACGAAGGACTATCCGGTCGAGAAGCTGATGCGCGACGCCAAGCTGATGCAGATCTACGAGGGCACCAACCAGGTTCAGCGCCTCGTGATCGCGCGCGAGCTCGTGAGCAGCTAGAAGATCCACCCGAGACTGGCGCGGAACCCTTCGGATTCACGGGGTTTCTTCTCCTTCCCCCGCGACGGCGATCTGGTAGAATGCCGTCTCTCGGCGAGGGACCGGCCCGCGAGGACGCGACCGACACGCGTCCGAGACGTGCCTGAGACGCGCCTGAGACGTGCGGAGGAGCCCGATTCGATGCAGGATCTCCGAGCCCAGGCGCTCGCTTACCACTCGGAGGGTCGACCCGGAAAGCTCCGGATCTCGCCCACCAAGCCTACTGATACGCAGCACGATCTCTCGCTCGCATACTCCCCCGGGGTCGCCGAGCCCTGCCGCGAGATCGCCCGCGATCCGCATCTCGTCTACCGCTACACGATCAAGGGCAACCTGGTCGCCGTCATCAGCAATGGAACGGCGGTGCTCGGCCTCGGGAACATCGGCCCGCTCGCCGGCAAGCCCGTGATGGAGGGCAAGGCGGTCCTCTTCAAGCGCTTCGCGGACATCGACGTCTTCGACATCGAGATCGACAGCCTCGACCCGCGAGAGGTGATCCGCACGGTCGAGCTGATCGCTCCGACCTTCGGGGGCATCAACCTCGAGGACATCCGCGCGCCCGAGTGCTTCGAGATCGAGGAGGCGCTGATCGAGTCCCTCGACATCCCGGTCTTCCACGACGACCAGCACGGCACCGCGATCATCTCGGGAGCGGCGCTGATCAATGCGCTGCACATCACCGGGCGCAAGCTGGAGGACGTTCGCGTCGTCTTCTCGGGTGCGGGGGCCGCGGGGATCGGTTGCGCCCGCTTCTATCGCGACCTCGGCGTGCCGGTCGAGAACATGACCCTGTGCGACAGCCACGGCGTGATCTACGACGGACGCCAGGCGGGCATGAACCGCTACAAGGCGGAGTTCGCCGGCAAGACGCGGGCCCGCACGCTCGCCGACGCGCTCAAGGGGGCCGACGTCTTTTGCGGCCTCTCCCAGGCGGGGCTCGTGACGGCGGAGATGGTGAAGAGCATGGCCGCCCAGCCGATCATCTTCGCGATGGCGAATCCAGACCCGGAAATCCGGCCGGACCAGGTCAAGGCGGTTCGCAAGGACGCGATCATCGCGACGGGCCGCTCCGACTACCCGAACCAGGTGAACAACGTCCTCGGCTTCCCCTTCATCTTCCGGGGCGCCCTCGACGTGCAGGCCTCGCGGATCAACGAGCCGATGAAGCTCGCGGCGGCCCATGCGCTGGCCGAGCTCGCGCGGCGCGGCAAGGTGGTGCCGCAGATCGTTCGCAATGCCTATGGGAACGAGAACTTCGAGCTCGGTCCGGACTACATCATCCCGAAGACCTTCGACCCGCGGCTGCTGACCTACGTGGTGCCGGCGGTCGCCCAGGCCGCGATGGACAGCGGCGTGGCGCGCCAGAAGATCGACATCGTCGAATACGGCAACCAGCTCGGAAAGACGAGCGCCATCCTCTCCAACATGTGACCGTCGCCGCGGACCCACCTGATATGTCGATCGAAGAGAAGATCAAGAAGCTCGAAGAGCTGAACGAGCGCGCGCTGCTGGGCGGCGGCCAGGACCGCATCGATCGCCAGCATCGGGCCGGTAAGCTCACGGCGCGGGAGCGGCTCGAGCTGCTCTTCGACCCGGGAACCTTCGTCGAGATCGACAAGTTCGTGACACACCGCTGCACGGACTTCGGGATGGAAGAACAGAAGATCCCCGGGGACGGCGTCGTCACGGGCTACGGCCGCATCGAGGGCCGCCAGGTCTTCGTCTTCTCCCAGGACTTCACGGTCTTCGGCGGGAGCCTCTCGGGCGCCTTTGCCGAGAAGATCTGCAAGGTCATGGACCTCGCCAGCAAGGTGGGGGCGCCGCTCGTGGGGCTGAACGACGGAGCGGGGGCCCGCATCCAGGAAGGGGTCGTTTCGCTCGGCGGCTACGGCGACGTCTTCCTGCGCAATGTGATGAGCTCCGGCGTGATCCCGCAGCTCTCGCTGATCATGGGTCCCTGCGCCGGTGGCGCGGTCTACTCGCCCGCGATGTCGGACTTCATCCTGATGGTGAAGGGAACCAGCCACATGATGATCACGGGCCCCGACGTGATCAAGACGGTGACCCACGAGGAGGTGACCGCCGAGGAGCTCGGCGGCGCGCTCACCCATGCCTCGAAGAGCAGCGTGGCGGACTTTGCGGTGGCGGGAGAGGAGGAGTGCATCGCGCTCACGCGCAAGCTCCTCTCCTTCATGCCGCAGAACAACCTCGAGGATCCGCCCTTCGTCGCGACGGACGATCCGAAGGATCGCCAGGATCCCGCGCTGCGAACCCTCGTTCCGGACAACCCGAACAAGCCCTACGACATCAAGGAGCTCCTGAAGCTCGTCGTCGACGACGCGAACTTCCTCGAGGTGGCGCCGCTCTACGCCAAGAACATGGTGGTGGGCTTCGCCCGTTTCGGCGGGCGCTCGGTCGGGATCGTCGCGAACCAGCCGGCGCACCGCGCGGGCGTGCTCGACATCGAGGCCTCGAAGAAGGGCGCGCGCTTCGTGCGCTTCTGCGATGCCTTCAACCTCCCGATCATCACCTTCGTCGACGTTCCCGGCTTCCTGCCGGGCGTCGACCAGGAGCACGGCGGGATCATCAAGCACGGGGCGAAGCTGCTCTACGCGTTCTGCGAGGCGACCGTCCCCCGCGTCACCATCATCACCCGCAAGGCCTACGGCGGTGCCTACGTCGTCATGAGCAGCAAGCACACGCGGGCCGACGTGAACCTCGCCTTTCCGACGGCCGAGCTGGCGGTGATGGGCCCCGACGGGGCCGTCAGCATCGTCTTCCGCAAGGAGCTCGAGGCGGCCGGCGATCCGGTGGCGCGCCGCGCCGAGCTCGAGGCGCAGTACCGCGAGAACTTCGCGAACCCCTTCAAGGCGGCAGAGCTCGGCTACATCGACGAGGTCATCCGGCCCGAGGAGACGCGGCCCAAGGTGATCCAGGCGCTCGAGATGCTCGCCACGAAGCGGGATTCGAACCCGCCGAAGAAGCACGGGAACATACCGCTCTGATGTTCGCGAAGATCCTGATCGCGAATCGCGGCGAGATTGCCGTCCGCGTGATGCGGGCCTGCCGCGAGATGGGGATCCGAACGGTCGCGATCTACTCGGACGTCGACCGCGACGCGCTCCACGTGCGCATGGCCGACGAGGCCTACCCCTGCGGCCCGCCGCCGGCGCGGGAATCCTACCTCCGGATGGAGCGGGTGATCGAGATCGCGAAGCGCTCGGGCGCCGATGCGATCCACCCCGGCTACGGCTTCCTGGCCGAGAACGGCGACTTCGCGGACCTCTGCGCGGCGTCCGGGATCGCGTTCGTAGGCCCCTCCGGTGACGTGATGCGCGCGATGGGCGACAAGGTGTGCGCGCGGGAGACGATGCAGAAGGCCGGCGTCCCGATCGTGCCCGGCTCCACGAAGCCGCTGAGCGATGACGAGGCGACCCGCTTCGCCGCCGAAATCGGCTTTCCGGTGATGGTGAAGGCGACTGCCGGCGGCGGCGGCAAGGGCATGCGTCTGGTCAAGCAGGCGAGCGAGATGGAGCAGGCGCTCAAGCGCGCCCGCGGCGAGGCCCGGGCCTCCTTCGGCAACGACGCGCTCTACGTCGAGAAGTTCGTCGAGCAGCCGCGCCACATCGAGATCCAGATCCTCGCGGATCGCCACGGCAACACGATCCACCTCTTCGAGCGCGAGTGCTCGGTGCAGCGACGCCACCAGAAGGTGATCGAGGAGGCGCCCGGAAACGGGATCCCCCCGGAGCTGCGCGAGCGCATGGGACGTGCCGCCGTCGCGGCCGCCCGTGCCGTCGGCTACGTGGGTGCCGGGACCTGCGAGTTCCTGGTCGACGCGAAGCTCGACTTCTACTTCCTCGAGATGAACACGCGCGTGCAGGTGGAGCACGCGATCACCGAGGCGATCACCGGGGTCGACATCGTGAAGACGATGATCCGCGCCGCCGCCGGTGAGCCGCTCGGCATCGCGCAGGAGGACCTGCGGATCAGCGGTCACGCGATCGAGGCGCGCATCTACGCGGAGGATCCGGAGCAGAACTTCGCGCCGTCGCCGGGGAAGATCATCGTCTATCGGCCGCCCGACGGGATCGGCGTGCGCGTCGACTCCGGCGTCTATCAGGGTGCAAACGTGACGGTCTTCTACGACCCGATGGTCGGCAAGCTGATCGCCTGGGGTCAGGACCGCGGCGAGGCGATCGATCGCCTGCGCCGGGCGCTCTCGGAGTTCGTGGTGAAGGGCATCAAGACCTCGATCCCCTTTCACCAGAAGCTGCTGCGCCACCCCGTGTTCCTCGCCGGTCGCTACGACACCGGCTTCATCGACCAGCACATGGCCGGCGGCAAGGGCGGACCCGACGACGCCGGGGAGGTAGAGGAAGTCCGCCGCGTCGCCTTCCTGCTCGCGGCGATCGCCGCCTACCGCCGCGACAAGGAGCGCGCGTCGCGGTCGCTCGCCCAGACAGCCGGGGGCCGGGGCGGCGATCCCTGGAAGGAGTTCGGCCGCCGCAGTCAGATGCGGGGTGGCCTGCGGTGAACTACCAGGTCTCGGAGAAGGGTGGAGAGACCCGGCTCGTCGCACTCCGCGAGACCGGAGACGGGATCTACGAGATCACCATCGACGGACGCACCGTCCACGTCGATGCCGTGCGCAGCGGCCCCACCGTCTACTCGGTGATCGAAGACGGCCAGCAGTTCGAGGCGATGGTCGACGAGAAGGGAGCCCACGGCTTCGACGTCCTGGTCGCCGGCCGGATCTTCCACCTGGAATCACTCGACGAACGCACCAGGCTCCTCGCGCAGAGCGCGGCTCCGGTGCTGACGGGCCCCCAGACGATCACCGCCGAGATGCCGGGCAAGGTGGTGAAGGTCGTGGTGCAGGCCGGCGGATCGGTGAGCGAGGGCCAGGGCGTCGTGCTCGTCGAGGCGATGAAGATGGAGAACGAGATCACGTCGCCGATCGCGGGCGTCGTGACGGAGGTCGCCGTCTCCGAGGGCCAGACCGTCGAGGCGGGCACCCTCCTCTTCACCGTCTCCCCCCCGTAGGTTCCGCCACGGCTCGGCCCCTTCTCTTCGATACCGATATCGGCAGCGACGTCGACGATGCGCTCGCGCTCGGACTGCTGCTGACGGCGCGGGAGGCCCTCGATCTGGTCGCGGTGACGACGGTGGGGCGAGGCGGCTCGATTCGCGCGCGTGTCGCCGCGAGCCTTCTCGCGTGCGCCGGGCGGCACGATGTGGAGGTCTGCATCGGCGAGGAGCGCCCGCTGCTGCGCGCTCCGGATCGCTTCAACTGGTTCGATCACGAGGAGCGCTGCATCGCCGGGGGCGCGCTGGCGCCGATCTCCGCTGAGCCGGCGGCTGCGCGCATCGTGCGGGCGGCCCGCGAGCACCCGGGCCTCGAGCTCGTAGCCGTGGGCCCGCTGACGAACCTGGCGCGTGCTCTCGTGATCGATCCCGAGCTTCCAGGTCGGGTCGCGCGCCTCACGATCATGGGCGGTCACCTGCGAGAGGCGCGGATCGGGCGATTCGTTTGCGCCCCCGGTATCGACTACAACCTCTGCTCCGACCCGGAGGCGAGCGTCGCCGTGCTCGGCGCGGGGTTCGCGACGACGCTGGTTCCGGCGGAAGTGACGCTCCAGACCTGGATGACGGAGCGCGATCTCGCGCTGCTCGACGCAGGGGGGCCGGTGGCGCGCCTGCTCGCGGAGCAGGTTCGAAGCTGGAGACCGGTGCAGCAGCGGATCTTCACGGAGTTCTTCGGCGGCACCCTCGCCGCCGACAACTGCGCCTTCCTGCACGATCCGCTGACGGTGCTCGCGCTCTTCGACGAGGAAGCCCTGCACTTCGAGAGCTTGCGGATCGTCGCGACGATCGAGCAGGGCACGCTGCGCACCTTCGAGTGCCCACCCGGCGCCGGGTTCGGGGCGCCGATGCGGGTCGCTAGCGCGGTCGACGCGCCGAAGGCGGCCGCAAGCATCGCCCTGCGCCTCGCGCGCATCTGAGGAGAGCCGTGGTGGAATACGACCCCTTCTCGGACGAGGTGCTCGACGATCCGCACCGCGTCTATGCGCGGCTGCGCGTCGAGAGCCCCGTCCACTATCTGGAGGCCTTCGACACCTGGGCGCTCGCCCTCTTCGAGGACGTGTGGAATGCGGGTGCGGATGCCGCGCACTTCGTCCAGCCCGGGCCGGTGATCGAGCTGACCGGCGTGCGCGAGCGCGAGCTGCTGGCCGACGCCCAGGCGGAGGTCCTGGAGAGCGGAGCGAGCATCTTCATCATGAATCCGCCGCAGCACACGCAGCTGCGAAAGCGCCTCGCGCGACTGTTCAGCCCGCAGGGCGTGGCCCGCCTCGAGCCTGGCCTGCGTGCGCTCGTCTGCGAGCGTCTCGCCTCGGTGTTGCCGACCGGTCGCTGCGACGTGATCGGCGACTTCGCGGCGCAGATCGCCGTGCAGGCGACCTGTCTCCTGATCGGGCTCCCGGTCGGGGATGGCCCCGCTCTCGTGGAGATCGTGCGGCGCTTCTTCGCGCGCGAGCCTGGCTTCGCGGGCATGCCGCCGGACGGCATCGCGGCTTCGTTCGAGCTGCGCGAATACCTGTGGCAGGCCGTCCGAACGCGCCGCAAGCGCGCGGATCGCCACGACGACGCGATGCAGGCCTATCTCGATTTCGAGCTCGAAGGCCGCCGCCTCACGGACGAGGAGGTGGCGATGCACCTGATGACACTCGTCACCGGCGGCACGGAGACGCTGCCCAAGGTCTTTGCCGGGGGCGTCCTCCAGCTCTATCGCCACCCCGAGCAGCGCGCGGAGCTCGCCGCCGATCCGAGCCTGCTGCCTTCGGCCTTCACGGAGATCGCCCGCACCGAGATGCCGACGAACTTCCTGACCCGCACCGTCGCGAAGGACCTCGTGCTGCGCGATCGCCAGCTGCGCGCCGGGCAGGGCGTGATGCTGCTCTATCGCTCGGCCAATCGCGACGAGCGCGAGTTCCCGGAGCCCGATCGTTTCGACATCCACCGCCGCGCAGCGCGCACCCTCTCCTTCGGACACGGCACGCACGTGTGCCTGGGCCAGCACGTGGCGCGCCTCGAGGCGCGCATCCTGCTCGAGGAGCTGCTGCGTCGGGTGCCCGACTACACGGTACTCGAGGACGAGGTGGTGCCTGCGCGTTCGGAGTTCGTCGCGGGCTATCTCGCGATGCCGATCGCCTTCGGCGGGAAGCCTGCTCTCTAGGCTTCTCGGCCAGGCTCCCCCTTCCTGCCGCGGGCGGTCGGGCCGCCGAAGAGCCAGGCGGCCCCGATGCCGAGCAGGTACAGGATCACCATCGGGACGCCCAGGATCACCTGGCTCACCCAGTCGGGCGACGGCGTCAGGACGGCTGCGACGATGAACACGACGAGGACCGCATAAGGCGTTCCGCGAAAGAGCGCCTTGGTATCGACGACGCCGGAGACCGCGAGGAAGAAGACCGCGATCGGGATCTGGAATGCGGCGCCGAAGGCCAGGAACATCGACGTCACGAGGCTGAACACCTCGCGCATGGTCCACGCGGACTCCACGAAATCGCTGTCGAAGCTCGCGAAGAACTGGAACATCAGCGGGAAGGCGACCGAGTAGCCGAGCGCGGCTCCCCCGGCGAAGAGCAGCGTCGACGACAGCACCAGCGGCAGCGTCCAGCGCTTCTCACTCGGATAGAGGCCCGGCGAGACGAAGGCCCACACCTGCCAGAATACGATCGGCAGGGCCATCACGAACCCCGCGAGCAGGGCGCACTTGATGTAGGTGAAGAAGACCTCCGCCGGTGCGATCGCCTGGAGCGGTCGGTCGCCGTCGCCGAGCGCTTCGACGGCCGGCCGGAGGAGGAACCCGAAGATCTGTTCGTTCCAGTTCCAGGCGAGGACGGCGCCCAGGACCCAGGCGAGCAGGCTGCGCACGAGGCGTGTCCGCAGCTCGCTCAGGTGCTCCGTGAGCGGGAGTCTGGCCTCATCCATCGGACGCATCGCCGGGTCCGGTGCTGCCCGAGCCCGACGCCGGATCGGGCTTCGCAGGCGGCCCGGTCGGCGGATCGATCCGCGTCTCGTCCATCACGCCCGAGAACTCGCGACGGAGGTCTGTCGCCGAACGGCGGAACTCGCCCAGCGTGCGCCCGAGCGTGCGCGCGAGCTCCGGGAGCCGCTTGGGGCCCAGCACGACGAGCGCGATCACGGCGATCACGACCATTTCGGTCATGCCGATGCCGAACATTGGTGTGCGAGGGTAGCAGGCCGTGGCGCTTGCTTGCGGGGGCCCGGCAGCTGCCGGGACCCCCGCAAGCGCCCCCCAAAAATCAGCCAGCCCCGGCCGACGTGATGCGCTCGAGCCCGATCCAGTGGCGCCCGTCGCCGCTGGGCCGACACCAGACGACGCGCTCGATGCACGGCGGATCCGGTCGGCCGTCGGTCCCCCGCAGCACCACACGCAACAGCGACCCCACCGGCTCCGGGTGATCGCTTCCGATGCAGAGGCCGGACTCCGAGACGTCCCGGGTGAAGGCGAGTCGCTGCCCCCCGCCTGCGCCGACGCGGGGGAAGGGCGTGTACTCGACGATCCGGATCTCGTCGCGACGGGCCTCGCCGCGAAACGGCGATTGGTAGGACCGACTGATCGCATCGAAGGCCAGCGCGAGATTCTCCATCACGGTCATCGATCTCTACCTCGTGCAGCCCGCGTCACGGACGCCCTCACCTGGACCCCGTCGACGGCCTGCCTGCGCAGGATCTCGAGCGCTTCGCCGGGGCCTCATCGCAAGCGGCATGCCACGCCCCGCTCGCGCGCGCGAGTTCGCTCGCAACTCCTTGACACGATTCGCAATTTTTGGAACGAGCGGACGCGATGGATACAGGCGCGCCTCGCGCAAAAATGTTCCTGGAGGAACATCAGAACTCGATCAACTTCTCAAGTCATTGAAATATAGATGAAAACCGTATGTGTTCCGGACGGAACCCAAGCTACTCCGGCGCTGTGAGCCGGTAGCGGTCCATCTTGAGCTTCAGCGCGCGACGGGTGATGCGCAGCTGCTCGGCCGCCCGCGTCTGGTTCCACGCACAGCGCTCGAGCATCTCGAGCAGGATCTCGCGCTCGAAGTCGGCGGCTGCGGCCTCGACGCCCAGCTTGCCGCTGCGCACGCCCGCGCGAAGCTCCTCGCCGCGCCCCGCGCGGACGATCCCGGGCGGCAGATCCTCGAGCTCGAGGACGTCGCGATCGGAGAGCGCGACCGCCCGCTCGATCGCGTTGGCGAGCTCCCGCACGTTGCCGGGCCACGCGAAGCGCTCGAGCGCCTCGAGCGCGCGCGGGGCGATTCGCGTCGGCCCCCGCCCCGCTTCACCGCGCACCCGCTCGAGGAAGTGCAGCGCGAGCGGGCGGATGTCCTCTCGCCGTTCGCGCAGCGGGGGCAGCTCGAGGGGTACTACGTGGATGCGGTAGTAGAGATCGGAGCGGAAGCGCCCGGCGTCGACCTCCTTCTCGAGGTCGCGGTGGGTCGCGGCGACGACGCGCACGTCGACCTCGACGGGCTCGCTGCCTCCAACGCGGTCGACGCTCCGCTCCTGGAGCGCCCGGAGCAGCTTGGCCTGTACCGGTGCGGTGAGCTCGCCGATCTCGTCGAGGAAGAGCGTGCCCCCGGAAGCCGCCTCGAAGCGCCCGATCCGGCGCTCCCGGGCATCCGTGAACGCGCCGCGTTCGTGTCCGAAGAGCTCGCTCTCGATCAGCGTGTCGGGAATGCCCGCGCAGTTGACCGCGACGAAGGGGCCGGCGCGTCGCGGGCCGAGCTCGTGGATGGCTCGCGCCGCGAGCTCCTTGCCGGTGCCGCTCTCGCCGCGGATCAGCACCGTCGCCCGCGACCCCGCGATGCGCCGGAGCGTGCGGAAGACCTCGTGCATGGCCTCGCTGCGGCCGAGCAGCCCCCCGAGCCGGTCGCGGCTCTCCGCGGCCGCGCGCAGCTCACGGACCTCGTCCTCGAGCGCGCGCCGCTCGAGGAGCTGACGGACCTTGATGCGAAGTGCTTCGACCTCGAAGGGCTTCGTGAGATAGTCGGCGGCTCCCTGCTTCATCGCTTCGACCGCGGTGGCGATCGCGGTGGTCCCGGTCAACACCACGACCGCCGGCGCGCCCGGCTGCGCCGCGAGCAGGGAGAGCAGCTCGAAGCCGTTGCGCCCGGGCATCACGAGATCGAGCAGCACCAGGTCGGGCGGGTCGTCGTGGACGCTCGCAAGCGCCTCTTCGACGCTCCCGGCCAGGGAGAGCTCGCAGATGTCCCGAAGCACCATCCGGAGCGATTCGCGTACCCCGGCCTCGTCGTCCACCACCAGGACGCGCGCCATCCCGCGAACGTAGGGAAGGGCCCCTGCAAGCGCCCGAAGGGCGCGCGCAGCGAGCCGCAGGCGCGCGAAGTTCATCGGACCGGCCAGCAAGGCCGCCGCGCAGCGAGGCGGAGCCGAGCGGAGTCGAGCTGAAGGCGGCCGCGCAGCGAGCCGCAGCCGAGCGAAGCCCTCTAAGGCTCCGCCGGGAGATCCATCAGGAAGAGCGTCTCGTTCGGGTCGCTGCTGGCGATCGCCACGCTCCCGCCCTGCGCCTTGGCGACCGCCTCGGCGATCGCGAGACCGAGCGAGTTCTCGGCGGGCGACAGGCCTCGCCCGGGCGCGGCCGAGCGTCCGGGCGTCTGCAGACGCAGCAGCACCCGGACCGAGGGGCCACCGCGCAGGCCCGATGCGTGGCGGCGCGAGGCGAGATAGAGATCGCCGCGCTCGGGCAGCATCTCGAGCACCCGGTCGAGCAGGACCTCGAAGGCGAACTTCATCTGTTCCGCGTCGCAGAGCGCGAGCGGTCGCGCGGGGTCGAGCTCCTTGAGCACGAGCAGGTGGCGGTCGCGAATCTGCTGACGACGCGCGTCGAGAGCCGTTTCGAGCAGCTTCGATACGTCCACCGGCTTGCGGTCCGGGGGGCCGAGCGCGGCGAGCTTCCCGAGCGCGTCGATGACGCGGTCGACGCGTTCGACGCCGTCGGTCACGTAGCTCGCGAAGCGGCTGCGGAAGTCGCGATCCCCGTAGCGTTCGGGGAGCAGCTCCGCGAAGGTGCGGATCGCCGTCAACGGGTTGCGAACCTCGTGCGAGACGGCGTCGGCGAGTCTGCGCAGCGTTGCGTCCGAAATCGGCGTTGCGGGCGCCGGCTCGGGAGCCGCGGCGGGCATCGCAGCCCGGGTCTCCGGCTCCGTCTCGACGTCAGCGACGGGCGTCTCGGGCTCCGCCTCGACCTCGAGCGTGGGAAGCTCCTCCTCGGCCGGCTCCTCGTCGACGAGGGTGACCTCGAGTTCGATCCGCTCCGCATCGGACCTCATCGCCTCGGGCGGCTCGGGCGTGTCCTCGAGCAGCGTCCCGATCGACTCCGCGTCGAGCGGGGCGAGCACGGCGCCGTCGATCCGGAGGTCCTCGGGCACCACCGGGTTCGAGGTTCCAGCCGCGAGCGACTGCGTCACGACCGCCTCGAGCTCGCGCAGATTCCCGGGCCAGGGGTACTCCTCGAGCACGGCGAGCGCGTCCTCCCCGAAGCGCCGATGGGTCTCGCCGCGCGCGGCGCACCACGCGCTGGTCGTGTTGTTGCCGAGGTTCGGCAGGAAGGCCAGGCGATCGCGCAGCGGCGGGATGCGGATCGAGAGGCCGGCGAGCGCGCGCAGCAGCCCCGCTTCGATGCCCCGCCCGGGCTGCTCCCGATCGTCCGCGCTCCCGATCCAGCGCAGCCGCGCGGCGCGTACGCTCCCCGCCGGCGGCCCGTAGTCGATCCAGCCCTCGAGGCGGCGCTGGAGCTCCGCCGGGAGTCGGTCGACATCCTCGAGCCAGAGGGTGCAGCCGCGCTCGGAGCCGTGGCCGCGGCCATCCGCGGCGATCGCGGCCAGTAGATCCTCGGCGCGCGTCTCGGCCGAGCAGGGAACGTGGACGAGTGCGCCCTCGCAGGTACCGCCGAAGGCGTGGATGTAACGGGCGAGAGTGCCCCTGCCGGTGCCGGGCTCCCCGCGCACCAGGATCGGTACGTCCGCGAGGCGGGGGTCCAGAGCGCGCAACAGCTCCGGGATCTCGAGATCCGCGAACCAGCGCGCGAAGCGCGCGCGCAGCGCCTCTCGCCCCGCGCGTGCCGAGAGCGAGAGCGGCGAGGTCGGCGGCCGCGCCGCGGCGTCGCGGATCATCGCGCGCAGCAGGGCTGCATCCGGCGGGTAGCGGACGAAGCGCGCGGCGATGGAGTCGAAGAGCCGCCGCGCCTCCTCTGCAAGCGCCGGCTCGAGGATCAGGATCCAGGCGCAGTCGCGCAGCCGGCGCAGCGAACGGCGCACGAACTCGAGCTCGGCCTCGAAGTCGCCCGTGAGACCCAGCAGCACGACCCGCGGCGTCGCCGCAGCATCGAAGCGAGGATCGCCCGGTGCGCCGACCACCGCCTCGTCGGCGGCGGCGAGACGAACGAGGGCCGCGCGCTGGCGCGGGTCGCGATGGACGATCCACAGCGGAGGCATGGGCGGGCCGATCCGTGGCTGGAGCTGACGTGCGCGCCCTGCGCGCACACGCAGCCCCGCCGGTAGCTGAGGGCAATCCACGTGCCAACCCCGTGGGGCCGGAAAATCCTGCGCAGTGTCGCCGATAAGTACCGGGAATCCCGATGCAAGGCACGCCCGCGCGGCTCCTGCTCCCACTCCCTATTCTTCACAGCGGCAGTGGATCGTCGGGGAAACTGGGAAAAATCTTTCACAGCACCTGTCCCGTTGCTGGGACTCGGACGTTGCTGGGACTCGGACGCCTGGATGGGACTCGGAGCCGTCGATCGGAAGCGGGGCCGTTGATCGGAATCGGAGCGTCTGCGAGATTCGCGGTATCGCGCAGAGAGGGGGGGGACAGTTGGCCGTCGTGGATAGCGGCCCGCAGGTGAGCCTGCGGAACTGGTTCGATCGCCCCTACGACGGGGCCATCTCCGCAGCGCGTACCTGTTACTCGCCCCGCGTCATCGATCCCGACGAGATCACCGCTGGACAGCGCGAGCGCATCGGCCCGCTCACTTTCGAGGGCGGGCACCACACCGTCTTCCAGCACGCGACCTTCTAGTTAGCCCTCTCGGGGATCTCGCGGCAGCTCGTCTGGTGCTACCTGCACGCGTTTCCCTACTACAACACGGAGCAGCAGAGTCAGCGCTACGTCCGCCTGGACGAGGTGGCAGCCGTCGTGCCGCCCGCGCTCCAGGGTGAGGCGCGCTCGCTCTACGAAACGGCGATCGAGCGGGCATGGTCCGCCTACCGCGAGCTCACGCGTCGGCTCGAGCCGCGCACGCGGGCGATCCTCGCCGAGCTGTGGCGTCTCGACCGGCGTCAGTCGCAGGCCTTTGGCCGGAGCGTCGCGCGGGAGGCCGAGAAGAAGGCGATCGAGACCGCGCGCTACGTGATTCCGATCGCCTGCCACACGGCGATGGTCTACACCGTCTCGGGGATCGTGCTGCACCGGCTCCGGCGCATGGCGCACGCCTGCGACGTACCTCGCGAGGCCGCCGATGTGGTGGGCCGCATGGTCGCCTGCGTCGAGCAGATCGATCCCGATTTCTTCCGCCGGATCGGCGACCCCCCGATCCCCGAGGAAGATCTCCCCGAGACCCGCTTTGCACCGCCCGGCCAGGGCGAGCCCGCCGCCCTCGAGGCCTTCGACAAGTCGCTCGACGGCTGCCGCTCCCGGCTCGTGGATCATGGGGTGCGCTCGCCGGCGGTGGTGGCGGCGGCCGTGCGCCACGTGCTCGGTCGCTTCGACCTCGACGACGAGTCGGCGCTCGAGATGGCACTCGACCCGGCTCGCAACTCGCACTGGCTCGAGACGCTGAACGTCTCGACGCACTCGCCGCTGATGCGGGCGCTCGCGCACGCCCATTATACTTTCCGCAAGAAGCTCTCCCACACGGCCGATTCCCAGGACCAGCGCCATCGCACCGTACCCGGGTCGCGCCCGTTGCTGTCGCGCACGGTGCCGGGGCGCGTCGACGTGGTGGAGCCGGAGCTCGTCGCGGAGGATCCGGAGTGCAGGGCGCTCTTCCAGGAGGCGGTCGAGGCGGCCTGGGATGCCCGCGCCCGGCTGCTCGCCGCCGGTGCCGACCCGGAGCTCGGGCTCTACCTGCTGCCGAATGCGCTCGCCGTGCGCTTCGAGGAGTCCGGATCGCTCCTCGATCTACTGCACAAGTGGAACATGCGGACCTGCTTCAACGCGCAACGCGAGATCTTCGAGGCCTCGATGCAGGAGATCGAGCAGGTGCGCAAAGTCCACCCCGAGCTGGTCCGACACGTCGGTCCGCCCTGCTTCGTGCGCACCGGCCTCGCGCGTCCGCGCTGTACCGAGGGGTCCCACTTCTGCGGAGTGCCGGTGTGGCGCAGCTTCCCCGACGTCTCGCGCCGTATCTGAACGCGCTCCGATCGGCGCTCGCAGTCCTGCTCTGGCCGGTCGCCGCCTCCGCCGGGGTCGATCTCGCTGGAAGCTGGCACGTCCTCGTGCACTACCGCGACGCAAAGACCGCAAACCCCGACCTGGTTCGTTGGGAGGACCGGATCTGGGAGTTCGTTCCGAAGGGGAGCCGCCTCGAGTGGTCGGAGTTTCCGATCGTGCTCTTCGACGATGAATCGGGACGCTTCGAGCGGCGCAAGGGGAGCGGGCAGTACGCGCGGGTGCTCCACGCCTGGGAGCCGAGCGCCCCGCAGCTCGCGAATCTCCGCGCCGGGCTCGCGGTCAACGAGCGCGGCTCGCAGAAGAAGAGTCTCCAGCGCGGGGAGGGTGCGTGGCGCTCGGGAGCGCGCGCGAGCCCGAGCTCCGTCTCGGTGATCACCTACCAGGAGACCTGGAGCATCGACGATCCGGAGGGCCTGCCCGTCTTCACGCAGGTCGACCTTCTCGGCTCGGAGAGCACCGACGACATGCAGGGGACCACGCGGCTGCGGACGCTCGAGGTTCGCGAGAACGGCGACCTCCTGGTCGGGAGCTTCGACCGCGATGGAACGCGCGTCGGAACCTTCGAGATGCGCCGCTCCGGCCCGCGCAAGCCGCTCGAGAAGAGGACGCGCCCCCGGCCCGTCGAGCCCGAGGGGGGGCAGCCCGGCGCCGAGACGGGGCCGGCGCCCCAGGCGGTGCCGTGACGTGCCCGGTGCCCTGTGTCCGACGCGCCGAGGCGCGCGATCTGGACGAGCTCGCGGGTCTGTTCGCGGAGCTCCTCGCGCACCACGCTGCGATCGAGCCCGCCTTTCGCGTGCGTGCCGACGCCGGCGAGCGGCTGCCGAAGCTGCTGGCGCGCCAGCTGCGCGATCCGGACATCGCGATCTTCGTCTGGGAAGAATCGCGCGGCCCGGTCGCTTTCTGCAGCGTGCGCGTCGAGCCCGCTCCGGCGGCGATGCTCGAGACCTCGCGCGCCGAGATCGCCGACCTCGGCGTGCGTGCGGATCGCCGTCGCAACGGAGTCGGGCGCGCGCTGGTCGAGGCCGCGCGCGCGTGGGCGCGGTCGCGCGGGGCGGAGCGTCTCGAGGTGAGAGTCGCGGTGCGCAATCGCGAAGGCCAGGCTTTCTGGCGCGCGCTGGGCTTCGAGGGCTTCGTGGACGTCCTGCAGCGTCGGCTGTAGCCTTCGGCGCGCGATGGTGCCGCACGAACTCCGAGCGACGGCCGCGTCGAGACTGGACCCCCGAAGGTGAGCGATCCCACTCTCGCCCCGACCCTGAACCCTCTGGCCGTGCAGCTCAATGCGCGGCTCGAGGCGGCCGCACCCGAGGTGCTGGCGATGCTCTCGGGGCTCGGGCGCCGGCTCTACTACCCGAAGGGGATCCTCACGCAGAGCGCCGAAGCCCGGCAGAAGGCGCATCGCTCGAACGCCACGATCGGAATCGCAACCGAGGGAGGGGAGCCGATGCACCTCCCCTCGATCGCACGCTCGCTGGTCGGGATCTCCGCGGCGGACGCCTTCGACTACGCGTCCCCCGGCGGGCGTCCCGGCCTGCGCGAGCGCTGGCGCGAGAAGCTGCTCGCCGAGAACCCGTCGCTCCAGGGCAAGCGCTTCGGACTCCCGGTGGTGACGAGCGCGATCACCCATGGGCTGATGCTCGCGGGGGACCTCTTCGTCGACCCGGGCGACTGCCTGATCCTGCCCGACAAGCTCTGGGGCAACTACCGGCTCACCTACGAGGTGCGGCTCGGTGGACGCATCGCGACCTTCCCGTTCTATTCCGGCGGCGGCTTCAACGTCGAGGGCTTCGGGCGCGCGCTGGCCGAGGAGGGCGCGCGGCGCGAGAAGCTGCTGGTCCTGTTGAACTTTCCGAACAACCCGACCGGCTACGTGCCCACGCCCGCAGAGGGGCAGGCGATCGTCCGGGCACTGCAGGGCGCCGCCGCGCGTGGGACCCGGATCGTCGCGATCCTCGACGACGCCTACTTCGGGCTCTTCTACCACCTCGGCGGCGAGTCGATGACCGAGTCGCTCTTCGGAATGCTCGTCGGTTCCCACCCGAATCTACTTGCGGTGAAGCTCGACGGGGCGACCAAGGAGCTCTTCGCCTGGGGGCTCCGCTGCGGCTTCATCAGCTTCGGACCCGGGAAGGCCGAGACGGCCGACGAGGTGATCGAAATCCTCGACGCGAAGCTTCGCGGCGCGATCCGCAGTGGCATCTCGAACGTCTCGCAGCTCTCGCAGACGCTGGTGGAGAACGCGCTCGCCTCCTCCTCGGTCGCCGAGGAGCGCAAGGCGAAGCGGGAGCTGCTGCGCACTCGTGCGGAGCGGGTCTTCGACGTCGCCTCGGCACCGCGCTTCCGGGAGAGCTGGGAGGTCTACCCTTTCAACAGCGGCTACTTCATGTGTCTCGCGGTCAAGGGTGTGGACGCCGAGCGGGCGCGTGTCCACCTGCTCGATAACCACGGGATCGGGGTCATCGCCACCAGTGCCACCGACCTGCGGGTGGCCTTCTCCTGCCTCGAGCTGGAAGAGGTCGAGCCCCTCTTCGAGACCCTCCACCGCGCCATCCAGGAACTCCTCGAGAACTGACCCAGCGCAGCGCGAGCCGCAAACGGACGAAGTCCGTCAGGCGACGCAAGCGCGAAGCGCGCGCAGCGAGGCGCAGCCGAGCGGAGAGGGCAACGCCGCCCATTTCCTCGCAGCGTCCTATGACTTATCCAGCTCCTCGAGGATCGCCACGAGAGTCTCGACGCCCTTGCGCAGGTTCTTCACCGAGATGCGCTCGTTCGGCCCGTGGATGCCGCGATGCTCGCCGCGCCGCTGCCAGCGGGGCACGAAGCCGTAGGCCGTGATCCCGCGCTCGCGGAAGAAATGCGCATCCGTGAAGCCCGCGAGCACGCGCGGCACCACGACGGCGCCGGGATCGCGCCTCCGGGCGACCGTTCCGATCGCGCGATAGAGCGGGGTATCCGCCGGCGAGCTGACCGCCGCAAAGGCGAGCACGATCTGCACCTCGGCACCGCTGGGCGCCGCGAGCTCTGCAATCTCGACCGCGAAGTCCTCGCAGCGCCCGCCGGGGAGAAGGCGCGCGTCGAGGTGCGCGGACGCCTCCGCGGGGACGACGTTCGTACGCGGGCCACCCTCCAGCATCGTGATCGCGAGCGTGTCTCGCACCAGCGCCGCATAGGCCGGCTCTGCCAGGAAGCGCGTTCGGAAGACGTCGTCGAAAGCCAGGGCGTCGCTGAGATTTGCGAAGCCGCTCGCATCCTCGGCGGGGGCGAGCGGCGCCAGCGCTCGAAACATCCGCGCGACCTCGGGAACGACGCGAAGCGGGCTCTGACGGCGGCGGATCGGCTCGAGCGCGGCGAGCAGACGCGGAACCGCGGCGTCGTCGTCGGGTACCGAGGCGTGCCCCGGGCGCCCCTGGGTAGCGACCCGGAGCCAGCAGGGGCTCTTCTCGCCGACGGCGACCTGCCACGCCTCGTGACCCCCGGCGGGATCTACGTTGATCCCGCCGCCTTCCGTCAGCAGGTACTCGGCACCGAGGAGCAGCTGGGGGCGTTCGCGCACGAGCCATCCGGCGCCGTCGAGCCCGCCATTCTCTTCGTCTGGCGTCGCGAGAAACACCACGTCGCGAGCCAGACGCGTCTGGCGCCGCGCGAGCTCGGTCAGCGTCAGCAGGTGGACGACCGCCAGACCCTTTGCGTCGAGAGCACCCCGACCGATCACCTTGCCGCCTACCACGCTGCCCGCGAAGGGATCCACGTCCCATCCGTCGCTCCGGCTCGCCGGCACGACGTCGAGGTGGGAGAGCAAGACGATTGGAGGACGGGTCCCCGTGCCCGGCAGGCGCGCCCAGACGGCGGCGCGCCCGACGGTCGAAGTGCCGCTCGGCGTCGGGATCACGCGGGCGTCGATCCCGGATGCCTTCAAGATGGTGGCGAAGTAGGCGGCAAGGGGACCCTCGTCGCCCGGTGGATTCACGGTTCGGAAGCGGATCGCCTGCGCCAGGATCCCGGCCGCCTGCTCTCCGAGGTCGCCAACCATCGGCGGGGCGGGCGGCTGAACGCTCTTCTGCGCGTCCGCTGCGCAGCCGAGAGCCGCAAGTGCGAACCCGCAGATGAGGTGTATTCCACACAAAAGACTCGTTGCCGACCACCTTCTCGATGAGGCGTGGCTCGACATGCGAGACAATCGATCAGATGTAGCGTGGGCCAAAGCACCCAAATCGGTGGGCGAAAAAACGCCCGACCTCGTGAGAATCAAAGGTATTTACCGTGCAGGGGCGCGTGCCGAAAGCTAACTATACCCCGCCCCACTTCCGAGCCGGGAGGCGTGATGAGTCGAAAGCGAGCTTGGACCCGGACGGTCCTGGGAATCTTGCAACGCGACCTTAGCCTGGTCGCGTTGGTGGTGAGTTTCGTCGTCGTCTGCGTTGGAGTCTTCGCCACCGTGCAGCGAGGCGACTCCACTTCGAACACTGTTTCGCAGAGCGACGGTGAGATCGAAGCATCCGCTGACGCGCAACCGCTGATTGCCGAGCTTAGCGCGCTCGACGCGCACGCTCCCTTCGTTCCGGAGATCGCGACCGACACGCCTGCTCTCGAGCCGAAACTTCGCGTCTTCGAAGGTTCTCTCGCCAGCGGTGAGACGCTTTCGCGGTCGCTCCAGGAAGACGGCGTTTCCAGCGACGTCGTCTACACCGTCACGCGGGCGATGGGCAAGCTCTACGACTTCCGCAAGGCGCGGCCCGGACACAGCTATCGCCTGACACTCGACCTCGACGGGGAGCTCACGGAGTTCCGCTATGTGACCTCGGCCATCGAGAGCTACAGCGTCTCTCGCGATGGCGAGGCCTTCATGTCTCGTCGCGAGGAGCCGCCGACGCGCACCGAGGTGGCTCGCCTCGCCGGGGTGGTGACGAGCAACCTGCACGAGGCGGTCATGAGTCTCGGCGAGAGCCCGCAGCTCGCGGTCGACCTCGCCGACATCTTTGCCTGGGACATCGACTTCTCCCGCTCGGTGCGCTTCGGGGACGAGATCCGCGTCCTCTACGAGCGCCTCTACCGGACGGACGCCAGCGGTGAAGACCACTACGTCGGACCGGGGCGGATCCTGGCCGCGCGCTACATCGGAGCCGCGGGCGACCATGCGGCGATCTACTTCGAGTCGGGGCAGGGTCGCGGCGGCTACTACCGGCCGGACGGGAGCTCCGTGGAGCGGAACTTCCTGATGGTCCCGGTTCGCAACAGCCGGGTCGCGTCTGCCTTCTCGAACTCACGGCTGCACCCGATCCTGCGCATCTGGCGCCCGCACCACGGCATCGATTACGCGGCGCCCGAAGGAACCCCGATCTGGGCCGTGGCCGACGGAACGGTGACCCACAGCGGCAGGGCGGGCGGCTTCGGAAACCTGGTCAAGATCCGCCACAGCGATGGCTACGTCTCGTACTACGGCCATCTCTCGCGCTTCGCGAGCGGCATGGCCCATGGCCAGAAGGTCCGCCAGAAGCAGGTGATCGGCTACGTCGGTCACACCGGCCTCGCGACCGGCCCGCACGTCTGCTTCCGGATGTCCAAGGACGGTCGCTTCGTCGACCCGGCCCGCCTGCAGCTTCCGGGGGGTCCGCCCCTCTCCACGGCCCACCGGAAGGTCTTCGCGAGCTCCCGGGACGTCCTGCTGGCCCGGCTCGACGCGATGGCGCCGCTGATCGAGACGGACGAGGCGCTCTAGCCCGACCGCGCTCCTCCGGGCTTCCCGCGACCCGCGTCTGGCCGGGATGCGGGGTTTTGTGCGAGCATTCCGGGGATGCCGCAGTCCCCCCCTACGGCCCCGATGACGGCTATGGATCTTGGCGAGCGCCTCGAGGCGCTCGGCCGGGAGCTCGGCTCTCGCGAAGCGCCGTATCGGGACGACCTCACGCGCGCGCGGGGCGTCGCGGAGAAGCTGCGCGATCAGGTGGCCGATGGCCTCGGTCGCTTCCATCGCGCCGCCGCGGCGGCGGGTGCCCCGCAGCTCGAGGCCGTGATCTCCGAGACCCGCACCGATGACAAACACCTGCGCGCGGTGCAGTTCGAGATTGCCCGCGGCCGCTACCGCGCCATCGTCACCATCAAGGCGCGGGGAGAGGTCACGCTGGTAGGCCCCTTTCGGGCCGGCAAGGACGAAGGGCCCTGTCGGACCTTTCCGATCGACAGCGAGAGCGAGATCGCCGACGCGCTCGCGGGCTTCCTCGAGCGCTTTCTCGAGGAGGCGGCGACGCCCTGAACCCAGATCGCGCGGCGGAGACCCCCCACCGTCCTGCGCGGGAGCCCAAGTGAGTTCCGAGCCCGATTCCTCCCCGGAGCTGGAAGCACCGATCGAAACGGTGGACGATCTCGTCGAGTTCCTGCGGCGCTCCGAGAAGCCGCCCGAGCGCTGGCTGGTCGGCACCGAGCACGAGAAGATCGGCCTCTGGATCCCGGAGCTGCGTCCGGTGCCCTACGAGGGTGAGCGCGGTGTTGGCGCGCTGCTCGACGCGGTGGCCGAGAGCGACGGCTGGACGCGCCAGCTCGAGGGCGATCGGGTGGTCGCGCTGCGCAAGGAGCGCGCGAGCATCACGCTCGAGCCAGGTGGCCAGCTCGAGCTTTCCGGCGCTCCGCTGCGGACGATCCACGAGACCTGCTCGGAGTTCAACTCCCATCTCTCCACGATGAAGCGCGTCTGCGAGCCGCTCGGGATCGTCTGGCTCGGTCTCGGGATGCACCCGATCCACGGCGTCCCCGAGCTTCCGATCATGCCGAAGAGCCGCTACCGCATCATGCGGAGCTACCTGCCCGCGCGCGGATCGCTCTCGCTCGAGATGATGTTCGCGACGGCGACGGTCCAGGCGAACTACGACTTCTCGGACGAGGCGGACATGGTCGCGAAGATGCGCACCGCGCTCGGGGTCTCGCCCATCGTCTCTGCGATCTTCGCCAACTCGAGCCTGTCCGAGGGCAAGGCCAACGGCTTCGTCTCGCGGCGGCTCCAGATCTGGCAGCACACGGATCCGGACCGCACCGGGCTCCTCCCCTTCGCCTTCGAGCCGGATTTCGGCTATCGGCGCTACATCGAGTGGGCGCTCGACGTGCCGATGTTCTTCGTGGTCCGGAAGGGGAGCTATCACCCGGCTGGCGGGATGAGCTTCCGCCGCTTCCTGCGCGAAGGCTGGGCCGAAGAGCGCGCGACCTTCGCGGACTTCGATCGCCACCTGACCACGCTCTTTCCGGAGGTGCGCCTCAAGCACGTGATCGAGGTGCGCGGGGCCGATGCGGTTCCGCCGGGTCTCACCTGCTCGCTGCCCGCGCTCTGGAAGGGGATCCTCTACGACGCCGGCGCCCTCGAGGCGGCCCGCGCGCTCGTCTCGGACACGAGCCACGAGGAGCGAGAGGCGGTGCGCACGGAGGTGGCCCGCCGTGGCCTGGCCGCTCGCTTCGCCGGCCGGCCCATGCTCGAGCTGGCCGAGGAGCTCGCCCAGATCGCGCGCGAAGGTCTGCGGCGGATCGGCCACGCCGGCCGCCGCGATCCCGACGAGTCCTCCTTCCTCGATCCCGTCTTCGAACAGCTCGCGACCGGTGCGAGTCCCGGACAGATCATTCTCGACCGCTGGGAGGGTGAGTGGCAGCGCTCGCCCGATCGCTTGATCGAGTACGCGCGATACTGATACTCTCGCCGCTTGCCGGAGGGTCCATGTCGAAGTTCAAGGTGACCTTCCAGCTCGATGAGTCCGACGCCGACTACTTCCGCAGCCTGTACCGGAAGGCGAAGAAGGGCGCGGCGGAACACGAGGCGGTGGCCATCATCGAGGCGGCGCGCGACGTGGTCAAGCGCGTGCGCGCCACGAAGAAGACCCCGCACTTCGTGATCGAGGCGATCGGGGTCCTCGCCGACCTCACCGACCTGATCCAGGACGCCGCCTACCAGGCTCCCGAGAAGATCAAGAGAGAAGTGCTCGCCGCGCTCGCCTACTTCACGAATCCCGAGGACCTGATTCCGGACCACGTTCCGGGCCTCGGCTTCCTCGATGATGCGCTGATGGTCAAGTTCATCGAGGAGGAGTTCAGGCACGAGCTCTGGGGCTTCCGCAAGTTCCGCGATCGACGCGACTCGACCGAGCAGCGCCCCTGGGCGTCGCCGGGGACCGAACGCCTCCGGCAGCGTCTGGACGCCGATCGCCAACGCATCCGCGCCGAGATCGAAGCGCGAAAGGCCAAGGAGGCCACCAGGAGAAAGACGGGCTCCTACCTGGGGTGGTGATGGCCGAGCAGAGCCTCCCCCGGATCCTGGTCGTCGATGACGAGGAGGCAATCCTCGAGACGATGACCTTCACCTTCGAAGGGGACTACGAGGTCCTCACCTCGACCGACGCGCGCCGCGCACTCGAGATCCTGGACGAGAAGTCCCCCATCGCGGTGGTCCTGACCGACCAGCGCATGCCGAACATGAGCGGCGTCGAGTTCCTCGCCGAGGTCTGCCGGCGCCATCCCAACACCGTCCGGATGATCCTGACCGGCTTCGCGGACCTCGAGGCGATCATCGAGGCGATCAACGACGGCCACGTCTACGCCTACATCACCAAGCCCTGGGAGCCCGATCACCTCAAGCACGTGATGAAGCAGGCCGCGGAGCGCTATCGGCTCACGGTCGAGAACGAGCGCTTGCTGGCGCATCTGAGCCAGGCGAACGTGTTTCTCGCGGGGGTGATGGACGAGCTCGACGTCGGCGCGATCGCGCTCGACGAGGCTGGCATCGTGCGTGCCGCGAACCGACCCGTGCGGGACTACCTCGCGCTCGAGGGCGAGGCGCGAGGACGACCCTTTGGCGAGGTGCTGCGGCGTCATGGCCTCGAGCACCTCGGAGGGGCCGCCTGGCGGCTCGCGGCTGGCGGGGGCGTGCACTTCGAGGACGTGGAGGTTCGGGTCGGTGGCTGCGCCCACCGGCTGCGCGTCACGGTCAAGAGCCTGGAGGACGAGGCCGGACGCTGCTTCGGGCGCGTCATCTTCCTGCGCGAGATCTCCCACGAGCCGATGCAGCGGCGCTTCATCGATTCCGTCAACGACGTGGTCGGCGGTGCCGGCGAGCTGCGGACGCGTCTCGACGACGCGCTCGGCCAGCTGCGGCCCTTGCGCGAGGAGCTCGCGGCATCACGCGTCGAATCTCCGGGGATGGCGGAGCTCGGGGAGCGCATTTCTCGCGCGCTCACCGCGATCGAGAACTGGGTCGACGTGGACGACGCGCTCGCCACGCAGGACTATCCCGACGCGCAGCTGCTCCAGGATCGGATGCGGGTCTCGATGGCCCGCTGGCCCCTTGCCGACGAGATTCCCGAGCGCGTGAGAGAGCTCGCCCGCCGTGTGGAGGAGTACTACGAGTCGGGCGACAACCCGAAACAGCGCATCCTCTGACCGCCCGGACGGTCCGGTCCCGGCGCTCCCGGGCATCGACCGTCTCGAGCTGCGGATCGAACGCTTGCGCGTGGCCTTCCGCTTCACGTACGCGTTCCACGCGCGAGAGGTGCGCTTCGAACGCGACGCGGGCGACGGGTTCGTCCGCATCTTCCCGGAGACATTCTCCTTCCAGGCAGAGCGTCACGACCCGGCCGAGCTCTACCTCCAGCTAGACGACCTCGCACGCAAGCCGCGGCTGCTCTCTCCCCACGCCCGGCGTCGCGACACCGAGGTTCTGCTCGCGCGTCTGCTGCTCGGGATCCCGCGTTACCTCGAGCGCGTGCTCGACCGGCTCGAGGCAGAGGAGCGGCTGTCCAGCCGGGCGATGGATCAGGTCTACGAAGAGGTCGCGCTGCTGGCCCAGATCCTGGCGCGCTTCATCGAGGATCGGGGCGAGGAGGAAGGGCCCGGGTTGCGCGTCGCCACGCTGCACCTGCGCAAGCTCGCGTTTCGCGCGCTCCTCGCGCTCGTGCAGCGGCGCGTCGAGCCGGCCTACCTGGAGGCGTGGATCGCGGGCGAGGTGGATCCCGTGGACCCCGCCGACGATCTCTCCGAGGCGGGCTTCTTCTACACGCTCGAGAGCGGCGACGCCTCTTCCGTGAACCGCAGCCTCGTCCGGCTCGCGCAACGCGCCTTCCATCGTTGGCTCGAGGACGTGTGCCTGGTCGAGGAGAATCGCGCCTTCGAGGTCGAGGATTCGCCCTTCGCCGCGCGCGAGGCGGAGGTCCTCCAGGCGATCGGCGTCCCGGGCGGAGCCGGGCGCATCGATCGCGGGGCGGACCTCTCCCCCTTCCTGCGTCGGCGCGGCGATCGCGATTGCCTGCGCGTGCTCGGCAAGCTCGAGGGCTGGTTCCTGCGCCAGTACGACGTCGACAACGCCGCGGCGGTGATCCACCACGCCGACCGCATCGAGCGCGGCGAGTCGGACGATCGACCCGTCCTCTCGCGGCACCGCACTCGCAACTACCTCGCGCTGATCGCCGCCCTGCTCGCGCCTCTTGCGCTTGCTGCCTTCGCCTACGAGCGCGCGCCCCTGGTCTTCGACGCGATCTGCGCCGCCGAGCTCCTGCTCGTAGATGGCGTGGCGCTCTGGTTCCTGCTCTATCGCTTCTGCTGGAGGCGCAACCTCACCGTCTTCCGAGCCTCGGTGCCGCGCATCGCGGCGGGGATCATCGTGGGCTACCTGCCGATCTTCTTCATCGACGAGGTCTGGGCGCTCGCGGGCCGCTCCGTCGGGATCATCGCAAGCGTGTCGTTCCTGCTGGCGATGGCGACGCTGCTCTACATCTACATCGAGGTGCAGCGCCGGCTCGGGAACACGGACGTGGCCTTCTCCCGCGCACGCCAGATCTTCGTGCTCGGAATCCTGCAGGCCTTCGGGATCGGCCTCGTGATCACGGGTCTCCTCGGGCCCTTCATGGCTTCCCGCAACTGGGGAGCCGGAGATTCCGACATCGAGTCGCTGCGGGCCTCGCTTCCGCCGCTCGTCGGTCAGCTACCCGAGATCATCGGCTTCGATCCCCTGCTGATCTTCCCGGCGGCGGTCGTCTTCATGACCTTCCTGTCCTTCTTCATCGGAACCTTCCTGCAGCTGATGTGGGAAGATATCCCGATCACGGAACCGTTGTGACGACGAGGGCTCGAGTCGGGTGAGCTTGCCAGCTCCGCTCGGCTTCGCCTCGCTGCGCGCTCCGCTTGCTTTGGGTTGGGTGCCGGAGCTACGGCCGGGCGTGGTGGGCGGGGGACAGGGTGGGTACCCTGTTTGGGGCTCGGGAGGCGGTTGATGGTGGCGATCGTGATGTATTCGACGGGGTGGTGCCCGTATTGCGATCGGGCGAAGCGGTTGCTTGCGGCGAAGGGGCAGAGCTGGACGGAGATCGACGTCGAGGCGTCGGACGCCGCGCGTGACGAGATGATCGAGCGGAGCGGTCGTCGGACGGTGCCGCAGATCTTCATCGGAGACCGGCACGTCGGGGGCTTCGACGAACTCGCGGCGCTCGACGCGGCGGGCGGGCTCGATCCCCTGCTCGGGATCACGGGCGGCAGCGGCTCGAGCGAGCACCACAGGCTCGTGATCGTCGGCGGCGGCCCGGCAGGCTTCACGGCCGCCCTCTACAGCGGCCGCGCGGAGCTCGCGCCGGCGGTGGTCGCGGGGCTCGAGATCGGCGGCCAGCTGATGCTGACGACGGACGTCGAGAACTACCCGGGCTTTCCGGAGGCCGTGACCGGCCCGGAGCTGATGGAGCGTTTCCAGCGGCAGGCGGAGCGCTTCGGCGCCTCCGTCTTCGCGGAGAATGCCACGGAGATCGACCTCTCGCGGCGCCCCTTCCGGGTGCGCACGACGGAGCGCTCGCTCAGCGCCGACGCGGTGGTGCTCGCGCTCGGTGCTTCGGCGCGCTGGCTCGGTCTCGCTTCCGAGACGCGCCTGCAGAACAAGGGCGTCTCGGCCTGCGCCACCTGCGACGGAGCGCTCTTCCGCGGCAAGCCGATGGCCGTCGTGGGTGGCGGTGACACTGCGATGGAGGAGGCGCTCTTCCTCGCCCGCTTCGCGACCGAGGTGACGGTGGTCCACCGGCGCGACTCGCTTCGCGCCTCGAAGATCATGCAGGAGAGGGCGCAGGCCCATCCCAAGATCCGCTTCGCCTGGAACTCCGAGGTGGACGAGGTCCTGGGCTCGGAGTTCGTGACCGGCCTGCGCCTGCGCGACGCCCGGACCGGTGAGAAGCGCGATCTCCCCGTCGAGGCGGTCTTCGTCGCGATTGGCCACAAGCCCAACACGGACCTGCTTCGCGGACAGCTCGAGCTCGATTCCATCGGCTACATCAAGGTCGAGTCGGGCGGAACGCGCACATCCGTCGAGGGCGTGTTCGCGTGCGGCGACGCGATGGATCCGACCTACCGCCAGGCGGTGACGGCGGCGGGGACGGGCTGCATGGCGGCGATCGACGCCGAGCGCTGGCTCGCTGCGCACGGCATCGAGTAGGCGCGCGCCAAAGCCCCCGATCACGCGAATCGACGCCGGGTCCCAAGACCGGTACGCTTCAAAGGATGCCTTTGTCCCAGGATCGCCTCGAGCGCCTGGTGGCGAGATCCACGGACATCGTCGTGGCCACCGACCGGGACGGGAACGTCGCGTACTACAACGACGGCGCGTCGCGCATCCTCGGCTACGCACCCGGCGAGATCCTCGGCAAGTACGCCGCCGTTCTCTATCCGGACCTCGCCGAGGCCAAACGCGTCATGGCGGCGATGCGCGACCCGGAGCACGGCGGTGCAGGAGTCGTCGACAACTTCGAGACCGCCTTCCTGTCGAAGGCGGGCGAGAGGATCCCGGTTGCGATCTCCGGGACGATCATCCGAAGCGAGGCAGGCGGCGAGGACGGGACGATCGGCTTCGCGAAAGATCTGCGCGAGATCCTGCGCAAGGACCAGCTCGCGACCCTCGGCGAGGTAGCGATCGGTCTCTCCCACGAGATCAACAATCCCCTCGCGGTGATCCTGAATCAGGTGGAGCTCGTCGAGCGAGAGATCGAGGCCCTCGCTGGAGACCGCGACAGCTCGGTCGAGGTCGAGCGCCTCTACGCGATCCGGCGCGAGATCTCGCGCATCTCGGAGATCCTCGAGCGCCTCGCGAAGATGGCGCAGTCCGATCACTACGAGACGATCAGCTACGTGGGACCGTCCCGGATGCTCGATCTGCGCCGGCGCCAGGATCCGTCGGGCGATGCTCGGCTCGGGGGAATGCGGATCCTGGTGGTCGACGACGACCTCGGGATCTGTCACTCGCTCGAGGAGATCCTCGAAGCCGACGGCTGCCAGGTCGAGACGGCGCAGGACGGCGAGCAGGGCCTGGCGAAGCTCGAGGAAGGGCGCTTCGACCTCGTGCTGACCGACGTCGTGATGCCGCGCATGGATGGCCACGAGCTCTACACGGCGATCCGACGCATCTACCCGGAAATCCCGGTGCTGATGATGACCGCCTTCCACTACGACAAGGACCACATCATCAAGCGCAGCCGCCTCGAGGGCCTCGAGGGCGTCGTCTTCAAGAAGCCGGTCGATCCCTTGCGGCTGCGTCAGGCGATCGCGGACACGATCGCAGCTGCCCGCGGTCGCCGGTCTGACGGCTCCCCGGGCGACTAGGGCCGACCCGGCGTCCGCGCGACGCAGATCCCGACGATGAAGCGGGCTCCCGCCCGGCGCAACGCGCGGGCGGCCTCTCCGAGCGTGCTCCCGGTGGTCACGACGTCGTCCACCAGCCAGATCCGCGCGGGGACCGGCCCGCGCGCGCAGAAGGCGCCCCGCACGTTGCGCCGCCGCGCCACGCGGCCCTGCCCGGTCTGGCTCGGTGTATCGCGTATGCGCTCGAGCAGCTGGACCCCGACGCGGAGCTGCGCCCGGCTCGCGATCGCAGCGGCCAGCTCGCTCGCGGGGTTGAAGCCGCGAGCCCGCAGCCGCCGGGGGTGGTTCGGAACCGGCACGACGAGCTCCGGCCGCGGGCCCGGCGCGCGTGCGGCTGCCGCGAGGACCAGCGCGCGGACGAGCGCGTTTGCGGCCGGATCGAGCCCGCCCAGACCGGGCCGCGGATACTTGAAGCGCCGGATCCAGCCCTCGGCCGGCGCCCGGAACTCCACCGCCGCCACCAGAGCGTCGAGACCGCGCGGCGCGGGGAGCGCCTCGGGAGCCCAGGGGAGCGACCCGAGGCAACGCGCACAAAGGCCGCCCGGCTCGACGCCCTCCGGCCCACGGCAGGCGGGGCAGGCGGGCGCCAGCAGCAGATCGAGCAGGCCGCGGAGCAGCTCTCGCAGCGGTGGAGCACCCGCGGGACCGCGGACTGCGAGAGGATAGCGGTGCCCGGCGGATGCCCGGATCGCGCCAGCCCTTGACAGCTGGGTGGAGACCGTATCTTTCGCCGCAATCCGCGTCGCCGACGTGCGGAGCCCGCTCCAGGGGGGGTGAGGCGACGGCTGCCGGCGCCAGGACATGCGACGGGAGGGCCACCGGGTGGCCAGCTGCAACGAGTCCGATCAGCCTTCGCAACGAGATGCGAAGCGACTCCTCCATCCGATCGACGCCGACCGACGCAGCGGCGCGAGCGATCCAACCGCTCCGCCAAAGCGCGGCCCCGCCTTGCTGCGGGACGGCGAGGGTCGAGCGCGGCGCTGCTCCGATCGGGGGTCGCGATGAGGATCTCACTCGTCTACGACCTGCGCGACGAGTATCTCGCTGCCGGCTTCGGCGACGAAGAGACGGCCGAGTTCGATCGCGTCGAGACGATCGACGCGATCGAGAAGGCGTTGCGCGAGCTCGGCCACGAGACGGAGCGCGTCGGTCACCTGCGCGCGCTGATGCAGCGGCTCCTCGACGGAGATCGCTGGGATCTCGTCTTCAACACCGCCGAGGGGATTCGTGGCTTCGGGCGCGAGAGCGAGGTTCCGGCGCTGCTCGAGTCCTTTGCGATCCCATACACCTTTGCGGATCCCCTCGTCTGCGCGCTCACCCTCCACAAGGGGATGGCGAAGCGTGTGCTGCGCGATCTCGGCGTGCCGACGACACCCTTCGCGGTGGTCGCGGATGAACGCGATCTGATGAACGTCGATCTGCCCTTCCCGCTCTTCGTGAAGCCGGTGGCCGAGGGAACTGCGAAGGGGATCGACGGCGCCTCCCGCGTCACCGACGCGAGCGAGCTCGCCCGGCGTTGCCGGCACGTGCTCGCGACCTGGCGTCAGCCGGCGCTGGTGGAGCCCTTCCTGCCGGGGCGGGAGTTCACCACCGCGATCGTGGGTACCGGTCCCGACGCGGAGGCGGTCGGAACGCTCCAGGTGATGCTGGGGGCGGGTGCCGAGCCGCACTCCTACACCTACCTGAACAAGGAGCGCTGCGAGGAGCTGTGCCGCTTCGACCTCGCGGAGGCACAGGAGCACGCCCGCTGCGCACCGCTGGCCCTCGCGGCGTGGCGCGGAATCGGGGCCCGCGACGCGGGTCGCGTCGACCTTCGCGAGGACGCGCAGGGCCGCCTCCAGGTACTCGAGATCAATCCGCTGCCGGGCCTGCACCCCACCCACTCGGACCTGCCGATGCTCTGGAGCGCGGTCGGACGTCCCTACCACGGGTTGATCGATCGGATCGTGAGCTCTGCCGGCGCTCGAGCGGGGCTGCTCCTTCCCGGCTCGCCGCGAGGTGACGAAGCGAGACCGGGGCTGCAGTGAAGATCGCGGTCGTGCACGACGAGCCGCCGAGCGAGCCGCGGCCCGACGAGCAGGACACGCAGCAGCAGGCGCGCAGCGTCGCAAGCGATCTCGAGGCGTCGGGGCACGCGGTGACGCGCGTCCCCTTCGGCCTCGACCTCGACGCGGCTCGCCGCGCTCTCGCGGAGCTCGCGCCGGACCTGATCGTGAACCTCGTCGAATCGGTCGGCGGCAGCGGCCGGTTGATCCACCTCGCGCCGGCGCTGCTCGAAGTACTGGGGATCCCCTTCACCGGAGCCAGCTCGGCGGCGATGTTCGCCACCACGCACAAGCGGGTCGCGAAGCGGCTGCTGACCGCCGCAGGCCTTCCGACCCCCGCGTGGGTCGATGCCGGCGCTACGGCAGCCGGCATCGCGCCGGGCAGCGGGCGCTGGATCCTGAAGTCCGTGTGCGAGGACGCCTCGATCGGGATCGCTGACGACGCGGTGCTCGAGGTCTCTGCGCCCGAGCGTCTGCCCTCGCTCGTGGCCGCGCGCGCGGCCAGGCTCGGCCTCGAGGTCTTTGCAGAGCGCTACGTCGAGGGCCGCGAGTTCAACCTCTCGCTGCTCGCGAAGGACGACGGCGTCGAGGTCCTGCCGCCGGCGGAGATCGTCTTCCAGGGCTTTCCGCCCGGGAAGCCGCGCATCGTCGGTTACGCGGCGAAGTGGGACGAGGCCTCCTTCGAGTACTCCCACACACCGCGAAGCTTCGAGTTCGGGGCTGCCGACCGTACGCTGCTGGCCGAGCTGGAGGAGCTCTCCCGGCGCGCCTGGTCCCTCTTCGGTCTCTCGGGATACGCGCGCGTCGACTTCCGCGTCGATGCCGATGGACGACCCTGGATCCTCGAGCTCAACGCGAACCCCTGCCTCTCGGAGGACGCAGGCTTCGCGGCCGCGGCCGGCCGTGCGAATCTCTCTTCGCGCGCGCTGCTTGCGCGGATCGTCGCCGCGGCGCGATGAGCTTCCGAGAAGAGTTGAGGGCGGAGGACGTCGGGGCGATCCGCGCGCTCGTCGCGCTGACGAAGGTCTTCTCGCGCGCCGAAGTCGAGCTCGCCGTCGAGGTCGCGACGGCGGGCCTCCACTCGGGAGACGCGAGCGGCTACCACTTCTGCGTGGCCGAGGATCGGGGCAGGCTCGCGGGTTTCACGGCCTTCGGGCCGATTCCCGCGACGGCCGCGAGCTGGGACCTCTACTGGATCGCCGTCATGCCCGCTGGACAACGCAACGGTCTCGGGGGGCGGCTCCTGGCGGCGAGCGAAGAGCGCGCGGCGGCACTCGGCTGCCGCCGGATCTACGTCGATACCTCCGGTCGAGCGGACTACGCGCCGGCCCGTGCCTTCTACGAGCGCCACGGCTACCGCCGCGAGGCGACGCTCACGGACTTCTACGCCCCCGGCGATGCCAAGCTGATCTATCGGAGAGAGCTCGGCGCGACGGTGGCCCAGCGGTGAAGTGAGCCATTCTGCTTCCGATCGAGCGCTCGTCTCCCTCCGCAGCTTCCCCCTCCTATACTCGCGAGATGGTGCCTCGCGTGTCGGTGATCGTGACCTGCTTCGAGCTCGGCGACACGCTCGAGGAGGCGCTCGCGAGCGTCGATGCCCAGACCTTCCGGGACTTCGAGATCGTGGTGGTCGACGACGGCTCGACCGGGTCCGGGACACTCGCCGCGCTCGAGCGGATCGATCCGGCGCGCGCCCGTGTGCTGCGCACCCCGAATCGGGGGCTGCCGGCGGCCCGAAACCACGGCGTGCGCGATGCGAAGGGCGAGCTTCTCTGCTGCCTCGACGCCGATGATCGCCTGCACCCCGAGTGGCTCGCGAAGGCGATCGCGGCCTTCGAGCAGGACCCGGGCCTGGCCTTCGTCTCGCACTGGCTCCGGGCCTTCGGCGACGAGAGCTGGGACTGGACGCCCACGGACTGCGGGTTCCCCGCGCTCCTCGACGTCAACACCGTGAATGGCGCGGCGCTGGTGCGGCGTTCCGCCTGGGAGGCAGTGGGCGGGCAGGACGAGACGCTTCGCGAAGGCTGTGAGGACTGGGATTTCTGGATTGCGCTGGTCGAGCGGGGACTCCGCGGCGCGATCCTGCCGGAGATCCTCTTCTTCTACCGCCGCCGCGCTGCTTCGATGAGCCGCCTGCTGGTCGGCGAGGCGCACCGACGGCTCTACCGGCAGCTGATCGAGCG
>CAYPSI010000123.1:0-2136 GCA_964413375.1 uncultured Spirochaetales bacterium | reverse complement strand
CGGCGTTTGGCGGGCTGGCCGAGCGCGGCCTGCGGGCGGAGGTGCTGGCGGAGCGAGCGGTGCGCAAGCTCCTGCGCTTCCTGGGTGACGAAGAGGCCGCGGTCGACCCGTGCCTCGCCGACCAGCTGGCCGTGCCGATGGCGCTCGGCGGGGGCGGGGGGCGTCTCGTCACCTCGGAGGTGACGCCGCACCTCGAGACGGTGGCCTCGGTTCTGCGCCGCTTCGGGTTCGACGCGCGGACCTTCGGGCGTCCGGGTGGGCCGGGCGGATTCGAAGTCGGGAGCCGGCCTTGACCGTGGCGAGCCGCCGCTCCTAGGATGAGCCCAAGGTGACCGCACCCAAGCTCAGCCCCGCGTTCCGCATCCTGCTCTGGGACTTCGAGCGCGCGAGCACGGCGTACGACCTGGCGCTGTTGGTCATCCTGCTCGTGGTGTGGCTGGTGCCGGGCGGCTTCTGGGGTGATCCCCTCTGGCGTTGATGGCGGCGCCCCTCAAGCCAGCCGCGAAGAAGGCGCGCCTCGCGCGTGCCTTCCTGCGCGGCGAGCCGGTGCACTGCACGTGGCAGCTGTCGCCTCGCTGCGAGGCCTTCTGCCACCTGTGCGAGCACCGGGCCGAGGCGGCGGCCGACGAGCTCGACTTTGCCGCGTGCGCGGAAATCGCCACCGCGCTCGGCCGCACGTCGTCCCTGCTCGTGAGCTTCACGGGCTCGGAGCCCTTCCTGCGCGGCGACTTTGCCGAGATCGTCCGTCAGACGGCCGTGTGGCACTTCCCGCTGCTGGTCACGAACGGATGCCTGGTGACTCCCGCGCGGGCTCGCGAGGTCTGGCTGGCGGGCCTGGAGGTGGCGACCGTCGCGCTCGAGGACGGGCTCGCGGAGCGCCACGACGCCGTCACCGGGCTCCCCGGCTCGCACGCGCGTGCGCTTTCGGCGCTCGCGACACTCGGCCGCGAGCGCACGCGCGGCACGCAGCGCGTCAACGTCCGGGTGCGGCTGCGCGGCGCGGACCTGGGTCCGCTCGAGCGCGTCCTGACGCTGGCCGAGGCCCACGGCGCCTCGGTGACGGTGGAGGCGGCCGTGCCGCTTCCCGTGCTCGACCCAGAGAGCGCCGCGAGCCTCGCGAGCGGCCTGCGGCAGCTCAAGCGCCGCCACCGGCACTTGCGCAGCGCCGAGCGCGACCTCGCGAGCTTCGGGGCCGCGCTCGCGGGCGGCGTGAAGGGGTGCGTGGCGGGCCGGGCCTTTTTTAACGTCGACCAGCGTGGCCGCATCAGCAAGTGCCTCGAGCACCGCGGCCCGGCGCACCGCGTCGGCAGCCTGCCCGAAAGGCCCGTCGCGGAACTCGTGCCGCTGCTGCGCGAGCGCCACGCCAGCAACGAGTGCCGCGACTGCTGGTACGCGTCGCGCGCGGAGGTCGAGGGCCTCTACACGGTGCGGGGCTTCCTCTCCGGCCTGGCGCAGCTGGTGCGCGCCTGACGCGAGCGCTCGCTTCGCTGCTGCTCGCGGCGGGCGTCGCGACAGCGGCCGGAGCGCAGACGCCGCCGACCGGAGCCGAGCGGACGAGCGGAGAAGTCGCCGACCTGGTGAACGCGCTCCTCGGAACCCTGATGGGCGGGGACGCCGTCACCGGCGCGAGCCTGCAAGCCGAGGTGGCGGAAGCGGGCGGCATCCCCTTCCAGCGCGACGTGCCGGTAGCGTTCCTGGGGCGCGCCGAGCTCGCCTCGTACTTGAAGGAGCTGATCGACGCCGAGTATCCGTTGGCGCAGGCCCGAGCGGACGAGCGACTGCTGCTGGCTTTCGACCTGCTTCCCGCGGGAACGGACCTGCGGGCGCTGCGGGCGCGGCTGCTGGAGGACAACGTCGCAGGCTTCTACGACGAGCGGCCGGACCGGCGGCGGCTCTACGCCGTCAGCGAGGACCGCACGTTTACGCCCATGAACCAGATCGTGCTCGCCCACGAGCTGCGGCACGCGCTCCAGGACCAGTACCGCGACCTGCACACGCAGCTCGGGGACGACGTGACGGACTTCGACGACCGCCGCCTCGCCTGGATGTCGCTGCTCGAGGGGGACGCGACGCTGGTGATGGAGCGCTTCGTCAAGCTACGGCTGGGCCTGCCGCGAGACGACGACAGCTCCACGG
>CAYPSI010000122.1:0-3199 GCA_964413375.1 uncultured Spirochaetales bacterium | reverse complement strand
GGGTGGCCGCTGAGCGGACGCGTGAGCTCCCACTTCGGGTCGCGCGGGCACAGCCAGCACGAGGGGATCGACATCCCCGCGCGCGCGGGCAGCTCGGTCGTGGCCGCGGAGGCGGGCCGCGTGATCCACAGCGGCGCCGAGTTCGGCGACTACGGGAACGTCGTGATCGTGAAGCACGCGGGACGCTATGCGACCGTCTACGCCCACAACCGCCTCAATCTCGTGCGCAAGGGTGAGTTCGTCGAGAAGGGGCAGCAGATCGCTCAGGTGGGCGAGACCGGAAACGCCTCCGCCCCCCATCTCCACTTCGAAATCCGGCGAGACCGTCTGGCTCACGACCCACTGCTCTATCTGCCCTAGCCACGCTAGAATGCCTGGCTCTCGACGCTCGCCGTGCCAATCTGGAGGGACCTGGATGCATCGCCCCGAACTGCGACGAAGCGCGCTCGCCTGCGCGATCGGCGCACTGCTGCTCGCTCCGCTGGGCTGCTCGATCTCCTACAGCAGCGAGAGCATCTCGAAATCCGCGAGCAGCCCCTTCAAATCGAGCTCGAGCTCGTCCGGGGAGGAGGACGACCCCGCCTACCAGGAGGAGGTCGCGAGCTTCACGGCCGGCTTCGCCGGCTCGGGAGGCGACACCACCACCTTCCAGCGCGGGGTGGCCTCGATCGCCGCGCGTCGCGGCATCAGCCTCTGGGAAGACGACGACCAGACCTGCCGCGCGATCGGGAAGGGTCTGCACAAAGCAGGCCTCGACAAGGGCCGCGCCGAGGCGATGGCCGGCGACCTGCTGTCGGGCCGCGCGGATCGCGTGAAGGTCGTGATGAAGGGCTACGACGCGGCCAGTTAGGTCCAATTGACTTCGCTTGCCTGCGGCTCGCTGAGCGCTTTGCTTGCGACGGCCTTGCTTGCGCTGACGCCGGCCGCGGCGGCGGCCTCGATCGATTTCCTGCACATCGAGGCGAACGAAGGCGGCTCGAGCGGCGGACACGCGGCGTTGCGCTTCGGCGACGCCACCTATCACTTCCAGAACGTGGATGGCCTGCTGCTGCTCGCCCGCGAGGAATCGCAGCGCTTCCTCCACACCTACGCGCTGCTCGAGAACCGCCCGATCCACGTGAGCCGGATCGAGCTCTCCGAAGACGCGGCCCAGGCGGCTCGGGAGGGCTTCCAGTCGCGGCTCGAGGCGCAGCGCAGCCAGCGGGACGCCCTCGAGGCCGCCCGCGCCGAACGAGCGCTGCTCGGACGGCTGCTGGCCGGGGCACGGGGCGAGGAAGCTGTGCAGCAGGAGGGGCTCGCGATTCCCGGCGCCGGCTACTACGAAGCCGCCGATCCGGCCCGGGGCATCGATCCCGTGCTCGCGGAAGTGCGGGCGCAGATCCAGCGCGAGCGAGGCGAGCGCTTCTTCGCGCGCCGGCGCAGCGAGCTGCGCGCCGCCATCGCCGCGCTCGCACCCGATCCCGATGCGCGCGCGGCATTCGCCCTCGCCTCCGATCGGCGTCTGCCCTTCGAGTACGGCTTCGGCGCGCGCTACGCCGACCTCGCCGCAGGACTCGTGGCGCTCGACATACTGGAAAGCGCCCGGCCGTTGCGCGCCGAGAGGCTCCGCGGCTCGGACGATCTTCCGCTGCAGCTCGCGAGCGACGAGCGGCGGGCGCTGCAGGCCTTCGCCGAGTGGCAGCGTGCCTCCCTGCTGCGGCTGCTCGACGCCTCTCGGCCCGATTGGGGGTCGGCGCTCCTGGTCGGAATGGCTCGCCTCGTCGCCGCCGAAGCCTCGTTGCGCGACGGCCGGCTGCGCGTCCTCGACGCCTACTCCGACACCGCCCCGACGCTCGACCCGAAGCTCCTCGAGAGCCGTCGCGAACTGCTCGCCGCGGTGGCCGAGGAGAGCGGCGACGTCGTCCGCGCGGCCTTGCGCAGCTTCGTCGCGCGGCGAGCGAGCCAGGCGGCCTGGGCGGACGTCGAGGACGCCGCCAATCGCCATCTCGAGATCCTCGGCGCCTGGCGCGAGGGCTTTGCCATGCGGGCCCAGCCCGAACGCCTCGTCCCGCTGCGCAGCGCGCGCATCGCCCCGCCCGTCGCGCTCGCCGTTCCGGTCGACGGCCTCGAGCGGGCGCATTCCGTCGCCGAGGCGCGGGAGCGCTGGCTCGCCGATGAGATCCAGCGTCTGCGAGGCTACCATCTCCTCACACACAACTGCGTCTCCGAGCTCTTCGCGACGCTCAACGCCGCCTTCGCCGATCCGGCGCTCGCCGCCGCCGCACTCGGAGGGAATGTCGATGGGCGCAGCCGCCTCGCGTTCATCCCCTTCGTATCGGCAGAGGCCGTGGAGCAGCGCTACCGCGTCCAGCAGGGCTTCAGCATCCCCTCGCTGCGCCGGGCGCGCCTCGCGAGGATGGCCGCGGTCGAGGGGGCAACGCGCGTCTGGCTGCGCGAGTCGAGCCCGCTGACCGCGCGCGCAGGGCAGCCGGGGACCCGCGACTCCTTCTTCCTGTTCTTCACCGATCAGGTCGTCTGGCCGCGTCCGATCCTCGGAGCGCTCAACCTCGCGGCCGGAGCGGGGCAGGCCATCACGGGTCTGCTCGCGGCCCCGCTCGACGGCGGGAAGATGCTGCTGCGCGGCCTGCGCGGGACCCTGATGAGCCTTCCCGAGCTCGCCTTCGTGAGCCTGCGCAAGGGCACCCACGACTGGGTTCCGCGCGAGGCGTGGCGGGAGCTCGGCGTCGACGCCGAATGGTCCGGCGCCTCCCCCGCGCCGCCGATCGCGTTCGAGCCGCCCCCGCCGGTCCGCTAGCCTCCAGCTCCTTGCCCCCGTAGCTCAGGGGATAGAGCGTCGGTTTCCTAAACCGCAGGTCGTAGGTTCAAGTCCTACCGGGGGCGCCAGAATCCGCATTCGAATCGACGGATTCGGCAGCTGGTCGCTCGGCTTCGGCTGGGCAACTTCGGGGACACCCGCTCGGTCGGGGACGGAGTCTTCGAGCTTCGCATCCACCTTGGGCCGGGCTACCGCGTGTACATCGGACGGCAGGGAGATCGAGTCGTGATTCTTCTCTGCGGAGGCGACAAGGGGTCTCAAGCCCGGGACATCGCGCGAGCGAAGGACTTCTGGCGAGACTACGGGAGTTCGACCAATGGCTAGGCACCGACACTACGAGGACGTCCTCGACGAGGATCTCCGGGATCCCGCCGAAGCGGCTCG
>CAYPSI010000121.1:0-3343 GCA_964413375.1 uncultured Spirochaetales bacterium | reverse complement strand
CGGGCCGCGGCGCGGATGCTCCGATCGAGAGCCGATGCGAAGCGCGCAGCAGACTTCGTCGATCCGCTGCCCGAGAGTTCCCTTCGGGCCTTGGCCCGCCTTCGGGAGGCGGCTGCCGCTCGCCGTCGATCCGTGCGCCAGTCGACGCCCAGCGGCCACGCCTGAGCGGGATCCGCCGCCCCGATGCCGCCGGCGGATCCTGACGACCCTCTCGACGCCGCATTGAGGATCGCTCGCGCGTTCGAAGACCGCGGGATTGCGTACGCGATCGGTGGTGCCATCGCGTATGGACTCTGGGCGGTACCCCGGGCAACCGTCGATGTGGACGTGAACGTCTTCATCGGCGAGGAAGATCTCGACGCCGTCTTCGAGCTTCTCACCTCGCTTGGAGTCCGGATCGAAGCGGAGGCCGCACGGGCGCAGAACGCGCGCGAGGGGATGTTCGTCGGTCGCTGGAGCCTCTACCGGATCGACGTCTTCACGCCGAGCATCGACTTCTCGTGGGAAGCGGAACGCACTCGTGTGCGCCACGAGATTGGCGAGCGCTCAGCTTGGTTCCTTTCGGCCGAGGCGATCGCTGTCTTCAAGCTGCTTTTCTTCCGAGGCAAGGACGTCGTCGACCTCGAACGGCTGGTCGGCCTCCGGTCCGAGCTCGATGTCGATTACATCCGACGGCAGATCGTCTCGATGATGGGCGCGAGCGACGAACGCGTTGTGCAATGGGACAAGATCGTCGCCGCGTCTCGCGGGCGATGATGCTCCGAACTCTGCGCCACTGCGGGGTGGACGCCAGCGTCCTCGTCTACGCCGCCGAGGCCCAGCAGATCGAGCGACAGGTCGCGCGTGACGGACATGGCCGCGACGAGGCGCTGCGCCGCGTGCGCTCCCAGATGCCGATCGAGGAGAAGCGCGCGCGCGCGGACTACGTGATCGACAACTCCGGCAGCCTCGCCGACACCGAGCGCCAGGCGCGCGAGCTCTACGAGCGGCTGCGCTGAAGAGGCTCAGGCGAAGACGCGACGCAGGAGCGTCGCCCCAGGAGAGTCGCCTGGAGCGAGGCCTCCGGACCTTCCTTCGCAGCGGCCTCCTGACCGACGGCGGACGCTTGCGGTGAACCCAAGGTTTTCCCCGTCCGTGAACCGCGGGACTCGCGGCGTCGTGAAGAGGGCGTGGGGCGCGCCCAAGCACGGCACGCCGATCGCATCGGTGCGCGTGCACGATGCCCGGACCCGGCCGCTCCGACCCGCGCGACGCCGAGCGAGCTCCGGACCGCAGAGGGCCTGACTCCCATCCCTCGATCCTGCGGGAAGCGGCAGACGACTACGCGCCGCGATCTCCCGAGCAGACGCTGCTGCATCGGATCGTTCGCGAGCAGCTCGAGACCTTCCTGGCCCACGCGCGATCGCGAGACCAGCCAGCCCCCCGCTTCATCGAGCAGGAGTTTCGGGCCACCCTTCGCTGTGGCGTGCTGGCGCACGGCTTCTTGCGCGTGCATTGCGACGCGTGCGGGCTCGACCGCCTCGTTCCGTTCTCGTGCAAGCGCCGCGGCTTCTGCCCGTCCTGCGGCGGGCGGCGCATGGCCGACACCGCGGCGCACCTCGTGGACTGCGTCCTCCCCGAGGTGCCGGTCCGCCAGTGGGTCCTCACGCTTCCCTACCCGCTTCGCTACCGCTGCGCCTATGACTCGAGGCTCACGAGCGAAGTGCTCCGCGCCTTCCTCCGCGCGCTCTTCGCCGAGCTCCGCCGGCGCGCGCGACAGCAGTGGAGCGTTCTGCGCGGCCAGTGCGGCGCCGTCAGCTTCATCCAGCGCTTCGGCTCCGCCTTGAATGCGAACCTCCACTTCCACACGCTGGTGCTCGACGGGGTCTACGCCAGGACCGAGCGCCGGCCGACGCGCTTCGTTCCCCTGCCCCCGCCGAGCCGCCAAGAGGTCGCCCGGGTGCTGGCGGGTACGGCACGCCGGATCACGCGACTGCTCGAGTCGCGCGCCGAGGGCGACGACGACGCCCTCGCCCGCGACGAGCCCCTGCTCGCCACGCTGGCCACCGCATCGCTGCGCACCCGCATCGCGACCGGCCTCCACGCCGGCGAGCGCTGGCGGCGCCTCGGCGATCGAGTCGAGCCGCAGGACGCCGACGCCGATCCCGAAGCCTCGCGCCGCGTTCCCCAGCATGGCGGCATGAGCCTCCACGCCGACGTCGCTGTGCCCGCCCGCGATCGGCGCCGGCTCGAACGGCTCTGTCACTACGTGGCGCGGCCTCCGCTCGCGAGCGATCGCCTCGAAGAGCGGCCCGACGGAGGCCTCGCGCTTCGCCTGAAGACCCGCTGGCGCGACGGAACCACCCACATCCTGATGGAGCCCCATGAGCTCCTGGAACGGCTGGTGCCCCTGATTCCGCCGCCCCGAGCCCACCAGGTGCGCTACCACGGCGTGCTCGCACCGTGCGCGAGCGGCCGCGATCGAGTCGTGCCGGGACCGCGGCCGACGCCGGGACCGACCGTGCGCGGGCCCGA
Organism: uncultured Spirochaetales bacterium; assembly: GCA_964413375.1. Lineage (GTDB taxonomy): Bacteria > Myxococcota_A > UBA9160 > UBA9160 > SMWR01 > CAZUYC01. The sequence goes on along the minus strand of CAYPSI010000121.1, from coordinate 829 downwards.
GGCGAAGGAACCGAGCAGCGAGACGATCCCGACGCCCGTCGGAATGCGGCCGGCCGGCCCGGAGACAGCGCCGCATCGGCTGACCGACCCCTCCGCGCCCGCCGAGCCAGGTCCGTCCGCGAGCCCGGGCCGCCCCGACGACCTCGAGCCCGGGGCAAACGACCCTCCCGAGGCCGCGGTCGGCCACCCGCGCCCGCGAAGGCTCGCATGGGCCGAGCTTCTCCAGCGTGTCTTCGAGGTGGACGCGCTCGGCTGCCCGCGGTGCGGAGCGCGCATGCGCGTCCTCGCGGTAATCGAGGAGCCCGAGGTGACGCGCAAGATCCTCGAATGCCTCGATCTGCCCGCCCGTGCGCCGCCGCTTTTGCCCGCGCCGTCCGCGCCGGCGGGGAACCAGGCCGAGTTCTCGGGCGAGGAGCCTGCCTGGGCGTTCGATCAGACGGCCCCCGACGGAGACGGCATCGGATAAGACCGCGGCTCGCGCGCCGCACCGCCAGGCCAGAAGGCGTCGGCTCAGCGCGGCGCGCCCGCCCCCACCCAGGTCCCTCGCGTCACCCCTGCCCCGCAATCGAAGCGCTTGCCCTCATCGAACCCCGCGCAACGGGAAGAGGCCAGCCACGCTCCGCCTCGCGCTCCCCGACCCGTTGAAATCGCGCCCGTGCGGGGGCTGTTCCACTCACCTCTTCCCTGCTTGACCGAAATCCGATTATCGGACCTTGCCATGAACGCAGCTAAAATTCCCTATTGCCGCTGCTCCTGCTCCACGGCGAGCAGGGCGCCGGAAAGTCCACGACCTCGCGCATGCTGCGCCGTCTCGTAGATCCGGCGCAGG
>CAYPSI010000120.1:0-89197 GCA_964413375.1 uncultured Spirochaetales bacterium | reverse complement strand
GTCGCGGCCGGAGGCGGCGCGCTCGTCACGGTCGCATCGGTCGCGGGAATCCGCGGCGGAATGGGCCAGGGCCTCGGCTACACCGCGAGCAAGGGAGGCGTCGTGAGCCTCTCCCAGCATCTCGCCTGCCTCGTCGCGCGCGACGGCGTGCGCGTGAACTGCCTCTGTCCGGGCGCCACTGCCGGCGAGGGCATGGGCGCGTTCTTCCGCACGCCCGAGGGCCAGGCCAGCGTGGCTCGTGCGATCCCGATGGGGCGCGTCGGACTGTGCGAGGAGGTCGGGCAGGTGGCGGCCTACCTGCTCAGCGACGAGGCTTCCTACCTCACCGGACAGACCCTCGCCGTCGACGGCGGCTCGACCGCGCGCTAGCACTGCTCGAGCCCTTCCTTCCGGGCGCAGCGCAGGCGCGACGCTCCGCGGCTTCGAGGCTAGCCTCCTCGCCGATGCAGCTCGGCATCGCCGTTCGCAGCATGGGGCCCCAGTCGGCGCCGCAGCCGCTACTCGCCTGCGTGCGCGCGGCTGAGGAGGCGGGGCTCTCCGACGTCTGGATCCAGGACCACATCGCGATTCCGCCCGACGATGCAGCGGGCTCGGGCGGGCGCTACCTCGATCCGCTCACGGCGCTCGCCTGGCTCGCAGCGGGGACGCACCGGATCGGTCTCGGAACCGGTGTGCTGATCCTGCCCTATCGGCCCCCGCTCCCGACCGCGAAGGCGATCGCCACGGTGCAGGAGCTCTCGGGCGGCAGACTGCGGCTCGGCGTCGGCGTCGGCTGGATGGAGGCCGAGTTCCGGGCCCTCGGCGTGCCGCGCGGGGAGCGCGGCCGCCGCAGTGACGAGACCCTCGCCTTCTTGCGGGATTGCTTTGCGGCCGACGAGGTGATTGCGAACGACCAGAAATTCCTCTTCCTGCCGCGCCCGCCGCGGCCTCCGATCTACATCGGGGGCGCGGGGGAGCACGCGCTGCGGCGGACCGTGCGCTACGCGGATGGCTGGATGCCGATGACGAGCGAACCCGAGAAGCTCCTGCCCGGGATCGCGCGACTCCGAGTGCTCGCCGACGAGGCCGGTCGGGAGCTTCCCGAGGTGATCGCGTTCGCGGGCCTCGACCCGGGCCGCCCGGACAGGTTGCGCGAGCGCATCGAAGCGCTGGCCGAGCTCGGCGTGTTTCGCATCGTCATCGGGACGCGCTATGCGGACGCCGACGAGTTCAGGCGGCAGGTAGACAGCGTCGCCGAGCGCGTGCTTCCGGGGTTGCCAAGGATGCGAGCCGGCGTCGCCGGCGCGGAGGGATGAAGTCGATGCATTTCTCGGCGCAGCTCCCGACCGACCGGGTGACGAAGGGTGCGGAGTTCACGAGTGCTTCCGCCATCGGCGAGATGGCCCGGGCGCTCGAGACCGCGGGCTTCGACGCGGGCTACGTGACGGAGCACCCCTTTCCGCCCGACGAGTGGCTCGCGCAGGGCGGGCACCACGCGCTCGATCCCTTCGTGGCGCTCTGCGCCGTCGCGGCCGCGACCGAGCGACTCCGCCTTCATACCAACATCCTCGTGCTCCCGTACCGCAATCCCTTCCTCACCGCGAAGGCGGTCGCGAGCCTCGACGTCGTCTCGGGCGGGCGCACGATCGTCGGCGTCGCGGCCGGCTATCTCGAAGCGGAGTACCGGGCGCTCGGAGCGGACTTCGACGCGCGCAACGAAGTGGCCGACGACGCGCTGCGCGCGATGAAGCTGGCCTGGACGGGCGCGAGCGTGCGCAGCGTGGGCCGCGGCTACGAGGTCCGTGGCAACCGCATGCTCCCTACGCCGCTGCAGCAGCCGCACCCGCCGCTCTGGATCGGCGGCAACTCGCGCCGAGCGATGCGCCGCGCCGCGGAGCACGCGCAAGGCTGGAGCCCCTTCCCGGTACCGGCCGCGATCGGGCGGCGCACGCGTACGGCAGCGATCGAGTCGCCCGCGGATCTCGCGGCGCGCATCCGCGAGCTGCGCGCCCTCGCCGAGGAGCTCGGCCGCAGCGATGTGCTGGACGTCAACTTCGTGCCCTTCGGCTCCGGCATGCACGAGAAGGCGCTGCCCGACGCCGACGCCTTCTGTGAGCAGGCGCTGCGCCTCGAGGAGATCGGCGTCACCTGGCTCAGCGTCGGGATTCCCTGCCGCAGCCGTTCCGCCTACTGCGAGAACGCCGCCCGCTTCGGCGAGGAGATCATCGCTCGTCTGGCAGAGCGCTGAGATCGGTGCCGCGCGTTTCGGGCACGAGCCAGAGGAAGACCGGCACGCAGAACAGGTTCGCCAGCGAGAGCCAGGTCACCGCGTCACCCGTCGATCCCAGCGCCACCGCGAGGCGCCCGGTGACGATCGGGCCGAGCACGAGGCCGATGCGACCCAGCAGGTGGTTCGTGACGCCGAGGGCCGCTGCGCGCTGCTGCGTCGCGTAGAGCTCGGCCGTGAGCGTGCTCGCGATGGTCCACAACCCGCTCGTCGCGATCAGCGCCCAGTAGCCCGCGTAGATTACGCGCGTGTCCGCGCTCTGGAAGCAGACCGCGGTTGCAAGAGTTCCGAACGACAGATAGGCCACGGCGGCGAAACGGCGCCCGCAGCGGTCCATCAGCCATCCCGCGAGCCAGTAGCCCGCGAAGCCCGTCGGAATCGTCCCGAGCGTCAGCCACTGCAGGTCGCGCGCGGTCCAGCCGCGCTCCTCGAAGACGTAATAGGTGAAGAAGTAGAGCGCCGTCCCCGACCAGAAGCTCACGGTGATCCACAGCGCCGTGATGCCGACGAAGCGGGCGCGTTGCCCCGTTCCGAGAAGCGCGCGCAGCTCCCGGGCCATTCCCGGCCGCGTCGGCGCTGCCCGCTCGAAGGCCGGGGTCTCGCGCAGATGGCGCCAGTAGACCGGGAGCAGCAGCAGCGGGATCGCGCCGAAGCCGAAGAGGCCGCGCCAGCCGATGCCCAGGTTCTCGAGCGGTGCCAGCAGCAGCGCCGGGATCGAGGCTCCGACGCTCGCGAAGGCGCCGAGCAGCCCGTTCGCGCGCCCGCGCGAGTCCGGCGGAAGCTCCTCCGAGAGGATGACGTAGGCGAGCGCCAGCTCGACCACCATCAGCAGGCGGGCCACGACCTGGAGTGCGGTGAACCAGGCGAGGCTCGGCGCAAACGCGGTGGCGAGAGTCAACGCCGCATAGCCCGCGAGCGAAGCCAGGAAGACCGGTCGCCGGCCCACGCGATCGGCCACCCGCATCACGAGGAAGGCGGCCATCATCCCGAGGCTCGATGCGGCGAGGGCGTCGCCGAGTACTTCCGGGCCGGCGCCGAACTCGCGGCCGATCACCGGCAGGACCAGGCTCGCGAGCTTGGTATCGAAGCCCTCGAAGAGCGTGCACAGCGCCAGCAGCGGAAAGAGCAGCCGGTGATAGGCCGTCGGGAGCAGGCGAGGAGCGGCGGCCGGAGCGTTCACGCGGCCGCAGTCTGCCCCTTCCGGCGATCGGAGCCAAGCCTGCACGGGAGCCAGGCCGAGGCCCCTCGCTGGCACCGGCCCCCCGCGTCGGTGCATACTGGTCCGATCCCGGCACGAGGAGTCGACCATGAGCGATCCGCGCGAAAGCTCCGACGCCATTCGCCAGGCGCGCGAGGCCTGGGAGCGCGACACCCTCGCTCCCTCGCTCGAGCGCGATGGCGAGCGGCTGCCGCGCTTCGAGACGCAGGCACTGCACTGGCCGGTCGAGCGCCTCTACACGCCGCTCGACCTCGAGGCGGTGGGCTTCGACTATCTGCGCGACGTCGGCTTTCCGGGGCAGTACCCGTACACGCGCGCCACCCAGCCGAACGGCTATCGCGGCCAGCTCTGGGGGATGAAGCAGGTCACCGGCTTCGGAACGCCCGAGGAGTGGGCGAAGCGCGCCCAGTACATGCTCGACCAGGGCCTCTCCGGCTTCTTCATCGAGTACGATCTGCCGACCACGAACGGCTTCGACTCGGATCACCCGCTGGCGGTGGGCGAGGTCGGCCGCGCGGGCGTCGCGATCGACACGCTGGCGGACATGGAGGCCGCGCTCGATTTCCGCTTCGACAAGCTCCGCCATCTGACCTCCGTGTGCAACGGGCCGCAGCCGGTGAACCTGGCGATGATTCTCGCGGCCCTGGAGAAGAAGGGCGTGGATCCGGCGAGCTTCACGCTCCAGATGCCCAACGCGATCCTGATCGAGTACACCTGCGTCGGGCGCTACATCTACCCGCCCGAGCACGGGCTGCGCATCGCGACGGACGTGATCGAGCACACGATCCGGAACCACCCGAACTGGCTCCCGATCTCGGTGGTGAGCGCGCAGCTCTACGCCGCCCGCGCGAACCCGGTGCAGGAGCTCGCCTTCGGCTTCTCGATCGCGATGCAGTACCTGGACAGCGTCCTCGCGCGCGGCTTCACGGTGGATCAGGTCGCGCCCTATTTCAGCTTCATCACCGGCATCGACATGGACTTCTTCGAAGCGATCGGGAAGCTGCGCGCCTATCGCAAGATCTGGGCGCGACTCATGAAGGAGCGCTACGGCGCGACGACCCGCGAGGCCCTCGAGGTGAAGCTCACCGCATCGCCCGGGACGATGTCGCTGACGCTCCAGCAGCCGCTCAACAACATCACGCGTCTCGCGATCCAGATGCTGGCCTGCGTGCTCGGTACCGGCGGCACCACGATGACGACGCCGCTCCACGACGAGGCTCACGCGCTTCCGAGCGAGGAGGCGATCGCGGTGGGGGCCGCGGTCCAGAAGATCGTCGCGCACGAGTCCGGTGTCGCGGACACGATCGATCCGCTCGCGGGCTCGTACATGGTCGAGGTGATGACCAAGCGCATCGAAGACGCCGTCTTCGCCGAGATCGAGAAGATCGATGCGATGGGCGGCGCGCTCGAGGCAATTCGCACCGGCTACTTCCAGCGCGAGCTCGCGCGCGAACAGTTCGAGCGCAACCGCGCTCTCGATACGGGCGCCCGCAAACTGGTCGGCGTGAACGACGTCGAGCATCCGGAGGGCGAGTGCACGCTCGAGCTCTTCCGGCTCGACCCCGCGAGCGAGAAGCGCCAGATCGAGCGTCTGCAGGCGGTTCGCGCGCGTCGCGACGCGACGAAGGTCGCCGAGGCACTCGAGAGGGTTCGCGAGGCGGCCGAGGGCGACGAGAATCTCGTGCCGCCAATTCTCGAGGCGGTGAAGCTCTACGCGAGCCAGGGCGAGATCTGCGACGTGCTGCGAGAGGTCTTCGGCACCTACACCCCGGACTCGCTCACGACGGGGGTGTAGTGGGTCGAATCGCTCCGGGCGAGCCGCGCGTCCGCGTGCTCCTCGCCAAGCTCGGACTCGACAGCCACACCATCGGCGTGACGGTGATCGCACGCGCACTGCGCGACGCCGGTATGGAGGTGATCTACAGCGGACTCAAGCAGACGCCCGAGATGGTGGCCGCCACGGCGATCCAGGAAGACGTGGATGTGGTGGGGCTCTCGAGCCTCTCGGCCGCGCACATGCAGCATTTTCCGCGCGTGGTGGAGCTGCTGCGCGAACAGGGCGCGGACGACAAGCTCGTGATCGCGGGCGGCGTGATCCCGGCCGAGGACGCGGCGGAGCTGCGGCGGGTCGGCGTCGCGGAAATCTTCACGATGGGCACCTCGACCGACGACATCGTGGCGTACATCCGGAATTGGGCATCGAGTCGCTAGTTGACAAGGTGCTCGCGGGGCACGTGGCGAGCGCCGCGCGGCTGATCCGGCTCCTCGAAGAGGGCCGCCCGGAGGGCCGCGATGCGCTCCGCGCGCTCTACCCGAAGACCGGCCGGGCCCACGTGGTCGGGGTGACGGGGCCGCCCGGGGCGGGGAAGTCGACGCTGGTGGCCTCGCTGATCGGCGAGCTGCGGCGTCGCAATCGTCGCGTGGGCGTGATCGCCGTCGATCCCTCGAGCCCCTTTAGCGGCGGCGCGATCCTGGGCGACCGGGTCCGCATGCAGCGCTTCGCCACCGATCCCGGCGTCTTCATCCGCTCGATGGCGAGCCGCGGACAGCGCGGGGGCCTCGCGCGGGCGAGCGGGGAGGCCCTGCTCGTGCTCGACGCGATGGGCATGGACGTCGTGCTGGTCGAGACCGTCGGCGTCGGTCAGAACGAGATCGACGTCGTCGACCTCGCGCACAGCACCGTCGTGGTCTGCCTGCCGGGCGCCGGGGACGAGGTCCAGGCGATCAAGGCGGGCCTGCTGGAGGCTGCCGACCTGCTGGTGTTGAACAAGGCCGACCTCCCGGGCGCCGCCGACGCGGAGCGCTGGCTGCATCTGCTGCGGCACTCCGGCAAGGCGCCGCAGCCCGGCGCGTGGGAGCCGCCGCTGCTGCGCACGGTGGCGTCGCGCGACGAGGGCGTGACGGAGCTGCTCGATGCGCTGGTGGCGCACCGCACCCACCTCGAGCACTCGGGCGGGCTCGCGGAGATCGAGCGGCGGCGCGCGCGCCGGCCCTTCGTCGAGCGTGTACGCGAGCGCTTGCTGGCCCGCGCGCTCGACGACCTCGACGGGCCGGATGCGCTGCGCCTGCTCGAAGAGGTCGCAGGGCGCACGCTCGATCCCTATACCGCGGCCGAGCGCTGGGTCGACGCACGGCTCGCAGCGCGCGCGCCGGGCGAGACCTGACGCGGGAATGGGGAGCCCGATGAGGCTCGATGAGTCGAGCGTCCTCGCAGAGGCGAGCCGCCGCGAGGCCGGCCTCGAGGACTTCGGCGATCCCGCCTTTCGCGAGCCGCTCCGCCACCTGCTCGCGGCTCTCGACCTCGAGGCCGAGCTCCACGAGCAGGGCCGGGCCCTCCAGTTCGAGCGCATCGTCGGGATCCTCTGCAACCGACTGCGCACCGAGGCGGCGATCCGGCGGCATCCGGAGATCCTCGACGAGCGCATCGAGAATCCGATCGTGATCGTGGGCCTGATGCGCACGGGGACCACGATGCTCCACCGGATGAGCGCGAGCGACCCGCGCCTCTTTGCGCTGCTGTGGTACGAGTCGCGGCACCCGGCCCCCTTCCAGGGCGCTGGTCCCGCCGGACCCGATCCGCGCATCCTGGACGCCGAACGCGAGGTGGAGGCCATGCTCGGGGCCTCGCCGGACCTGATCGCCGCCCACCCGATGGATGCCCATGCGCCCGACGAGGAGATCATGCTCGTCGAGCACTCCTTCCTCTCGACCAACCCCTACGCCTTCTGCAACATCCCGGGCTTCGCGCGCTGGCGCGAGACGCAGGATCTGCTGCCCGGCTACCGTCTGCTCGAGCGCCTGCTGCGTTTCCTGCAGTGGCAGAAGCGGAGGCGCGGCGAGAGCGCAGAGCGCTGGATCCTGAAGACACCCTTCCACCTGCTGCACATGGACGAGCTGCTGCGCACCTTCCCCTCCGCGCGGGTGGTGTGGACGCACCGCGATCCGGCGCAGTGCGTGCCATCCTTCGCGAGCCTGATCCACACGCTGCGCGCGACTGCCAGCAAGCGCGTCGACCCGATCCTGCTGGGTCGCCAGTGGAGCGATCTCTTCGCGCGCGCGATCGAGCGCAGCCTCGACGCGCGGGAGGCCTGCGAGGAGCGCTTCCTCGACGTCGACTACCGCGAGCTCGTGGCGGATCCGCTGGCGCAGGTGGCGCGCATCTACGCGTTCGCCGGGCTCTCGCTGCCCGAGGAGGTGCGCGCGCGCATGCGCCGATGGGCAAAGGAGAACGCGCGAGACAAGCGCCCGGTGCACGGCTACACGCTCGAGCGCTTCGGCTACGACGAGGCGGGCCTACAGCGCGATTTTGCGCGCTATCGCGAGCGCTTCATCGTGTAGACTCCCGGCGTGCAGCCGACTCCCGACCGCTTCGACCCCTTCTCCCCCGACGTCTTCGAGGACCCCTATCCCTTCTACGCGAGCCTGCGCGAGCACGCTCCGGTCTACGAGATCGCCGGGACGGGCGTCTTCCTGGTCTCGAGCTGGAAGCTCGTCGAGGAGGCACTCACCCGGCACGAAGACTTCTCGGCGCAGCTCACCGGGATCCTGGTGATCGGCGCGAAGGGAAGCCCCGAGCTCCTCGACCTCGCCGGCTTCGGGACCTTTGCCGATTCGATCGCGAACGCCGACGAGCCGGAGCACGCGGTGCACCGAGCGGTCGTGCAGCCGGCCTTTGCGCCGGCGCGGATCAGCGCACTCGAGCCGCAGCTGCGCCGGCGCGCGCGCGAGCGGATCGCGGAGTTCGTCGCGGCCGGAGGAGGCGAGTTCACCCGCGAGGTATCCGAGTGGATCCCGACCTGGGCCACGGCGCAGGTCGCAGGGCTGCCGCTCGAGGACTTCGACCGCCTCCAGCTCTGGGGGATGACGGGCGGAGACCTGCTGGCTGCGAGCATCGAGATCTCGCGCACCGCGGAGCTGGGGGTGCAGATCCGGGAGATGGGCGCCTACCTGGATGCGCTGCTCGAGAAGGCGCTCGGGCGCGCGCGCGCCGGCGACGCCTCGTGCGACGCGATGGCGGACCGCCTCGCGCGCGCGGTGCACGAGGGTGTGCTCCCGCGTCGTCACGCCCTCGGGATCCTGGTGGTCCTGCTCGGCGCGGGGATCGAGTCGACCGCGAGCTTGATCGGCAGCGCGGTGCGTCTGCTGGCGGAGCGTCCGGAGCTCCAGGCCCGGCTGCGGCGCGAGCCGGGGCTCGTGCCCGCCTTCGTCGAGGAGGCAGTGCGGCTCGAGTCTCCCTTCCGTTTCCACTACCGCGCGGTGACGGGTGATTGCGAGCTCGGCGGCGTTCCGCTCCGGCCGGGCCATCGCCTGATGCTCTCCTGGGCGTCTGCGAACCGCGACGAGACGGTCTTCGAGAGGCCGGACGAGATCGACCTGCAGCGGCGCTTCCCGCGCCACCACATGTCCTTCGGGAAGGGGATCCACTTCTGCGTCGGCGCGCCGCTCGCGCGCCTCGAGACGGCTGTGGTCGTCGAGGAGCTCCTCACCCGGACGCAGCACTTCGAGATCGACCCCGCACGCCCTTCGCGCTACCTGCCGAGCCTCTTCGTACGCCGCCCGGAGTCGCTCGCGCTACGGATTTCATAGCCTGATGGCTTCGCTCGCCTGCGGCTCGCTGCGCGGAGGCCGACCCTCGGGTCGGCCTCCTTGCGGTCCTAGAGCGCGCGGCCCACCCGGGCACCGGAGAGGATGGCGCCCTCGAGGTAGCCCACGTGCAGGGCGTCGCCGATGACGTGGGTGTCGAGACCGAGCGGTGCGAGCGCCCGGGCCAGGCGCTGGTCCGGGACGACGCCCGTCGCGAGGAGCACATGGTCTGCGGCGACGAGCCGCTTCTCGCCGTCCGCCCCTTCGATCTCGACACCGCGCTCGGTGAAGCGCTGGAGCTTCACGCGCGTCAGCAGCTCCGCGCCGTGCTCGCGCAGGATATGGAGCGTGCGCCAGCGGCGCGGGATCGCCATCTGCGGCGCGAAGTCCGGCCCCTCTTCGAGGACGCAGACCTGGCGGCCGCGCTCGACCAGGAACTCCGCGAGCTCGAGGCCGACGATGCCTCCGCCGACGACGGTGACCCGCCGTCCGAGCGGCATCCAGCGCTTCGAGAGCTCGCGCACCCGGTCGGGCCGCTCGCCGAGGCTCAGCAGCCTGCGTCCCGCGCCGACGATCGCGCGCTGTATCGCAGACAGGCCGGCCGCTTCCTTGCCACCCGCGAGCAGCGCGCGCAACGCGTCTCCGGAGAGCACATGGGGGAGCTTTCCGCCCGCGAGCTGCGACGCCTCTCGCCGCGCACCGACCGCGACCACGACCGCATCGGCACCCGACGCGCGCACGAGCTCGGGGGTGGCCTCGACCCCGAGCCGCAGCTCCACGCCGAGACGGCGGATCTCGGCCGCGAGCCACGCGGCGAGCTCTCCGTTCGGCTCGTAGACGAGCGAGGAGAAGAAGAGGGTCCCGCCGAGCTGCTGCTCGCGCTCGACGAGCGTGACCCGGTGGCCGCGGAGCAACGCGACGCGGGCGGCCTCCATGCCCGCGGGACCGCCGCCCACGACGAGCACCTGCCGCGGCCTCGCCGCGGGATCGATCGGGAACTCGTCCTCGCGCGCGCAGGCCGGATTCACCGCGCATTTCACCGGCTCGTTCACGAAAATCTGTCCGACGCAGCTGTAGCAGTGCACGCAGGGCCGGATCTCGGAGCGTCTCCCCTCGGCGAGTTTTCTCGGCAGCTCGGGATCGGCCAGCAGCTGTCGCGCCATCGCGACGAAGTCGCAGTGGCCCGCCGCGATCGCGCGCTCCGCCGTCTCGGGGTCGATCCGGCCCACGGCGATCACCGGGATGCCGACGGCCCGCTTGATCTCGGCCGCATGCGGCAGCAGCTCGCCAGTCTCGTGAACGATCATCGCATTGAAGCCGATGCCGGAGGGTCCGCCGTAGCGCGTCACGTGCACGGCGCTCGCGCCGGCAGCCTCCGCCATGCGCGCCGTCTCGACTGCCGCCTCGCGCGTGATCCCGTTCGGGACGTCCTTCTCCTCGGCATCGAGGCGCATCCAGACCGGGTAGTCGGGGCCGACGAGCGCGCGCGTCTCGCGCAGGATCTCGAGCAGGAAGCGGGCCCGGTTCTCGAGCGGCCCGCCCCAACGATCCTTGCGGAGATTGCAGTGCGGAGACAGGAACTCGTGGACGAGATAGCCGTGGCCGGCGTGGATCTCGACCGCGTCGAAGCCGGCCCGCTTCGCGCGCTCGGCTGCGCTCGCGAAGCAGCCGACGATCCGCAGGATCTCGGGCTCGTCGAGCTCGCGGAACATGCCACCCGGGGGAATCTTGCCGTAGCCCGAGGTGATCGCGGCGATCTCGCTCGCCGTGAGGTCGTTCAACACGCCCTCCATCGCGACGACGTCCTTCGAGGGGACCGAGAGCGGCCGCCCGTCGACGAGATCCTTGGTGGCGACCTTTCCCGCGTGCTGGAGCTGCACGGAGATCTTCGCGCCGTGGGCGTGGACGCGCTGCACCAGATCGCGCAGGCCCGGCAGGAAGACGTCGTCGGAGAGGCCGAGCTGGTGGGTCATCGCGGCGCCGCGCGGGTAGTCGACGGCCACGACCTCGGTCGTGATGAGGCCCGCGCCTCCTCTCGCGCGTTCCTCGTAGAAGCGCCGGTGGCGCTCGCTGATCTGGCCGTCCGCACCGGCGAGGAAGGAGCCCATCGGCGCGAGCACGATCCGGTTGCGGAGCTCGAGCGGACCGATGCGACCCGGCGAGAGCAGGTGAGGGTAGTCGCTGGCGGTCATGGGGCTCTCCGGTGGCGGGGCTCCTCGGGGTGGTAGCCGAGGCGGACTCGCAGTGCGAGCCGGGGATCAGGGCAGGACGATCTCGAGCACGGAGGCCTCGCCGGGGACACCCAGGCGCAGCGGAAAGCCGTAGAAGCCGCTCCCGCGGTGCACGTAGAGGCGGCTCGCCCCGCGTGCGAAGAGGCCGTGATCGGGCCAGCGCGAGCGGGACAGGACGGTCCAGTCGAGGCCCAGGCTTAGGAGCCCTACCTGTCCACCGTGGGTGTGGCCGGAGAGGACGAGGTCCGCGCCGCCCTCCGGAAGATCGTGGAATCCGGATGGATCGTGGAGCAGCAGGAGGCGCAGGCAGTCCGTGCGACGTGGGTGGCGCTCGAGCAGCGCGTGCAGGCGCACGCGCCGGTCGCGCTGCGCCCAATCGGCGCCGAGGATCTGCACGGGGCCCGCCGGTGTCGCCGCGAGGGCCTCTTCGTCGACGAGCAGCCTCACGCCGTTCGCCGCGAGCGCCGAGCGGACCTCATCGGGTGCCTCGTGATCGTGGTTTCCGAAGATCGCATAACATCTCCCCGCGGCCCGACGCAGCGGCTCCAAGGCCGCCGCCAGCGCTCCCGGCGAGCCGTGTCCCTCCATCGTGAGGAAATCGCCCGTCAGCAGCACCAGATCCGGCTCGTGCGCGAGAAGCTCGTCGATGCGTCGCTGCATCCGCCGCACGGACTGCCAGGGGCCGAGATGCGGATCGGTGATCTGCACGATGCGCAGCACGCGTCCAGTCGCAGGCGCCAGCGGACGCTTCCGATGGCGCTCGAGCGGGGCACGCTGGAACTGCGCGGGGCCCTCCTTCTCGAGACGCAGGCGCACCCATTCGCGCCGGGGCCGCGCGGAGGTTGCGACGGAGAGGAGTGCCAGCCCGTAGGGCAGCGGATCGAGCCAGTGCAGTGCCTCCGCGGTCGCCGACGCATCGGCGACCCACAGAAGAGCGCGAAGCGGGAGGAGTGCGAGCTGGAAGAAGCCGGCGAGGAAGGAGGCCGCGACGAAAGTCTGCGCGGGGATGCTGACCAGGGCCCGGTAGGAGCGCGAGCGCAGCCGCGCCTGCGCGAGGTGGGCGAAGTGGGCCAGCGTCGCGAGGGATCCCCACAGGAAGGCGGCATCGACGAGAAGTGGCCAGGGCTGCGGGATCCACCCCGCCAGGCGCGCCTGCGTGACGAGGGCGCCAGGCAGCGCGAAGCCGAGCGTCACGAGTGCGAAGATCGCGTATCTGCGGCCCCGCGTCCGGAGCGCGAAGAGCGGAACGCCCACGAGCGTCCCGAGAGTCACGATGCGAAAGACCAACGCGAGGTCGAGCGTCACGCGAGGGGAGCATAACCCGCACGCAGCGCGTTCCCCGGGTGCTACCTTCCCCTGGCGCCGGAGCCCATCCCCGCGCCCCACACGCGCACCCACCACGCAGGCTCTTCATGTCGACGGGAACCCACCGCACCGGGATGCTGCTCCGCCTGGAGGGCGTCGGGCGTGTCTTTCCGATGCGCAATCTCTTTCGAGGCGTCGATCTCACGGTGAACGCCGGCGACCGCGTCGGGCTGGTCGGTCCCAACGGCGCGGGCAAATCGACGCTGCTGCGCATCGCCGCCGGGGAGGAGCCGCCCGATGAGGGCCGCGTCCTGCGACCGCGGGACGTACGCGTCGGGATCCTCCGGCAGGAGGTCGACCCGCGAGGCGCGCGCTCCGCACGCGAGGAGGTCGCGAGCGCGCTCACCGCCCTCGATGCGCTCGAGGGGGAGCTGCGCGAGCTCGAAGCGCGCATGGCGGCCCACGGCGAGGCGGGCGAGGAGGTTCCCGAGGAGCTCGCGTCGCGCTGGGACCGCGCGCATGCCGCCTTCGAGTTCGGCGGCGGCTTCGATCGGGGGGCGCGCGTCGAACGCGTGCTCTCGGGGCTCGGCTTCGACGCCAGCTCCGCGGGGCGCCCGCTCGAGGCGCTCTCCGGTGGCTGGCGCGTGCGCGTCGAGCTCGCGAAGCTCCTCGTCTCGGCGCCGGACGTGCTCCTGCTCGACGAGCCGACGAACCATCTCGACCTGCCCTCGATCGAATGGTTCGAAGCGACCCTCGCCGGTTTTCGCGGCGCCGTCGTCCTGATCTCCCACGATCGCACCTTCCTGCGCCGACACGTGACGGCGGTCGCGGAGCTCGAGGCCGAGCGAGTCGACGTCTACCCCGGGAGCTTCGACCGCTACCTCGAGGAGAAGGCGCTCCGGCGCGAGCAGCTCGAGGCGCAGAAGGCCCAACAGGACCGCCAGGTTGCGCGCACCGAGAAGCTGATCGAACGCTTCCGCTACAAGGCGACGAAGGCGCGCATGGTGCAGAGTCGCATCAAGGGCCTGGAGCGCATGGAGCGGGTGACGCTCCCGAGCGGGGCGCGGGCTCGGATGCGGCTGCGGATTCCCGAGCCGCGGCGCTCCGGCGAGGAAGTGCTGCGTCTGCATGCGATCCACAAGCGCTACGGCGAGCGGCGCGTCTACGCGGGGATCGACTTCCTCGTGCGCCGCGGCGAGCGCATCGCACTCGTCGGTCCGAACGGCGCAGGCAAGTCGACACTGCTGCGGATCGCCGCCGGAACGCTGCCCGTAGATGCCGGGACGCGCGTGCTCGGCCACCACGTGGAGACGGCCTTCTACGCCCAGCATCAGCTCGAGGTGCTCGATCCAGCCCGCAGTGTGCTCGAGGAGCTCGAGCGCGTGGCGCAGACCGAGGACGTACCGCGCCTGCGCGGACACCTCGGAGCATTTCTCTTCTCGGGCGACGACGTGGGGAAGCGGGTCTCCGTTCTCTCCGGCGGCGAGAAGGCACGGCTCGCGCTCGCGCGCATGCTGCTGCGCCCGGCAAATTTCTTGGTGATGGACGAGCCCACGAACCACCTCGACATCGCCGCCTGCGAGGTCCTCGAGGAGGCGCTCGGTGCCTATGCCGGGACGCTGCTCTTCATCTCCCACGACCGGACCCTGATCGACGCGATCGCCACCCGGGTGGTCGAAGTACAGGGTGGCGCGCTCACCGATCACCTCGGCGGCTACGCCGCATGGCGGCGTGCGGCTGTGCAGCACGAAGCGGGGCCGGCCCGTCCCTCGGCTGCGCCCGCGAGCCCGGGTGAGGGGCAGGATCCGGCGTCTGCGCAGGCTCGCGAGGAGCGGATCGCCCGCCGCGAGCGCGACAAGGCGAGCGCCCGCGCGCGCGCGCGCGCGCGCAGGCGCCTCGCGGAGCTCGAGCAGGAGATCTCGTCGCACGAGGAGCGGCTCGAGGGGCTCGGGGCGCGCCTCGCCGAGCCCGACTCGTGGCGCGATGCCGCCACCGCGAGGGAGCTCGAGGGCCTGCACGAGGCGCTGCGCGAGGGCCTGCAGAGCCGCTACCGCGAGTGGGAGGCGCTCGCGGCCGAGCTCGAAGAAGAGGCCTAGCTCGCTGAGCTTCGCCCGCCTGCGTCTCGCAGCCCGACGGGGGCGGCGGGGGCCGTCAGCGGCTCTCCGGCTCCGCGACCACCAGCCCGACCTGCTGGCCGTGGGAGACCTCGAGCGTGTGACCGTCGGGGTCGCGCAGGAAGGCCCAGTAGCCGACGGGCGCTCCGTAGTCGAAGGGGCCGGCGACCAGCACGTCCTCGTCGCTCGCGCGCCGGCAGAGCGCGTCCACGTCCTCGCGGCTGGCGCAGGCCACCCCGAGGTGTGCGACGGGTCGCAGCGGATCGATGGCGTCCCGCGATTCGATCAGGACGATCACGAAGGGCCGCGTCCGGTCGGAGAGCCAGACGACGCCCTCCCGGCGGTGCACGACCTGCATCGCCGCGTAGCTGGCGTAGAAGCCCACGCTTCGCTCG
Source organism: uncultured Spirochaetales bacterium (assembly GCA_964413375.1). Lineage (GTDB taxonomy): Bacteria > Myxococcota_A > UBA9160 > UBA9160 > SMWR01 > CAZUYC01. The sequence goes on along the minus strand of CAYPSI010000120.1, from coordinate 74,084 downwards.
ATGTCGGCGACCGGGAGCGCCACGTGCGTCAGGCCGACGTCGCTCAGCGTCGTCTCCTCGGGGACTGGAGGATGGTATGGTACGCGACCGGGAGGATCCCGACATGCCCGAGTTCTGCCGCGTCGAACGCGAGGGCCGCGTTCTCATCGTGACGATCGATCGTCCGGAGGTGATGAACGCGCTCCACCCGCCGGCGAACTTCGAGCTCGAACGCGCCCTGGACGACTTCGTCGCGGACCCGGAGCTCTGGGTCGCGATTCTCACGGGAGCGGGAGACCGCGCGTTCTGTGCCGGCAACGATCTCAAGTTCCAGGCGAGCGTCGGGGGCAAGCTCGAGATCCCACGCACGGGCTTCGCGGGAGTCACGGCGCGTTTCGACAACCCCAAGCCGCTGATCGCTGCGGTGAATGGTGTCGCGATGGGCGGCGGCTTCGAGATCGCTCTCGCCTGCGATCTGATCGTCGCCGCCGAGGGGGCGAGCTTCGCGCTGCCGGAACCTCGCGTGGGGCTCGCGGCCCTGGCCGGGGGGATCCATCGGCTGCCGCGCCAGATCGGCCTGAAGCACGCGATGGGCATGCTGCTCACGGGCAGGCGCGTATCGGCCCGTGAGGCGGCAGAGCTCGGCTTCGTGAACGAGGTGGTTCCGGCGGAGGAGCTGATGGCAGCGGCGAAGCGCTGGGCGGCCTCGATCCTCGAGTGCGCGCCTCTCAGCGTGCGCGCGTCCAAGGAGGCCGCGCTCGCGGGCCAGGGCCGGCCCCTCGAAGAGGCGATGTCCGCGCGCTACGAGGGCCTCACGACGATGCTGAAGAGCGAGGACTTCCTCGAAGGCCCGCGCGCCTTCGCCGAAAAGCGCCCCCCCCAGTGGAAGGCGCGCTGACTCCAGCGCAGTTCGAAGCGAGCGCAAGCGCAGCGCGCAGCGAGCCGCAGGCGAGCGGAAGGCGCGCTGACTCCAGCGCAGTTCGAAGCGAGCGCAAGCGCAGCGCGCAGCGAGCCGCAGGCGAGCGGAGTGGACGACCACCGCCCAGATCATCGCAACGTCCTCGGGCCGGCGAGCGGAGTGGACGACCACCGCTCAGATCATCGCATCGTCCTAGGGCCTGACCCGGCAGTCGAGCTTGTCGACGGCGTGAACGGGTGCCGCGTCCCCCGTCATCAGCGGCGCAATCGCCGCATACACCATCTGGTGCTGGCGCACGCGGGGCTTGCCCGCGAAGGCCGCGTACTCGACCTCGATCTCGAAGTGCCCCGCGCCCGCGCCGCGCACGCGCGCCACGGCGCCCGGCAGCTCCCGCTCGATGCGCTCGCGCAAGTTGCGGACGAGCGGCTCGATGTCGACCGTGGAGTTCAAGATGCGAAGCGCCATGGGGCTGGATGGGACGATAGGCCAGCGCGAGGGGCTGCGCAGCGCCCTTCGTCCGCTCCCACTGCACGGCACGGCGCCTCAGCCGATCCCGCGACCCCGCTGGAGGGGTGCGGGGGATGCGCGTCAAGGGGCCCTCCGAGGCGACCGATACCGGACGGGGGGCCCTGCCCTTCGGGAGGGGAGTGCGCGCAGATCATGGCTGAGAGCTCCAGAGCGCCGATCCAGACGCCGCGAAGCGTGCGCATCCTGCACGTGGGCGGCGACGCCGAGCAGGCGCAGCGGATCCGTGCCGCGCTCGAGAGGTCGCGCACCCTCGCTTGTGCCCTGGTGCACGTGGATCGCGTCGCGGACGTCGGAGACCATCCGGACGCGAAAGACGCCGAGGCGGTGCTGCTCGACCTCTGCGGAGGTTACGCGCGCCTCCAGTCTCTCGCCGCGCTGCGGGAGGTTCTCCCGCGCCTCCCGATCGTGGTCCTCGGTGAAGACGATTCGGAGGAAACGGCAAGCGAGGCGCTGGCCCAGGGCGCGAGCGGCTACCTGCTCCCTGGCGAGGCCGCGACCCGGCTGCTCGTGACCACGATCGGCGCAGCGCTCGGAAGCCAGCGCGCGCTGCTCCAGCTCGACACGGCCCGGGAGCAGGCGCGGCACCTCGCGACCCACGACCAGCTCACGGGGCTCGCGAACCGGGTGCTCTTCAACGACCGGCTCACCCAGGCGGTGGCCGCGGCGCGACGCAGCCGCCAGGTCCTCGCCGTGCTCTACCTCGACCTCGACGGCTTTCGCGCCATCAACGATGCTCTCGGCAACGCCGTCGGAGACGGTCTGCTGCGCGGCATCGCGAACCAGGTCAACGCGAGCATCGGCGAGACGGATACCGCGGCGCGCCTCGGCGGAGACGAGTTCGCAGTGATCCTGACCCAGCTCCCGAGCGAGCTCGACGCAGCGCGCGTCGCGGGTCGCATCGCGGAGTGCCTTGCCCGTCCCGTCCCCGTCGGGCAGCGCAACGTCGCGCCCACGGCCAGCATCGGCGTCGCGACCTTTCCGCGGGATGGCGTCGATCCAGACGATCTCGTGCGCAAGGCGGAGACGGCGATGCGTCACGCCAAGGAGCAGGGGCGCAACCGCTACGAGTTCTACGCCCGCGAGATGAACGCCGCCGTGATGCGCCGGGTCTCCGTCGAGTCGCGGCTGCGGCGCGCGCTCGAAGAGGAGGCGCTCGTCCTGCACTACCAGCCGCAGTACGACCTGCGGCGATCGCGGATCGTCGGCTGCGAGGCATTGATCCGGTGGAACCACCCGGAGCAGGGGCTGCTGCCCCCGAGCGAGTTCCTGGGCGTCGCGGAGGATTCGGGACTCATCGTGCCAATCGGCGCCTGGGTACTCCAGCAGGCCTGCCGGCAGACCGCGATCTGGCACGCCGCGGGGCACGTCGGGCTACGCATCGCGGTGAACGTCTCGTCTCGGCAGTTCCGCGAGCCCGGCTTCGAGGCGCTGGTGTCGGCCGCGCTCGCCGAGACGGGGCTGCGGCCCGAGTCGCTGGAGCTCGAGATCACCGAGGGAAGCCTGATCGCCGATGTCGACTCGACCATTACGACGCTCTACGCGCTCAAGCGCCTCGGCGTGCGCCTCTCGATCGACGACTTCGGGACCGGCTACTCGGCCCTGTCGTACTTGAAGCGCCTGCCGGTCGACGTGCTCAAGATCGACCAGAGCTTCGTGCGCGAGCTCACGACCCACCCGGTGAACGCCACGATCACCGAGGCGATCGTGAGGCTCGCACGCGGCCTCGACCTGGCGACGATCGCCGAAGGAGTCGAGACGCCCGAGCAGCTCCTGCTGCTCGGCTCCTACGGCTGCCATCGCATGCAGGGCTTCCTCTTCGGCCGGCCTTCTCCGCCCGAGCAGTTCGTCGAGTGGCTGGCCAATCCTCCCTTCAGCTGGAATCACGGAGAGTCCGGGCGGCGGCTCTAGGACCCTGGCTCGCCCGGCGCGGGAGCCTTGACGAAGAGCAGCGAGCGCTCGCTGGCGTGGACGAGCTGCCAGCGTTTCGCGCGCTGGAGCTGCTCGATCAGGTCGCTGCGGTCCCGCCTCGGCGTCGGGCGCAGGATCAGGACCGCGCCCACGCGTTCGAGGAGCTCGCGGCGGAAGGGCGTGTTGCGGACCAACGCCTCGCTGTGTGCAAGATAGAGATCTGCGCCATACACACTATTGCGCGAATCCATGCTCGGCTGGAGCTTTGCGCCGCTCCTCCACGCCACCACACCGCCGAACTTGTACTCGCAGAAGACGCCGCCCTCGTAGCCGCGCGCGAGCAGCGCATCGACCGCAGCGAAGGGCAGGTCGTGGCCCCAGCGCAGGGCGGGGCGCCGGAAGGCCTGACCGGGCCGGATCGGGAAGCCCGGCCAGACGCAGAAGAGGGCGGCCAGGACGGTCGCTCCGCGCGCCGACCAGGTCCTTCGCAGCAGTGCACGCGTCGGGGCCCGGTCGAGATCGGGAAGGAAGGGGAGGGAGGAGAGCGCCATCAGGTCGATGAAGCGCGAGTGGCGCAGGTAGAGCAGCAGCACCACGACGCTGAAGACCCGATACGAGAGCGGGACGCGCGCCCCGTGGCGGACGAATCCCACGGCGGCCAGCAGGATCCACGGAAGGGCGGCCTGGAATGCAAAGGTCTCGCGGAAGCGCGGGCTCGCGAAGGGCGGCTGCCATTCGGCGATCTCCTGCATGAAGACTGGATCCCGCAGCAGGCCGAGTGCGTCCTCGACCCCGGCGAGAAGGGTCGGCTGGAAGTACACGTGTGCCTGGGCGAGGAAGGCGACGCCGCAGGCGGCGATCGCGAGCAGTCGTGGCCGCCACGCAAGTGGATGGCCGCGCCCGAAGACGACGAGATCGAGGGCCACGATCCCGAAGCCCATCAGGAAGGAGCCGTGCAGATTCACCCAGATCGCGAGCAGCGCCGGAAGGAGCGCCAGGAGGCGGGCGTCGTGCCGCGCGCGCAGCAGGACCCACCAGACGGCGAAGGGCAGCACGAGTGCCGGCAGGTGGGGGCGCAACACGATGCGGTCGCCCGCGATCAGCCACATCGGAATCGCCCACAGCAGCTGGGTTGCGAGGCCGACGCCGAGCTGCGCCATCACGGCGCGTTGCACGAGTGCCAGCGTCGCCGCAAAGACGGCCCCGAGCGCGACGAGGGCCACGAGGCCCCCCGCGCGCTCGACTCCCGCGAAGAGCAGCGCGGCGAGCCATTCGTGGGGAACCCACGGCGGATGGCCCGCCGTGAACGAGAAGGGGTCGCGCGAAGGGAGCGTGCCGTGCTCCAGCATCCACTCCCCGATCGCGAGGTGCATCGGGAGATCGTTGTTCGCGAGCGCCTGGATCGCGATGACGAAGGGGCAGAGCGCGACGAGTGCGAGGTCGAGCGCGCGGCGACCGGTCGTCCTCTTCGCGCTCGCGTCCGCGGCCACGCGTGTCCTCCTGCGCCGGCAGGGTAGCGGGCGCCGGAACGAGAGCGGGCCGCGTTCTCGGTGAACGCGGCCCGCTTCGGTTCAGGAAGGAATCCAGTGGTTTTCCGGTGAGTGCCGGTCCGCCGCCGGAAGTGACGCGGGGAGCCGTCCCGCCCGGGGTCTCCGTCAGGCCGCCGCGGCGCCCGGCGGGTGTGCGAGAAGCTCGCGGGCCGTCCCCACGTCGGTCACGATCATCTTCCACACCTTGAGACTCGGCTCCAGCAGCAGCGGAAGAATCGCGTCGGCCCGCGACTTCTTGCAGACGGAGCAAGGCCCTGCCACGAGCACCACGTGCTTGTCCGGGCGCGCCGCGAGCTGGACCAGATCCTGGAGCTCGAAGAGCGTCACCGCGCGCACCTGCGCGTCGATCAGGATCGGACCCGTCGCCGAATAGGGCCGGTACTGCACGTCTCCGATCCAGCCGCCGCCACGCAATGCATCGAAACCCTCCTGCGGGCCCATCCGCATGAAGTCGTAGAAGTCTCCGTGACCGTGGGTGGGGCTGCCGAGCGAGGTCAGCACGATGTCGATCTTCCCCGCCTGCTCGAAGGACTCCTTGACGCCGATGCGACCGCGCATCTTCGCCCACTCCTCCGTGTTCGCGATGGCCGGCGCGAAGAGGCTCACGTAGGAGATCTCGGCCGGAATCGCCTCGAAGAACCCGAAGAAGGAAACCGGCGCCGTGTGGGGCTCGGTCACGTGGAATCCCGACGTGAGCGCGTGGAAGACGAGCTTCGGGAGCTGCTGCGCCGCGCGCAGGAGCACCGCGAGGTGGCGTGCGACGAGCTGACTCGTCTGGCCGGCGCCGAGTCCTACGTGCACCTCGTCGCGCCCCTCGCGGTGCAGGCGCTCGATCAGGTTCGCCACCACCCGGGCGGCGGAGACCGCGAGGTGATCGAGCTCCGTGATGTGCGCGACCTGGAACTCCCCGGGGTAGCGCCCCTCGAGCCGCTTGCGGAGCTCGTCCTCGAGCGGTGGAACGATCTGGAAGAATTTGCGCTGACGGGCCTCGCGGATCAGTTCGTAGACCTTCTCGCGGCTCATCTCGAAATCCGAGCCGATCCGCCGCAGCTCCACCGCGATCTCGTCGCTGATCGCCTTGGTCGCGAGCTTCTTCTGGAAGAAGAGCTCGCAGGCCCGCAGCAGGATGGTCGCATCGAGGTCGCGCACGCTCGTCACCGGAGCACCTCCGGAGCGGGCACCGACCCCGGCGCTCCGCCCCCTACCAGAACTGTGAAATGGCTATCACAGTTCACATCGACTGTGCAAATGAAGCCACAGTCTCGACGGGGAGAGCTCTCGGAGCAAGTGCGCCGGAGGGCGCTCGCGAAGACTCGCAGCGCGAGTGTGAAGGTCGACTACGGGTCGCTCTCTTCGCTCTCCTCGTCGTCCGCAGCGGCCGAGGACTCCCCGCCGCCGAAGCGGTAGCTCAAGCCCCACCCGATCGAGAGGTAGCGGTAGTCGCGCACGTCGCCAGTGCCGATCGTATAGATCGCGTCGGCGCCGAGCGCGACGTTCTCGGTCAGGAGGAAGTCGATCCCCCCGCCGAGGCGCCCGGCGAAATCGCCGTCGTCGCGGTCGCCACCCGGAAGGCGCTGGAGCTGCACCCACTGGAGCGAGGGTCCCGCGCTCAGATAGGGCTGTACGCGCTGGAAGTCCGAGCTCGGCTCGAAGGCCCAGGCGAGCGGGTAGAGGCGGAAGTTCCAGGCGAAGTCGAAGGTCCGGACGTCGTAGTTGGGCCCGGCGGGATCGCCTCGGGCAGACAGGGCATCGACGTACTCGAACTCGAAGTCGCTCGCGAGACCCCGGAACATTCGATAGCCGGCGAAGAGGTTGAAGCCGAAGTCGTTGGCGGCCGTTCCGCGGATGTCGAAGTCCTCCACGGCATAGACCCCATGGGCTCCGACGTACCAGCCCTCGCGGACGTAGTCCTGGGCAAAGGCCCGGGGCGTCCCGAGGAGCAGGGCGCTCTGGGTGGCAAGGGCCGCTGCGACGAGGTTCCGGACGCGAAGCATCGGCATGGATTTCCCCCCGCGGCCGATGGTGTCGAGCGAGGCCGCCAGCGCGCCGCACGTATCATGCACGCCTGCCAAACGTGATTGCAACCACGTTCCCGGCCCGGTCGGACGCCGAACTCAGTGATTGCAACCACGTTCCCGGCCCCGTCGGACGCCGAACTCAAGTGTCGATCGGAGGGTGCCGAAGCCATGTCCGTGATCCCCAAGCCCATCGAGATCTGGCGCTCCGCAAAGCAGACGGAGACCCTGGAGCGCTTTCCCTTTCTCCACGAGCCTCGCTGGCGGCGCTGGTTCGGGATCGCCCGCCCGCGCCTGGCCTCCGACCCGGCACTTCGCATCCACCACGCACTCGCGCCCTTCCGGCAGATGGGCGAGGTGGACGGCGCGAGTGCGGTGATCTCGGCTGCGGCGCGACGCGATCTTCGCATCGGGCCCGCCTCGATCGAGAGCCTGCTCGTCGACCTGCGCTACTGCTCGGATCCCGAGCGCAGCCGCGCGTACGAGGATCCTGACGCCTGGCTCGATTCCCGCGCGGGTCGGCCGCCTCGCCGCGCTCCGCGTCCCCTCGGCGTAGGGCGGGTGAGCTAGCCCTCCGACCCGAGCGTCGGCTCCTACGCAGCTCTTTGCGGGCCGGCGGAGCTCAACGGAAACGCTCCTCTCCTCCTCACAAGAGTGGAAGCGCGCTCGCCTCCGATCGAGCGCGCGAGCTGCCCGTCGCACGCGCAGGTCGCCGGCAGCTCTCCGCGCATCTGCGCCTGCCGACGTGTCGCGCGCTCGATGCGGCCCGCGGCAGGCTGCGCGGCACGTCGCTTGCAGCTCAGCCACTCCGTCCGGGGACGTGCGCGAGGTGCGTCGTTCCAGGGACCCGGCCCAAGCTCTTCTTCAGTCGATCGGGTCGGAACTCGCCGCCAGGTAGGAGACCAACCGTGATCGTGAGCAATCTGAAGCGCCTCGTCCGCGATGAGGCCGGAATGGAGATGGTCGAGTGGGCCATCGTCGGAGTCGTGTTCGCCGTGGCCGCCGCTGCCTTCTGGGGCGACCTCGCCACCAACATCGACGCCGCGCTCGGTGACATCGAGGCCGAGCTCAACCCCGCAACGCCGTAACTCCGGCGCGTCGACAACCCAGCCAGGCGGAGCGCCAGATGTTGGCGCTCCGCCTGGAACACAGGAGCGCCGCGACGACCCCGCGAGCGAGGAGCCCTTCGTCCCGCTTTCCGCATGCCGCCCCTGGTGGTGGAGGAGTGACGATGAACGCGAGACTGGCCGGCAAGCGTTGCGCCCGTGCGGCTGCGGCACTCGTGCTCGCCGCTGGGCTCGCCGCCTGTGCAAGTGCTCCGGTCCAGGCGCCGGCGCCGCCCGAGGTGCTGCTCGATCAGTTCCGCTCGGGCCAGGTGCGTCTCGACTGCGCGCGTTGCCGCTACGATTTCCGCGGTGCCGAGTGGCTGCTCGAAGACGGCCACTACGATCCGCTCGTGCTCGGGATCCTTCGCAGCGGCGACGGTTCCGGGCGCTCCTGGTACCTGCTCGGCCGCGTCGCCGAGGCGACCGAGAGCCCCGAGCTCGCGATCCTCTACTACCGCGAGAGCCTGGCCACCTCGCGCCTGCCGATCGTGGCGCTCTGGCCGCTCTACGAGGACGTGACCTATCGGATGCGTCGACTGATGTCGCAGACACCCGCGGTAGCCGCGCCGCATGCGCAGGCAGAGTCCGGTCCGATCGAGAAGGTGAACGTCGAGTCGCTCGTGGTCGCTTCGCGTCCGGGCTCGGTCGGCGCCTTCATGGAGAAGCTGCATCGCGGCACTCCGGTCGAGGTGCTCGATCGCTCGGGTGATTGGGAGCAGATCCGCCTCGCCGATGGTCGGGTCGGGTGGGTGTGGGACTCCTACACCAGCGTTTCGGGCGAAGCGCCGCTGCCGCCGCGCAAAGCTGCGAAGCCCCGGGCCGCGAAGCCGGTCGAGAAGAGCGCGCCGCGGCAGTCGGCGCCGCCGGCGCCCGTTGCGACGCTGCCGGCTCCGTCGCCGCCCGTCGCCACGCTGCCCGCTCCGCCTCCGGTAGCCATGCAAAGTGCGGCGCTCGCACCCGCTCCGGCGCCGGCCGCGCCCCCGGCACCCCGGCGCGTGGATGCCGCCAGGCCGACGATCGCCGCCAGCCTCGCCGCGTCGTCGGGGACGGCGGGCATCCTCGACTGCCCGCTCCCGAAGGGCGCATCGCTCTCCGGGCGCTCCCACGGGTCCGGCGGGGTCGACGATCACCCGACCGAGACCTACGCCATCGAGGCGCCGGCGCAGGAGATCGTGGGATTCTACGAGCGCGAGATGGAGCAGGCCGGCTGGCACAAGACGCTGGTCTCGTCTGAGCTGCTGCTCTACTTCGTGAAGGAACAAGAAACCGTCGGCGTGCTGATCGATCGCGAAGGCGGCTTCTTCACGCTGATGGGGTCCTGAGCGACCCGGATCAGCGGAGCTGCGGCCGCCAGGCCGCGAGGTCGCGCACCCACTCCACGAGTCGGCCCTCGGCAACCGAAGCCGCGAGGCGATGGTCGTCGTCGACCAGCATGAGCCGCACGAAGTCGGGGCTCCCCGTCGCGGCGAGCCGGCGGCTCTCGTCGGGATCGATGAGCTCGTCCTGCAGGCCGTGAACGAGCCAGATCGCCACACTTTCGGGCAGACGCGCTTCCGGACGTCGGTGCAGCGCGGCTTGCGCCAGCAGCAGTGTGGGGCCCCGCCAGAGCGCGCGACGTAGCAGCTCGACGGCGACGGCTCCCCCCTGCGGCTCCGAGAGGGTACAGTAGGCGCGATCTCGACCGCCCGGGAACCCAGGAGCCGCTGCGATGAATCTCGAGTTTTCCGAGGACCAGAAGTTCGTGCAGAAGACCGCCCGCGACTACCTCGCGAAGCGATCCGGACTCGACGCGTGCCGGCGCGTCCTCGAGTCTCCCGAGATCGACTTCGACGCGGAGCTCTGGAAGGGCGTCGCGGAGATGGGCTGGCTCGGCGCAGCCGTCCCCGAAGCTCTCGGAGGCGCCGGACTCGGCTATCTCGAGCTGGTGCTGATCGCCGAGGAAATCGGCCGAGCCCTCGCGCCGATCCCCTTCGGTCCGTCCGTGTACCTGGCGAGCGAGGCTCTGCTGCATTTCGGGAGCGACGCCCAGAAGACGCGCCATCTGCCCCGGCTCGCCAGCGGGGATCTCATCGGAACCTTCGCTCTCGCCGAGGGCACGGGAGACCTCGCAAGCTCCGGCCTCCAGACGCGCTTCGAGAAGGGCCGCCTCCGGGGCGAGAAGCTTCCGGTGCTCGATGGCGGATCGGCAGGCCTCGGCGTCGTCGTCGCGCGCGCGGCGAGCGGGCCGGTCCTCACCGTCGTCGACCTGTCGGGGCCCGGTGTCACGCGCGTGCCGCTCCAGTCCTTCGACCCGAGCCGCCCGCAGTCGCGGCTCGTCTTCGACGGAGCGGCCGCAGAGCTGCTCGGTCCCCCGGACGCCACGGACGCGATCCGCAGGCTGCTCGACCGGGCCGCCGTGATGACCGGCTTCGAGCAGCTCGGGGGCGCCACGCGCGCGCTCGAGGCGGCACGCGACTACGCACTCGGTCGCTACGCGTTCGGCCGGCCGATCGCCTCCTTCCAGGCGATCAAGCACCGCTTCGCCGATCTGTACGCCGCCATCGAGCTCGCGCGCTCGAACGGCTACTACGCCGCATGGGCCCTCTCCTCCGGAAGCGACGAGCTCGAGCTCGCGGCCTGCAGCTTCCGCGCCGCCGCGAGCGACGCCTTCGAGCTCGCGACGCGCGAGATGATCCAGATCTACGGCGGCGTCGGCTTCACCTGGGAGTACGACTGCCACCTCTTCTACCGCCGGGCAAAGCTTCTCTCCGCATGGCTCGGGACTCCGAGTGCCTGGCGAGAGCTGCTGATCGAGCGCCTCGAGGCGCGCGAAGCCGCCTGAACGCACGCCCCCCATCCCTCGCAACCGAGGAGCGATCATGGACTTCGACGACACCCTGCAGGAAGCCTCTTTCCGCGCCCGCGCGCGCGCCTGGCTCGAACTCAACTCGAAGCCGCGCGATCCCGACGGGCCGAGCGCAGATCCGCTGCGCGAACGCGAGGATCCCAACGCGATCCGCGAAGCCAAGACATGGCAGACCAGGAAGTTCGACGAGGGCTGGGCCTGCCTCACCTGGCCGAAGGAGTACGGCGGCCAGGATCTGGGCCGCATGGAGCAGGTGATCTGGAACCAGGAGGAGGCCCGCTTCGACACGCCGGCCAACCTCTATGCGATCGGGCACGGGATGCTGGCACCGACGCTCCTGGCCCACGGGTCGAAGGACCAGAAGGACCGCTACGTGCGCGAGATGGGGCGGGGCCAGGTGGTCTGGTGCCAGCTCTTCAGCGAGCCCGACGCCGGAAGCGATCTCGCCGGACTGCGCATGAGCGCCGTGCGGAAGGGCGATGACTGGGTGCTCCGCGGCCAGAAGATCTGGAGCACGGGCGCGCACTACTGCGACTACGGGATGATCGTGACACGCTCGGATCCCGATGCAGCCAAGCACGCGGGTCTCACCTACTTCATCGTGGACATGCACGCGCCGGGGATCGAAGTGCGCCCGATCCGTCAGATCAACGGCGCCTCCGGCTTCAACGAGGTGTTCCTGAACGACGTGCGTGTACCCGATGCGAACCGCGTCGGCGGCGTGGGCGACGGCTGGCGGGTGGCGCTCACGACGCTGATGAACGAGCGCGTGGCGATCGGGGCCGGCGGCGGCAGCGGCCGCGTGCGCGAGCTCTTCCGGCTCGCGCGCGAGGCGCGCATCGCTGGGCGCCCCGCGATCGAGAACCACGCCGTGCGCCAGAAGCTCGCGGACTTCTACATCCGTGCGAAGGGCCTCCAGTACACCGGCTACCGCACGCTCTCAGCCGTCAGTCGCGGCGCCACGCCGGGACCCGAGGGCTCGATCGGCAAGGCGGTGGGTGCCCCCCTCGGCCAGGAAATGGCCTCGTTCGCGATGGAGCTGCAGGGCGCGATGGGCGCGCTCCTCGATCCGGACCTCGCTCCGCAGCAGGCCCTGTGGCAGGAGGCCTATCTCGGAGCCCCGGGCCTGCGAATCGCGGGCGGAACCGACGAGATCCTGCGCAACATCATCGCCGAGCGGGTACTCGGGCTCCCGCCCGAGATCCGGGTGGACAAGGACCGACCCTTCCGCGAGATCCCGGTCGGTCGCGGAGCACGCTGAGAGTCCAGCGGGGGCGGGGACTTCGCTCGTCCGCCTGCACCGCCGTCGCACCGCGCCTGCTCGCGCACGCGTAGGCAACAACCTCTTTTCGTGTCACAAGAACCATCGGCGTGCAACATATCTCCAAGCTTCGAATATCAGCGTTTGCGCGAGGAGGTACGATGGACGCCGAGCAGATGGAGCTGCTCGAACGACTGGCGCGGCTGCGCGACCTCGGTGCCATCTCGCGACGCGAGTTCCAGCGCGAGAAGGAGGCCGTCCTCCGCGCGCCGCCGCGGCCCGCGACCGTGCACCTGCGCGCGCTACCCGCTCCCGGTCAGAACGCCGCGGCCGTCGCCGTGCTGCCCCCGGGTCCCCCGTCGCTGCCCGCTCCGGCGCGACCGCGCGCCGCGCCAGCACCAGCCCAGGCGGAAATCACGCTGCTCGAGCGGCTGTGTCGCTACGCGGGCTGGGTCCTGTGGACGCTCTTCTCGATCGGGGGCCTCGACGCGCTGATCGATCGCGACCCGCTCGAGGCGCTGTCGCTGCTCCTGTGTGGGCTGCTCGTGGCACCTCCCTTCCACCGCCTGCTTGCCACCCGGATGGCGTTGCCGACGCGCCTCCTGATCACGCTGGTCGGGGTGATCTCGGCGCTCGGCATCGGCACGGCACCCCCGGGTCACACCGGCCCTCTCGCGCCGATCCTGCCGCCCCAGGCCGCGGCCGCCTGCGGCGAGGCGGCCTCGCACGCCGCACTGGCGGGTGGCGAGCGCGCCCGCGAAGGGATCGCGCGCCCGTGGCGCAAGTTCTGGACCGACCTGCGCTGGGCTCGTGTCGCCGGCCTCGCGGCCCTCGAGGAGTGGCGCGGCAGCCACGGTTGATTCCCGCTTCGCCTGCACGCTCAGCCGCCCGCCGCCCGGATCGGTGCGAAGGCGATCAGGCGGTCCTGTTCCGCCGCCGAGCCCAGGCCGTGGCCCGGGAGCACTTGCGCGAAGCGTCCGACCTCGTCGTGCAGCGCGAGATAGTTGAGCACGATCGCCTCGGCCAGCAACGCCACGTTGTTGCTGATGCGCGTCGCCCCGGTCTCGAGGTCGCCGTTCGGTCGGAACCACCCGATCTGCCCGCTTTCGGGCCGGGCGAGCTGGGGCCTTCCGGCCGGGTCGTACACCAGGATGAGCGCGGCCGCGGTCTGCGAGTCGTCGGCCTTCCAGATTCCCTTGCCGCGCCCATCCACCGAGTTGTCGAGCTCGCCGGTGGAGTTGACGGAACCGTCGCTGAAGACGTAGAGCATCAGCTGGCGGCTGCGCCGCGCCGCATACTCGAGCGCGGCGCCCATCGCCTGGCCGGCCTCGAAATCCTTGCGCTCGCCGGTGGCTCGGGTGCTGTCGTGGTAGTCGTAGCCGCCGAGCTCCAGGGTCCCGGCACCCGCGAAGCCGTTCACCACCAGCTTCATCACCGACCCGGTCTTCACGAAGGCCGAACGCCCGAACTCGGCAGCCGTGAAGATGCTGTTGGCTGCGCCGACGATGTCCGGATCGAGCCTTGGATCGAGGATCGTCGGGTCGCCGAAGCTGGCGACCAGCTGGGTCGTCTCGATGTAGCCGCAGCGCATGAGATCCTCGACGGCCTGGGCCTCGTTCATGTGCGTGAGCTTCTGCTCGGCGAGCGCTTCGACCGTGCGCATGACGGCGGCGGCATCCGCCTGGTTGAGCAGATTCACGAGCTTTCCGGTGTCGACGAGCCCGGTGGCGTCGCTCGGGCGATCGATCTTGGTCGGCCGCAGCGCGGCGTCGATCATCGACATCGGCGCCTGCGAGTTGCCCCCGGATACGGAGCTCTCCGTCCCGACCAGCACGGCGAGCTCGCCGGCGGCGCCGGCGCGAGCGATGCCGTAGGTCGGGTTGTGGGGGTTGTTGCCCGTGTCGTTCTCCGAGCGGGCGCAGACTACCGTGCCGTTCACGTGGGCCCGCGTCGTCGGCGAGGTCTTCGAGAGGATTCCGCGCAGGAAGGCGCTGTCGGCGTGGAAGGGGAGCCCGAGCTCCAGGCTCGTCTGCCCCGCGAGCTGCGGCAGCATCGTGGCCGGGAGCCCCAGCTGCTCGTAGCCGTTCGCGCCGAGGAGATCGAGCGGGCCGCCCGGCCCACCGACGAGCACGTTCGAGCCCGCCACGTTCGCTCCCCCCGCGAGATCGAAGCAGAGGAAGGGGATGCGCCCGGCTCCGGAGCCGAGATTGCACTGCAGCATCTGCGCTCGCGCGCGGCGCGGCGCGGCCAGCAACCCGAAGAGGCTCGGGCCGACGACGAAGCCGAGGCCGGCGATCAGACCCTGCGCGAGGAAGTCCCGGCGCGTCACGGGCTTCCGGTGCTGCTCGTGGCGGAAGGGCACGAGCGCCTCGTCCGCGTCGTCGCTTCGTTGCGTCACGACACCTCCGTCCCGGCGGCAAGGGCTTCGCACGCTCAATGGACCTGTACCCCCGGGCTCGCAAGCACTGCCGCGCAGGCCGCCTTCGCGATCGTACGGGTTCGCAGCGCGGGGCAAGTCGAAGGAGTACAGCCCGCGCTCAGAGTGTCGAAGAGCTGGTTCAGCGCGGGCGCCGCGTCGGCGGCCGCGGGCTGGTTCGCGAGCGAGATCCCGTAGGCGCGGTCGACGAGTGCGCGCACCAGCCGATCGCGCAGCGTCGGGTCGGCGAAGACCGTCGTCGCGGGCGAATCGAAGGGGAAGGGCGGGTTGGCACCGAAGAAGGCGTTGCGCGCCGCAGGTGCCTCGATGAGCGCGTCGCAGTACTCGAGTGCCAGCTTGGCGATGCCGACCTGCTGCGAGGAGGAGAAGGCGCGCAGATCGACGCCGGGCGGGAGCTGCTGCTCGATCTCCTGGAAGGTCGCGGCCACGCCCGGCGCAGCGGGCGAGATCCCGGTGATCGCCGCCAGCGTCTCGTTCAACCGGTCGAAGCTCCGGATTCCCTCGAGCGGGTTCAGCGAGGGCATCGGCACGGGCGGCGGAGGCGGAGGCAGGAGCGGCGCCGCGGGGCTCGCGAAGTTGCCGAGTGTGTCGAACTGGAGCGAGAAGCGGTCGAGCGCGGCGCCGCCTTCCTTCGCGACGACGGCGCAGAGCGGCGAGAGCTCCTGGCGCGCGGCCCCGATCACCGCGTCGAGATCGAGGAAGGATTGTCCGGCCACCGGAACCCGACCGTTGACCGCGATCCGGATTCCGGTCACGCGCTGGCCGCTAGGGTTCGAGGTCAGGAAGGTGGGCTTGCAGAAGAGATAGCTGAACTCGTCGAGCTCGCTCACCGTGAACTCGAGCAGACTTCCGGCGCCCGCCCACTGGCCGATGTCGAAGCGCAGGATCAGGCGCTTTCCGACCCCCGCGGCGAAGTTCTGCAGGATCTGCGCCTCGCTGAGCGCGTGGTCGTAGATCGCCACGAGCTGGAGCTTGCCCAGCCAGGGCCGATCGTTGCTGGTCGCATTTCCGAGGACGAAGGAGTGGCTCTCGCTCCAGCTCCACAGGCGGCCGGCACCCTGTGCATCGACGTCTCCGGTGAAGACGCCGTTCACGTGGATGCGGCGCCCCCGGTACTGGTCGTAGGTCAGGACCACGTGCTGGAGCGTCGCCTGGAGATCCTGGTCCGCGTCGCGCGTCGAGAGGTCTGGCGTCCCGTTCCCGCCGATTCCGGCGGCGAGGCTCCGGTTGCGGAAGCTGTAGTTGTAGAGCACCTGGCCCAGCGTGAAGTTGGCGCTCCCGGTCCCGCTCGCGTAGGCCACGATCCGAGCCGGTCCCTCCTGCGTGACGTTCGCCGCGACAGACCAGGCCTCGATGCTGTACTGCTGCGTGCCGCTTCCGGGCTCGGCGATGCGGTCGTAGAGCTTGCGGCTCGTCGCGACGCCCGCCTGCGCCTTGCCCGGCATGAACTCTAGCCCGTGGCTCGAGAGCCAGTTGGCGTTGCTGAGCGCGAGGTTCATCGGGGGAGCGACGCCGCTCGTGTCGTGTGCGACCGCGCCCGAGCCCTCCTTGAAATCGAAGAACGCGATCAGATTCCCGCTGTAGCGCTCGGCGCCGGTGTCTTCGATCCCTTCGGCGAGAGCGAGGCTCGGCGTCGTGATCGTGCCCGTGGTGGTGGTGGTGCCGCCGCCGCCGGGGGGCGCCGCGGCGAGCATCGCGGCCCACTGCTCGATCGCGGCCTGCATCGCCATCCCATCGGCGAGGCAGTCGCTCCAGCAGTGGTGGAAGTCGGCGACGAGGCGCCGCACGAGCCGGGAGCTCGACGGCGAGGCGAGATTCACCTTCTGGTTGCGCACCACCGCGTCGTAGGCGACCGCGCTGTCGGGGTGCGAGATCGAGGGCGAGCCGGGCCCCGCTCCGGCGTGACAGTCCGCGCAGTAGAGCGTGAGCAGCGGATGGACCGTCGCTTCGAACGCGGCGATGCCGTTGCTGGCGGTGCCGCCGCCGGGATCGCCCGTTCCCGGAAGCGAGATCGGCGGGGGCGTGCCCGCGCTGCTGCTCGATCCCGCAGAAGATCCTCCACCGGAGCCGCCGTAGTCGCCGCAGGCGAGGGCCAGCGCCGCAGCGAAGCCGATCGCCGCAAGCCGGAAACGATGTTGCGAGCCGCGCAGGGGCGCCCTCCGGGCCTTCAGCGTCGCGCTCAGTTGCCGCGGCACGTGGTGGCCACCTCGGCGAAGACCCGCTTCAGGCTGTAGGCCCGGGCTTCGAACACGTCGGCGATGCGCTCGCGCTCCGCGAGCTCCGCCGCCGAGCTCGGCGGGTGGAAACAGACCAGCTCGAAGATCTTGTCGACCTGACAGAGCGAGAAGGCCCGGCTCGCCGCGACCTCGCGGCCGAGGCTCTTCGGCCCGAAGCCGCCGGCCTCGGGCCCGCGCCAGCCGAGGGACGCGTAGGGGCCGGCGCGCCAGTAGTTGTCCCACCGGTCGTCGACGGTCGCGTAGCCCGCCGGAAAGGTGTTTGCGTTGATCAGATACTTTGCCTGCACGCGACCCGGCGTCGAGACGAGACGCTCCGCTGCCGCGTCCCACTCGAGGAAGGCATAGGCGCCCGCCATCGGGTCCATCCCGGAGTGGCAGCCGGAGCAGTGGTTCAGGAACACCGAGCTGTCGCCTCCGGGGCTCCGACTCAAGTCCTGGCGGATCCGGCCCGTCGGCCGGGTGATGTCCTTGAGCTCCTCCATGTCGCGACACAGGAAGTTCATCGCGACGAAGCGCCACATGCGACGGTTCGTGCCGGCGCTGAAGAAGGCCTCGGCCGCGGCCCGCGTCGTCATCACTCCCGCCGTGTCGGCCGCGGCGAGCTGGGAACCCGAGATCCCCGACTGGGTGCGCGCCACCAGCACGGCCGGGTCGCCGAGGTTCGCGCGCGACGCCTCGAGCTGCCGATAGTGGTCGTTGTTCGTGTGCGAGTACGCGGCGCCGACCACGCCGGGTGCGCCCACGTAGACCAGATCCGCCGAGAGGATCTGGTCGAAGGGCACCTCGTCCCGGACCATCCCGATCACCGTCGCGCTGTAGTCGTTGAGCTCTGCGAACACGGTCTGCGCGACGTTGGTCCACGGCGTCACGAAGTTGCGCAGCAGCGTCGTGTAGAAGGCCGGATGCTCCATCGCCCGGTAGGCTGCGGCGATCGGATCGCCGGCCGAGATCTCGGTGGCCATCGCGTCGAGGAGGGCCTCGGGCGGCGGCACGCCGACGAGGCGGTCGTGCATCCGCTTCGCCTGCTCGCGGGGCCCCGCCGCGGCGCCGCTGGCCGTGAAGGCGAGGGCGATCGCGATGACGATCCCGAGCTGTTGCATCGCAGGGCCTCCGCTCCCGACCGCGTCGGCGGGGCCAACGCGCGGTCGCAAGGGGAGAGATCGGCCAGCGCGCGGGGGGAACCGGTATCACGAGTCACCAGCGGCCAAAGCCAAGGCGGCGCGGGCGATTCGCGCGGGAGCTTCGCAGCCGCTACGTGCGGCGTGCACCGGCAACGGGGTCGTAGCGCTGCGGTCGCTTCGGGTCTTTCGTCACGCTCCGGAGGCTGCCTGCAACCGATTGCGAAGACCGATGAGGCGAGCGCTCACCGGTCTGGGACTCCTCGCATGGCTCGCGGGTACGGCTGCGGCAGAGCCGAGCGATTCCCTGCGCGTGGCCGCCGCGATCGATGAGGGCGAGCCGCGAGTCATCGCGCGGCTGCTAGCGCATCCGGACGACGTGGTGCCGCGAGGGCGCGTGCGTCTCGGCGTCGAGCTCGAGATCGCACCGGGCTGGCACGTCTACGACCGGGATCCCGGCGAGCTCGGCTTGCCGACGCGCGTCGCCCTCCATGTGGAGGGTGCCCGCGTCGCTCCGATCGCCTGGCCTGCGCCGAGCGAGCTCGTCGAGGAGGGCCTCGCGACCCGAGTTCACTCGGGGACGCTCTGGCTGCCGAGCGAAGCTCGCTTCGAAGGTCAGGCCGCGATGCCGAGCGTCGCGCGCGCCGAGATCGATCTCGTCGCATGCCGTGACCGCTGCATCCCCGCGCAGATCTCGCTGGTACGCACGCTCGATGGACGTGCGGACCCGGATGCCGCGCGGGTGCGCGCGCGCTTCGCCGCGCTCCCGCTCGAGACACAGCATGCGGTCGGGCGCGGCTCCCGCGCGTCGTCGCCAGCGGGCGCCTCGGGCCTGCTGGCCGCCGTGGCGCTCGGGCTCCTCGGCGGGCTGCTGCTCAACGCGATGCCGTGCGTGCTGCCGGTGCTTGCGATCAAGCTCGCCTGGCTCGCCGAGGTAGCCCGCCTCGAGCGGCGGGCGATGGTGGCCCACGCGCTCGCCTATGCGGGAGGAACCCTCTCCGCGATGGGGATGCTCGCGACGGCGACGCTCCTCGTGCGTGCGGGCGGGGCCTCCGTCGGCTGGGGCTTCCAGCTCCAGGAGCCCCGTTTCGTGGCGGCGCTCGCGATCGTGACGGCACTCCTCGCGGCGAACCTGCTCGGGGTCTACGAGATCGGCGCCCCTCCGGGTTCACTCGCCCGGGTCGGCTCGCAGGCGACGGGCCCGCGCCGGAGCTTTCTCGATGGGCTTCTCGCGGTGGCGCTCGCGACTCCCTGCACGGCCCCCTGCCTCGGTGCGGCGGTGGGCTTCGCGCTTGCGGGCTCCGCCGAGCAGGTGCTCGTCGTCTTCGCCGCGATCGGCCTCGGCCTCGCCCTGCCGGTCCTCGTGGTCGTCGTCGCACCCGGGGCGATGCGCTTCCTCCCGCGCGGGGGTCCGTGGATGCTGGAGCTGCGCCGGCTCGGCGGTCTCGCGCTGCTCGCGACCGTCGTCTGGCTGCTCTTCGTCCTCGGTCGCGTCGCGGAGTCCGGCGCGGTCTCGGCGACGCTCGTGCTGCTCTGGCTCGCGGCACTCGTCGCGCACGGGCTCGGCTGGCGGCAGCGCGCGGAGGGGCGCGGGCGTCTCGCGGCAACGGTATCGATCGGGGCGGCGCTGCTGGCGACTCTAGTGGGACTCTCGCGCTTCGAGGCGATGGTCGGAGACGACGCTGCGCCGGCGCTCGTCTTCGACCCGGTAGCGGTCGCGGCGCAGGTCGCGTCCGGTCGCGTGGCCTTCGTCTACTTCACGGCCGACTGGTGCGTGACCTGCAAGCTGAACGAGCGGCTCGTGCTCGACGACGAACGCGTCCGCGCGACGCTTCGCGAGCTCGGCGTCGCGGTCTTTCGCGCGGACTGGACCCGCCGCGACGAGGCGATCCGCTCCGAGCTGGCGCGCTTCGGACGCGCCGGCGTCCCCGCCTACGTCGTCTATGGGGGGGGCGACGCTGCGACGCCGCGGATGCTTCCGGAGCTGCTCACGGTCGATCTGCTGGTCGGGGCGCTCCGCGCCGCGGCCGCGTCGTGATCCGAATCACGCGGGCGCCCGCCCGCCGGTCGATGCGATGGGAGAGCGAGCCGTCGATGTACCCGCAGACTCCCTCCTCTCTCGTTTGCTTGCTCGCGATCTGCGCCGCGCTCGTCGCTCGGCCCGCGTTCGCGATCGAGGAAGGCGACGTGGCTCCCGACTGGAGCGCTCCGGCGCTCGTGGGTGGAGCACCCGTGTCGCTCTCCGCCGCGCGCGGCAAGGTCGTGTACCTCGACTTCTGGGCTTCCTGGTGCGCCCCCTGCCGCACGGCGCTACCGGCGCTCGAGATGTTGCGCCGCGAGTTTCCGGCCGAGGCCTTCGCGGTGCTCGCGGTGAACGTCGATCGCGAGCCCGAAGCGGCGCGTCGTTTCCTGGCGCGCAGCCCCGTCGGCTACGCGAGCGCGATGGATCCGGAGGGCCTGATTCCCGCGCGTTTCGGGGTCGAGACGATGCCCACCTCATACCTGATCGATCGCAAGGGCGTGATCCGCTACGTGCACCGCGGCTTCGAACGTGGTGACGTGGCGATTCTGCGCGCCCGGATCGCCGATCTCGTCGGCGGGCGCTGAGCGCGATGCTGCGCGTAGCCATCGGCTCGCTGCTGGGCCTCCTCGCCTGCGCTGCCTGTGCGCCGGTGCAGCCGTGGGAGCGCGACCTCCTGGCGAAGCCCGAGATGGCCTTCGACCCGGACCCGATGGAGTCCCGGCGCAGCCAGCACGTCTACTTCAGCAAGGAGGCGTCGCTCCCGGGCGGGGGCGCTGGCGGCGGGGGATGCGGATGCAACTGATCTCGCGCCGCGGGGCGCCCCCGATCCGCTCCTGAGGCCGTCGCACGCCATCGGGCGGCGTCGCGCACGGCGCCGCCGCGCGCGACGTGAGCCCGCACGGCGTCGATGCCGCAAGCGGCGCAGCGTGGCGCTCGCGGCCCTCAGCAGCGCGGCGCTGGCGCTTCCGGGCCTCGCGCGGGACGCTGCAGCGGAGGGCCCCCTTTCGCAGCTTTCGGCCGAGTACAGCTACTCGCGCTACTCCGAGGACCCGCTGCCTGCGTCGAAGGTGACGCCCGGCGGCGAGCGCAGCCGCTACGAAGTCGACATCCACCAGATCCGTCTCGCCGGCCCGCTCTTTGCGCGCGTCGATCTCGGGGTCGATCTGGTGCACGAGAAGATGAGCGGCGCCTCGCCCTGGTACGTCATCCCGGACGCCGATGGCAACCCGGTGCAGGTCATGAGCGGCGCCACGATCGAGGACCAGCGCACGGATGCGCTCGTCGAGGCGATGCTGCACTTCGATCGCGGTCGGGCGACCCTCGGCGGGGGGATCTCGAAGGAGAACGACTACTTCGCGTGGAACGGGAGCCTGCGCGGCGAGCGCGAGTTCGCGGACAAGCGGACGACCCTCTCCGCGGGCAGCGCGTTCTCGATCGATCGGATCGAGCCCACCGACGCCGAGCTCTTTCCGACGCGCCCCTCGCACGAGAAGAAGTGGAGCGGCACGGTCTTCGCCGGAATCGCGCAGATCCTGAGCCGCGAAGCGGCGCTCCAGTCTTCGCTCACCTTCCAGCGCCAGACGGGCTACCTCTCGGATCCCTACAAACAGGTGCTCGTGGCAGGCAATCCGGTCGCCGACAGCCGCCCGGATGCGCGGCATCAGCTCACCTGGCTCACGCGCTATCGGCACCACGTCGAGCCGATCGCCGGCACGCTCCAGGCGGATTACCGCTTCTACGCGGACGATTGGAAGGTCACTTCGCACACGCTCGAGCTGGCCTGGGATCAGGCGATCTGGGATGCGATCCACCTGGTCCCCTCCTTCCGCTACTACAGCCAGAGCCAGGCGGACTTCTACGGCCCCTATTTCGAGACGGCGCCTTCCGATGGCGAGGCCTCGAGCGACTATCGGCTCTCGCCCTACGGTGCGATCTCGTGGCGCCTGAAGGCCGAGACGCGTTTTGCGACGGGGCCCATCGACTGGCGCGCGGCCTTCTCGTGGCAGCGCTATCTGAGCTCCGGGGACTATGCGCTCGGGAAGGTCTCGCTCGAGAATCCCGGACTCGTCTCCTTCCACCTCTTCTCGATCGCACTCAGCGCGAGGTTCTGAGGCGTGGAGCTCTTCCACTTTCCTTTTCGCGCGATGGGGAGCCCCTGCGAGATCCGGCTCTACGGCGGCTCGCAGCAGGCCGCCTGCGCGGTGGCGGGAGCGGCCATCGCCGAAGTGGGCCGCCTCGAGCGAAAGTTCTCGCGCTACCAGGAGACGAGCCTCGCCTCCCGGATCAATCGCAGTGCCGGCGATCCGGCGGGCGTCGTGGTGGATGAGGAGACGGCGACGCTGCTCGACTACGCGGCGACTGCGTACCGCGAGAGCGACGGACTCTTCGACATCAGCTCGGGCGTGCTGCGCCGCGCGTGGAACTTCCGCTCCGGGCGGGTTCCCGGCCGCGAGGAGATCCTGGCGCTGCTCCCGCTCGTGGGCTTCGGGCGCGTTCTCTGGGAGCGGCCGAGGGTCGCGCTTCCAGACGCGGGCATGGAGCTCGACTTCGGAGGCTACGTGAAGGAGTACGCGGCCGATCGGGCGGCGGAGCTCTGCCGCCGACACGGCGCGCATCACGGCCTCGTCGATCTCGGTGGAGACCTCGCCGTCGTGGGTCCGCACCCGGGTGGCGTTCCCTGGCGGATCGGGATCCGAGATCCCCGCGATCCCGGGAGCGCGATGGCGACCGTCTCGCTTCTCGGCGGGGGGCTCGCGAGCAGCGGCGACTACGAGCGCTGCCTCGTCGTCGACGGGCGGCGCTACGCACACGTTCTCGACCCGCGCAGCGGCTGGCCCGTCTCGGGTCTCTCCGCCGTCAGCGTCGCAGCAGCTCACTGCCTGGTGGCCGGCACCGCTTCGACCGTGGCGATGCTTCGCGGCCGGGTCGCCGGCCCGGCCTGGCTCGATCGGCTGGGACTCCCGAACGTGTGGATGGACGCGCGGGGGCGCCTCGGAGGCTCGCTCGCGGCGGCGGCTGGCCGCGCGCCGCGCCGGGGCCGGCTCAGGCCCCGGGAACCGGAAGCGCTACGAGCTCGGCGTTGAGCCCACGGGCCGCCAGGCGGCTCGCGCTGGCGGCGGCGGCCGGGAGGTCCGCAAAGCCGGTCGCGTAGACGTCGAAGCGGGTGAGACCCTCCCAGGTCCATGCGACGGTCCGCATCGCGAGACCCTCGCGCGCGAGCGAGTCGGCGAGCGCACCGGCCACCGCCGCCTCGTCGTGCGTCGCGACGAGCAGCGCCCAGCCTGCGTCGCCGTGCGCGCCGAGGGGGCCCTGCCGAGCGAGGCTGCGCTCGACGCCGAGGCGTCGGCGGATCCCGTCCGCGGCGAGCTCGGCGTCGTCGCGGAGGACGCGCACGTGCACCGCAACGGCGACCTCGGCTGTGCGTCGGCGCTCCTGTGTGGCGCGGAAGAGCGCGCCGATGCCGGGGGCATCCGCGAGCCCGGGCGTTCCCCGCTGCATCGCCTGATCGAGCTCCTCGCGCGCGAGCCCGACGACGGCGACTTCGCCGTCGGCGAGGTGGACGGTGGACTGGAGCCGCCGCTGGCGCAGCACCGGCCCCGCGTGCCGGCCGACGCGGGCTCCGGCCACCACGTGCGAGAGCTCGAGGTCGAGCTCGAGCCGCACCAGGCCCGCCGCGCCGAGCGTCGGCCGCACGCGCATCCGCACGCCGACGTCCTGGCGCTCGATCTCCTGCCTCACCTCGAAGACGTTTCCGGTTTCCTTCGCGGCGACCGGGATCGGGACCTGATCGCCCGCGAAGATCTCCTGCTCCTCGCCGCTCGCCACCACGAGATGCGGGCGCATCAGCACGCGCGAGGTGATCTCCCGTCCGTCGGCCGTCACGACGAAGCTCTCGCGCGGAACCAGCACCTCGGTCGGATTCCCGTTGGCGTCGACGATCGGGATCACGAGCGGCTCGCGCGTGTAGCGCGCCGCGCCCGCGGGCCCCGCTCCGGCGCCCGGTTGCAAGAGGCCTGCGCCGGTCGGATCGAGGAGCATTGCCGCGACGAGATCGCCCGGTGCCTTGGGCATCACGAGCGGGAGGAAGGCGTCGAAGCCGATCGCGAGCGAGGCGTCGGATTCGACCTGGAGCACGATCGCCTCGACGGCGATGCGCCGGGCCGGGCGATCGAGCTCGTGCACCAGATCCTCGACCAGGCCATGGGTCTCCGGGTCGGCCGCGATCAGTAGCGAGTGGGTGGGCGCGTCGAGTGCGACCGAGAGCGCCCGCGTCGCGAGCGTCGCTCCCTCCGCCGCCTCGCCCGAGGCTGCGAGGGCGCGGATCCGTTCGGCCAGCGCCCGGGGTTCCGCGTGGCGCACGCGCAGTACGCGCAACGCGCCCTGCTGGGCTTCGGCCCGGTCGAGCCTCGCGACCCGTGCCTGGATCGCGCCGAGTTCATCGTGGGAAGCCCGCACGATGAGTGCGTTGCTGCGCGCGTCGGACCAGACTTGGGCGCTCGAAGCCCGGCCTCGGGGCGCTGCGAGCCCCGCGCGCAGCCACTCCGCGAGGTCGCCCGCCGGGCGGTGGCGCACGCGGCGCACCCAGAGCGTCTCCGCCGCTGCCTCGTCGAGGGCGCGCAGCAGCGCCAGGATTCCGTGCAGGCGCGCTTCGGAGCCGGCGAGTAGCACGGCGTTGCCGGGTGCGTGGGCGTAGGCGAGGGCGCCTCCGAGCCAGGGACGCAAGGCAGCGACCGCCTCCTCCGCGCGCGCCGCAGCGAGCCGCACGAGCGTCACGACCGGGGCCTCGCGGTCGCTCTCGAGCGATCCCGCGCGGGGGCCCGCCCCGTGCTCGCCTTCACCTCGCAGCTCGCCCGGCTCGCCGCCGTCTTGCGGCTTCCAGGGAGCCAGTGCCGCTGCGAGGTCGGCCGGGAGGATGCGGCGCGATCCATCTGGGGCGGGGAGTGCGACGAAGCCGCTCAGAGCGAGCGCCACATCGAGGAGGCCGAGCGCCTCGGCGACGCTGACCGGTGCGGGAGTGCTGAGCGTCACGCGACCGGCGAGCCGCTCGTCGAAGACGAAACGCGTACCGGTCGAGCTCGCGACCGCTCGCACGGCGTCCGGAAGCGACGTCGCGCGCATCGAGAGGACGATCCCGTCGCCCGGCTCCGCGGCGCGCAGCGGAATCTCGATGGCGAGGAGCGCGGCCTCGCGCGAAAGCTCGGCGCGCTCGATCGCTCGCGTGCCCTGGATCTCGATCAGCACGGTGGGCGTGTCGAGGCCGGACGCCTCGGAGAGATCCACGCGAAGGACCTCGCGCGGCGCTGCAGGCGCCAGCCATCGCGGCGCCGAATCGTCGAGCACGGCGCCCGCGATCCAGAGCCGCAGGTGGTCCGGGCCGACGCGATCGAGCCTCGCCTCGACCGGGCGGTCGGCGAACACGAGCACGCGCTCGCTCGCTCCGTCGGCAAAGATCTCGGCGCCGTAGATCGCGACCGGCGGCTGCGCCGCCGTGCCGACCCGCGCGGCAGCCACGAGGATCAGCGCGAAGGTGGCGATGCCGCTGCGGCGCGAGGTCTTCCGAACGCCCGTCCTCGGCGCGCGGCTGCGCACGCGACGGCTCAGCGCCCGCGCAGCGGCACCGGGTAGAAGGATACGCGCAGGGTGGTCGCAACCTCGTGAGCGGAGAGATCGAGCTCGAAGCTTCCGAAGGGGGTCTGCCCCGCGCTCAGATCGAGCTCCACCTGGCCCGGGTCGAGATAGCGATAGGCGAGGCCGATGTGGACGTTGCGCGTGAGCGCGTAGCCGATGCCCGCGCCGGCCTGCCAGGCGAAGGCGTAGGAGACGCTGCTCCCCTTGGAGACGTTGTCCGTCGTCGTGACGTCGTTCGCGCCGAGCCCGATCCCGGCGCCGAGCGAGAAGGAGAGCGGCGCCAGCACGGGGATGCGCCCGAAGAAATGTGCGATCGGCCGCTCGAGGGGTACGTCGAGCCAGACGTTCTGCATCAGTGTCCAGGTGTAGACCTCGGAGAGGTAGGGCTCGGCTCCCTGCGCACGCAGCTCGTAGTCGCGCCCAGCGAGACCCTCGAGCTCGACCCGCACGGACCAGTCCGAGATCGCTGTGCGGCGATCCGGGAAGATTTCCTCGAAGGGGATCGCGAAGCCCGCAGCGAGGCCATACGCGGGCGACGAGTCCGTGTCGCTGCCGCCGTTGGCGAAGAAGGGAGTGCTGCCTCCCGCGCGTCCCTCGCCGGTGGAGATCGCGAGCGTGGCGGAGGCGTAGACGTCGCCGGCGCGGGCGGCAGGGGCCGGCAGTGTGCCAGCAAGCCCGATCAGCAAGAGCAGGGCATGGACTCCGAGGCGGGAAGATCGCATCGGGGAGGGGCTCCCATCGGGTGGATTCCGATTGCGTGTTGGCTGCATCGCGCGAGCGGCGCGAGTGCTGCGTGACGCGGCTCACCGGGTGGCGGTGCGCATTGCCGCTACTTCTTCCATGTCGCGATCCAGTGACGGGGCTCCCGCGTGGCTCTTCTCCTTCGTGGATCTCACCTCGTTCCTGACGCTCGTGATGCTCACTCAGGTGGATCCCGACGCGGCCTCGGCGCCGAAGCTCGGCGAGTTCGAGGTGCCTCAGATCGCGCGCGAGTCGGGTGCCGCGCTCTCGGCCCGCGCGGGCGATCGCTGGCAGCTGCGCGTCTACGCTCCGGAGGCGGCGGCGCCGCCCTTCGCGCTCGTGCGCGGCAACGAGGGAGCTTCCGAGCGCCTTGCCGAGGGCGAGCTGCGGGCGCGTCTGCATGCGCTGCGAGATGCCCGGGCGGAACGTCCTCTGCTCGCACCCCACGAGGACTCGCGCAGCAGCGATCTGCTCGCGGCGGCGAGCCTGCTCGAGATCGACTGGCCCGGCGTCCGCCTCGCGCTCGTCGATCGGCTGCCAAGCCCCCAGTGACGAACGCGCGTCTGGTCGCTCAGTACGGCTTTGGCGCTGCGCGGCTCGCGTTGCCGGCCTCGCCACACGCTTCGGCGTCGAGCGCGGCGGGGCTGCGGACCGCGCTGCGCGAGCTCGGGAGCGCGGGAGGGCTGTGTGCGCTGCTGCGCGGCGGAGCGTTCGCCGGCGCGGCGTTCGCGTTGCTGCTGGCACTCGCAAGCGTCTTCGACGAGCCCTCGGAGCGCGAGATGGTCTGGCTCGAGCCTCCCGCCGAGCTGCTGGTGGAGATCGCCTCGCTCGCACCCGACCTGCCCGAGAAGCTCCCGCCGCCGGAGGCCGCTCTGCCAGAGCCGGAGCTGCCTCCGCCTGCGCAGCCGCTCGTCGCGAGAGCCGTCGATCCGGCGCCGGCTCGGCTCGTGTCGTCAGTGCCACCGCCCGCACCCGAGGCCGCGCGGACGGTGCGAGAGCCGGTGCGACCGGTCATCGCGCCGGAGCCGCTGCGCGTGGCCGCGCTGCCGCTCGAGACTGTCGTTGCGCCGCGCGTCGCCCCGCGCCGCGCGCCGCCCCGCGCGATGCGCACGCTCGCGGATCTCGCAGCGCCGCTGGCTCCGCCGCTCGCGTTGGCTGCATCGCCGGAGCTTTCGTCGCGCGCGCCGCGCCGGGAACGCGCGGGCGAGTCGCCGCGCGCCGCCTCGTCGCGGCCTCAAGCACTCGTCCCTCCGCGCTTCGCGCAGGCCTCTCCCGGCTCGGCGTCTCCGGCTCCTTCCAGCGGGCGCGCGCTCGCGCCCACGCCGCCGCCGCCCGCGTCTCCGAGCGTTGCCACGCCGGCGAGCTCGAAGCTGCAGGGCGTCTCGCTCGCCGCCCTCGCGGCCTGCCTGTCGGACCGCGAGGAAGATGCGCTGCGCCAGCGCGTCGTCGCATCGGTAGCGAGGCCCGAAGAGTGCACGAGCGAAGCCGGTACCTGGCGTTTCGTCGAGACGAAGAACGTGAACGCATTCCTCCTCTGGGTCGAGCGCTCGCCGATGCGGCGCGCCGGGGACCGCTGCGAGGAGCTGACCCTGGCGCTCGATTGCCTCGCGCGCGGGATGCGAAGGGAGCTTCACGAGGGATGAGAAGCACGCTCTTGGCCATCTTCCTGGCGGCAGTCTGCGCGTCGCTCCCGTCCGCCGCGGACGAGGGGACGGCCTGGGACGCCTACCTCGACTACGCCTACGTCTACTCGTCGGCAGATCCCGGCGCATTGAGCGCGAGGCTCGAGCAGTACGGGCGCGAGGCGGGGACTCCCTTCGAGCGCGTGCTCGCGGGCTACGGCGGCGCGGCCGACGCAGCATCGCTCGAAGAGACCGCAACGCGCCGCACGGCGATCGCCTGGCTGCTGCAACACCTCGCCACCGGAGATGCGGAGGCGTTGGAGCGCAGCGTGCGCGCCGCGCACGCACTCGAGCGCTGGCTCGGGCGCCACGAGAACCGCTACTGGCACCACACGGTTCTGGCCCACGAGGCGCTGGCCACCGGGCGCCGTCACGACTTCGTCGCGGAGGTGCTTTCTCTCTGGCTCGAGGTGGTGGTTCCTCTCGAGGGTTCTTTCGAGGCGCTTCGGGCGCTCGCGCTGGACGAAAGAACCGGCGCGGGTTTCGTCGCGGCACTCCCCTACGTCTACGAGAACGTCGCGCGGCTGATCTTGATCCGCAGCCAGGAGCGCGGGATCGATCGCGGTCTCGACCCGCTCGGCGCGGTGGTCCGGATGCTCCTCGACGGGCGCGTGGGTGCCCACCCGCGCGTGGTTCCGCGGGAGGCCTCCTCGCGCGCTTACGTCGAGCGGATCGTGGCGAGGCTCGACGGCCCGGAGTCCGACGCGGGGAGCCTCACCTTCACGCTCGCGCTCTTCGAGGCGGCGAAGCATCACGATCGCGCGCGCGGACTGCTCGCGGAGAAGGGCTTCGAGCCCAAGACCTCCGAAGCGATCCGCGTGGCGGGAGCGGCCTACGAGCGCGCGCTCGAGCGCGCGGACACCGCGCAGGGTCGCTGCGCCGTGCATACGCGGGCGCTGCGCCTGATCGGCGAGGTCTACGCCGCGAAGCAGCGGCTCGGCGCGGATCCCGAGATCGCGCTCCCCTTCGACATCGAAGGCGCGATCGCCGTCTACCGCGAGCTCCGCGGCGCCGAGGGAGAGGGCTGGCAGGATCTCGGCTACGCCGGCGTCGGACGCGCGGCCTATCTCGCGGCGATGCGTGGCCTCTGGGAGGAGATCCAGGAGGCGGGGCTCAACGCCGCGGACCACTATCTGGCACTGGCGGCGGAGAAGCCCGAGGCGGCGGATCTCCACAGCCGAAACGCGGCGCGGATCCATGCGCGCATGCTCGCCTTCTTCCGGGAGTTCGCCGAGACGGCGGGCCAGCAGGGAGTGCCGGATTCCGCCTGGTTCGCCGCGCACGAGGCGGCGCGAGGGCTCGGGGACGCCTTCTTCGCGTACGCGGCGCACCCGACCCAGGCGGAGATCGAGCTCGCGACGCAGGCGTACCGGCAGGCCCTGCTGCTCTTCCCCTTCGAGCGTCGGCTCTGGCCGGCGCTCGGTGCCGCGCTCCAGAACCAGGGCCGCGAGAGCGAGTTCCTGGCTCTCGGGCGCGCGGTGGCCGAGCGGGTCACGGGCTCGCAGGTCGTCGACGCGTGGGTCGAGCAGGGGCAGGCCGGTGCGGAGCAGATCGCGGGGGTGCGCGCGGGGCTCGCGAACAGCGAAGCGATCCTGCACCTCGGCTTCGCGGAGGGGATGGGCGTGGAGGAGCTCGAGCGCGGGCTCGTCGCGCTCCGCGCGGAGCGCGACCAGGCCCGGGCGCGGCTCGCCGCGCTCGGCGGAAGCGACCCGGAGGTGGCGGCGCCGCCCGCGGCGGCTGCCGAGATCCTCGATCGGAACGACCGAGTGCGCGAGCGGGTCGAGCTGGCGGCGCTGCTCGAGAACCTCGAGTCGCAGGTCGAGGCCCGCGCGCGCGCGCTCCCGGCCTACCGGGCGGCGCGTGCCACGCAGGGGCTCTCCGACGAGCTGCGCGCGCGGCGGGACCACCCGGTGCACACGCTGCTGCGCCGGATGTATTTCGAGTCGCGCTCGTGAGCGACCGGAAGCGCTTCTGCGAGGAGGGTCGTGCCATGCTGCATCGTCTCCGGGCTCTCGCGCTCGTCGCGACCGCACTCGCCGGCTGCGCGACTGCGCCCGATCCCCTTCACGCCTTCGATGGAGAGGAGACGATCGAGGAGCAGACGACGCCGCTGGGTGGCGCGGCGCTGGCTCAACGGCGCCGCGAGATGGAGCGCGCCTACCGCGACATGGTGCACCAGCGCACGACGCTGCTGGACCTGCGTCGGCGCGAGGACCGCAACGGATCGATGCTCTTCGGGAGCTTCCTCCAGGCCTACCTCGCGCGTCACCTCGCCCCGCTGCTGCGCAGCGAGTGGCAGAGTCGCCATGCGGAGCTGATGGCGCTCGACGCGAGCCTGCGCCTGCTCGAGGCCGAGCTGCTCGTCGAGCTTCGCGACACCGGGCGCGTGCAGCACGAACTCGACGAGCTGGCGCGCCGCTACGCGGGCCGCGAGAGCCTGCTCGTCGACTACCCGGTCGGGGAACAGAGCCCGCTGGGAACCGCGATCGAGGCCCTGCGCCGACGCAAGTGGCGGGGCTGAGCAAGGAGAAGTGCTTTGGGCGACGGATTGCTGACGCAGCTGGTGGCGAGCGAGGCGGGCCTCACGACCCTGGCGGGGATCGTGGCGCTCGCGGCGGTATGGGTCCCCTTCTACCGCGGGATGCGGGTGTGCCTGCGCGCGGCCGCCGCCACGCGTCGCGTCCACGCCTCCGATCTGCGACGCGGGCGCCAGGCCCCGAATAATGCTGGAGAGCCCCTCGCGCTGCTCTTCGTCCGCGTGCTGCGCCAGTCGCAGCGCGAGGGCAGCGCGCCGGAAGGCCTTCCGCGCGAGTTCCTGCTCGACGCCACCAAGCAGTACGTGCTCGGCGAGTACGAGACGCATTACGCGCGCCCGATCTCGATGTACGCGAACCTGCTCCCGCCGATCGGCTTCACCGGGACGACGATCGGAATCCTGATGCGCCTGCTCTCGATGCATCTCTCCAACCAGGCTCTCGAGCTCGGCGCGCTCGGGACGGCGCTGGTCGCGACGGTGCTGGCACTGCTCGGCTTCGCGTCGATGGAGTCGGTGAAGGTCTACCTCTACAACCGCTTGCTGCGCTGCCTCGACGAGGCGATCACGGTGGTGCGCCTGGCGGAAAGCGAGCTGCCGAGCGCCAGCGCCCCGCCGTCGTCTCCGCGTGGAGCCCGTCACGCGACGGCGTAGCGCGCTTGCGTGAGCTCCGCGCGGGAGAGGAGCTCCGGGTCGAGGCTTCCCGGCTCGAGCGTGGTGTGGCGGGCGAGGACGGCGAGCAGCGCCAGCGCGACTTCGTCTGGCCCCGTGCCGGCACGCTCGTCCTCGACGCTGCCGAGGGCCTTCGGGTCGAAGGGGAGCTCGAGCGCGGCGTAGACGGGTCGCAGGACGCCGCGCAGTCGATCGCTACCGCCCGCGACGATGGCGCCGCCCACGTAGGCCGCGCCGCGTACCACGCGTTGGCCCACGCCCATCAGCTTCACGCACCCGCGGGCGTTCACGCTGTGGCTCCCCGGGCAGTACTCGCCCGGCACCTCTCCGATCCGGGCCTCGACGCCGAGTGCGCGAAGCGCCGCGACGACGAAGCCGGCCACCTCTTCGAAGCGCTCGGCGATCCCGACGCGGGGGTCCGGCGCGGGGATCACCCAGGCAAAGGCCAGCACCTCCCGGGCATACACCGCGGCATGTCCTCCGGCCAGGCGCAGGAAGGGCTCGAAGCCCGCGGCGCGTGCCGCAGCGACGGCCTCGGGAAAGCCCGGGCGCGTGCGGTCCAGCACCGAGAAGGCGAGCGCGTCGGCCGGGCACCACAGCCGCAGCGTCTCCGGCCTCTCGCCGCGCGCGACCTCATCCAGGATCTCGCGCGACGCGGCCGTATCGAGAGCGGCGCTCCCGGGCACCGGGTCGCGAAGCAGCGCGATTCGCCTTCCGCTCAGACGCGCAGCCTCACCTCGGTCACACCGAACGCGAAGCGGCGAAAGACCGATCCGCGACGGGCGCGCGTGATGTCCGAGCCGAGGAGCCGCGGTACGAGTTCCAGCACGAGCCGTGCCCACCAGGTGCGCCGGAAGAGGATCCGCGGCGGAAGGGCCTGGAGGCGCTGGATCGAGCGCACCTCGGGCAGGCGCAGCGCCTCGACCTGCCGGCAGGCGGCGTCGAGGGCGGCCGGGTTCGCCCCGGACTCGAGCGCCGGGACCAGCTGGTTCGCGGCCTCGACCGCATCGCGCAGCGCGAGGTTGATCCCCTGGGCTCCGACCGGCGACATCGTGTGCGCCGCATCGCCCAGCACGAGGACGCCGGGTCGGCTCCACGCGAGCGCCCGGTCCGAGACGGTGGACAGCAGAAAGGGAAGGCTCGCCCGATCGCGGTGGCGGCGCAGGTGCTCTGCCAGGTCCGGCGAGACGTGCATCTTCATCTCGTCGAGCCATTCGGCGATGCCGCGCTGGCGCAGGTCCCCGTAGGCCCCCTTCGAGATGATCCACCCGATCTGGAGCAGGCCGCCCGGGACGGGCGCGGCCAGCAGCAGATGTCCGTTCCCGACGTAGAAGCGGAAGTGCTCGTCCTCGGCCAGAAAGTCCGGGCGCGGCAGCCGGCACCAGACGATGTCGATCGGGACGCGGTCGGCCCGTTCGGGAAGCCCGGCGCGCCGGCGCACCGTCGACGAGCGTCCGTCCGTCCCGACGACCAGATCCGCGTCGAGCTCGCACTCGCTGCCGTCGGCCTGGAGCACGCGTACGCCGCGCACCCGGCCAGCCTGTTCGCAGAGGCCGCGCACCGTCGCGCCGCGCTCGAAGCGGAAGCCGGGATGGCGGGCGGCCTGCGCCACGAGCATCTCGAGCAGCTCGGGCTGCGACATCCAGCGCGGTCGGTGGCGACCGAAGGCCTCGGCCGGAAGCTCCTGCCGAAGCCGGCGCACCCCGTTCAGGTAGAACTCGACCGCGCGCAGCGGCACGTGGGGAACCGCATCGACTTCGGTCCACAGGCCGGTCTGATCGAGCGCATCGAGGCCGCTCGGCATCAGCACCTCGCCGCGGAACTCTCGCGCGAAATCGCGCGTGCGCTCGAGCAGCGTCACCGAAAGCGCGCGGCGCGCGAGCAGGTAGGCGAGCAGCGCCCCCGCCGGCCCCGCACCGACCACGATCACGTGAGGCGGCATCTCTTCCCTCCCGCGCGCGCAGCAGGGATCCTATCA
Organism: uncultured Spirochaetales bacterium; assembly: GCA_964413375.1. GTDB lineage: Bacteria > Myxococcota_A > UBA9160 > UBA9160 > SMWR01 > CAZUYC01. The sequence goes on along the minus strand of CAYPSI010000120.1, from coordinate 40,924 downwards.
TGCGCCGCTGGATCGACCGAGCCGGGCGGCGTACGCGGTGATTGCGAAGCGTCTCCTGCGTCGAAGGAGTTCGATCGATTCGCCGGGGCCCGGATCGCGCAGGGCCTAGCGTTTCGGCAGGAAGGGGTCGAAGGCGACCGCGACGCCCTCTTGGAGGGAACTGCGGTCGGCGAAGATCTGTGAACGCGGCAGCAGCTCGGCGTCGATCCGGGTCGGCTCGCCTTCGAGGACGAGTGCGTGGAGCAGGTCGAGGCCTCCCAAGCCCTCGAAGAGCTTGCGGCCGTCGGGCGCGAACACGGCGAGCTGAAGAGACGGGGCCGCGGCCTGGGCTTCCAGGTCCTTCAGCACCTGGAGGCTGCGGCCCTCCGGGTTCACGATCCGGAGTGTCCGGGTAACGCCGTCCCAGCTGACCGTTCGCCCGCGCACCTTCGCCGGCCGCAGCGCGATCCACGGCAGCACGAGGGCGTCGAAAGGGCGCTCCGCATGCAGCTGCTTCGCGAGGATCGCAGCGGCTCCCTCGAAGCTCATCTGCGACGCTCCGACCTCTGCCTTGAGCGCCTGGGCGCTCGCGAGCCAGGCAACCTGCGCTTCCTCGCCGGTCAGCAACTGCACGCGCTTGCCGTGCGAGTCGAGGTACTTGCGGATCTCCTCTTCGACGAAGGGGGCGGCTGCCTCGAGACCCGGGGGCAGCGGGACCACGACGTTCAGCGGGAGGAGCACGACCTCGCGCACCGCCGCCGCCCCTTTGTAGCCACCGAGGACGGTGTTGCGGCCCGCGCATCCGGCGGCGAGCAACGCGATGGCGAGGGCGGCGAGCAGCCTGGCGCGTCTGCGAAGCGCGACGCGAATCCGAGGTCGCGCCGCTGCGAGGGGGCTCATCGCGCCGCAGCATCGCATGGGAACGCCGGAGTGGCCAGCGCGCTACTCTCTCGATCATGCACGAACTCCTCGCGCTCTCGCTGACGGAGCTCAGCGAAAGGCTGCGCGCCCGCCGCGCCTCTCCCGTCGAGCTGATGCACGCGGTGCTCGGCCGCATCGACGAGCTGAACCCACGGCTCAACGCGTTCGTAGTACTGCGCGAGCGCGATGCGTTGCTCGCCGATGCCGCAGGCGCCGAAGTCCGCATCGCGCGCGGGGAGGGGCGTCCGCTCGAAGGAATTCCGCTCGGAGTCAAGGATCTCGAGGACGTTCAAGGCCTTCCCACCTCGCACGGGAGGCGGATCTTTGCAGGGCAGATCGCCGACCCCACGACGACCCAGGTGCTGCGTCTCGAGACCGCCGGAGCGATCGTCGTCGGCAAGACCAACACGCCCGAGTTCGGACACACCGCGATCACGAAGAACCTGGTCCACGGCACGACGCGCTCGCCCTGGGATCTCGAGCGCACACCGGGTGGCTCGAGCGGCGGCTCGGCGGCGGCGCTCGCTGGCTCTCTCTGCCCGCTCGTGACGGCCAGCGACGGCGGTGGATCGATCCGCATCCCGGCGAGCTTTACCGGGAGCTTCGGCCTCAAGGTCTCCTTCGGCAGGATCCCGCGCGGGCCCTTTGCGCAGTGGGAGTACGACGATACCTCCGTCGCCGGACCGCTCACGAAGACCGTGGAGGATGCGGCCCTCCAGCTCGATCTGTGCTGCGGAGCCTCGCCCTGCGACCCGAACTCGCTTCCGCATCCGGGAAGCTCGTATGTCGACGCGCTCCGCGAGGCGCTGCCGCCGGGCACGCGCTTCGGCTTCTCGCCGGATCTGGGCCATGCGGTCGTGCAATCCGACGTGGCGCAGGTGGTCGAGGAGGCGGCGCGCGTGTTCGGAAAGCTTGGACACCGTCTCGTGTCGATCGATGGGGGCCCGCCGAAGCTCGGCATCGAGTGGGGGCTGCTCGGCTCCTTCGAGCAACTCTCGCGCCTCCATTCCTACCTTCCGGAGCGCGAGGGGGATTTCACGCGGGCCTTTGCGAAGGGGCTGCGCGCCGGAAGCCGGATGACGGCGGAGCGCTGGGGCGCGATCGCGCGCAAGCGCAGCGAGCTCAATGCCTGGTGCGCGCAGCTCTTCGAGCGCGTCGACCTGCTGTTGACCCCGACGGTGCCCTACGATCCGCCCCCGGCCGGTGGGCCCTTCCCCGAGGAGATCGAGGGGCGCCCGCAGCCGCCCGCCGGAGTGGCCTCCTTCACGATCCCGTTCAACCTTTCCTGGCATCCCGCGGCGACGCTGCGCGCGGGCCTCTCGCGCCGCGGCCTGCCGGTGGGGCTCCAGATCGTCGGCCCGCGCCACCGCGAGGATCTCGTGCTGCGCGCCGCGCTGGCCTTCCAGCGCGAGCGTCCGTGGCATCCGCACTGGCCGACTCTCGCGCCCGGCGGGGAGTGAGCGCGAGCGGATCCCAGGGCCCAGGAACGCGACGGGCTCAGCCGAGTGTGACCGCTCGCTGGGCAGCGAGCCGGAGCTTGCGCCCGCAGAGCTCCTCGCTCAGCGCGGTGGCGGCGAGGGCCGGATCGGCGCTGGTGACGAGGCTGCGGCGTCCATCCCCGAGATCGCAGAGCAGCACGGTCCGGCTCGGGGATTCTCCGTCGAAGAGGACGGTGTAGGTGACGACGGTGGCGTCGCCGGTGGCGTCCTCCACCAGCGGCATCACCTCGAGCTCGCGCGCGACTTCCTCGCTCGCGTCTTCGAAGCGGAAGCCTTGCGGCGCCGGCTCCGTCGACCAGAGCGAGACACCCTGTTTGGTGAGCACGCCACTCACCGCATTCAGCATGCCGGTGCTCCCGGGATCGGCGCGCAGCACCTGCGCCATCCGCACCAGCGCCTGGTAGACGAAGTTGTTGAGGGGGCCTCCCGCGAAGGCCATTCCGCCCGTCACGGTGAGCGGCCTCGACTCGTCGATGCCGAGCTCGCGCGCCTGCACGCGCACCGCCGACGGAAAGCAGCTGTAGAGCTCCAGGTGCGCGACGTCTCCGATCTCGCGCGAGGCTGCCGCGAGCGCCTTCTCGCCGGCGCGGGCGAAGCCTGGACAGCGCTGCGGGAAGCGCCGCTCGGTCAGCGGCACCATCTGGTTCGCGTCGGCGACGGCGAGCGGGAAGACCCAGCGCTCGCGGGGAATGCCGAGTGCGCGCGCGGTCGCGAGCGAGCAGAAGATGAGGCCCGCGGCCTGGTCGACGTTCCACTGCGAGTTGTGGAGCTTCGTATACGGGAAGGCCAGCATCCGGTTGCGGCCGACCGGCTCCCGGATCGCGTCCGCAGCGATCGACTCACGGCTCCAGGCGTCGGGATTGTCTGCCGCGACCTGGCTCATCCGCGACCAGAGCAGCGCGATCTCTCGCCGGTGGGCGTCGAGGGACTGGCCGTCGGCTGCGCGCAGCGCGTTCTCGACCATCGCGTATTGCCCGACTGGCATCGCGATCCCGGCAGCGAGCTCAAATCGGTTCAGGATGTCTCCGCTCGGGCGCAGCACCTCGTCGGGCGCCAGATCCGCCTGGCGCGTCAGGGGTGCCGCGGCTCCGCGCTTGGTCGCTCGCTGTTCGCGGTGCTTCGCCTCGCCCCCGGTGACCAGCACGACGTCGGCCTCGCCCTTTGCAATCGCGGCGGCCGCGCGGCCGAGGAGCGTCGTCTGGAGCACGCCGATCTCCGCCAGCTCGGTCCGGGCCCGCGCGGCGCCGAAGCGCTCGGCGACGATGCGACACGGATCCAGGTAATCCCAGAAGCCGCGCGGCGCGGCGATCCGGTCGGCTCGGGCGAGCAGAGCTCGACTCCCGGCGTCTTCGGCGGCCTTCGCGAGCGCGGCGATCATCAGCTCGACCGGCTCGCGGGCCTGCGACGGGTCGTCCTCGCGCTGCTGCACGGCGCCGACCCCCACCAGCACGGGGGTGCGCGGATCCACAGGCACTCCTAAGCCACGAGGCCGGCGAGGTTGTCGCGCATGATCTTCTTCACGTCCGCCTCGGGAAGGCCCGCGCACTCCTCGGCGAACTCGGCCGGCCAGAGCAGGCCTTCCGGGTGCGGATAATCGGAGCCGTTGAGCACGTGGTCTGCGCCGATCAGCTTCGCGAGCGCGACGACGTCGTCTTCGTAGAAGGGAGCGATCCAGAGATTCTGCCGGAGCGTATCGCTCGGGCGCAGCGGCGGGGCGCCGAAGCGCCACATGTCCTTGCTGTACAGGCGCGAGATCTTGTCGAGCTTGTGCACGAGGGGAGCCAGCCACGAGGCCCCGTACTCGACCGACAGGATCTTGAGTGCCGGGAAGCGCCCGAAAAGGTTATCGGCGACGAGCGCCGTCAGCGTGTCCGCGATCGGACGCTCGGTGAAGGAGAGCGTGTACTCCATCAGCGAGTGGCGGTGCGAGGGCGGGTGCGGCCGCAGCCCCCACGGCGTGTTGTACATCTCGCTGAAGGGTGTGCGCCCGATGTGGTAGACGACGTTGATTCCCGCCTCCTGGCAGCGCGCCCAGAAGGGGTCGAAATGGGGATCGCCGGGGGAGCGCCCGTCCACCGGGCCGGCCGTGACGATGAGGAAGCGCGCCCCGCGCGCGAGCACGCGATCGAGCTCGGCGACGGCCTCGTCCAGATCGACGAGTGAGTCGAGAGGCGCGCCGTAGATGCGCCCGTCGCGGCCGTAGCCCCAGTCCTCTTCGAGCCAGCGGTTGAACGCGCGCAGGCTCGGATAGAGCGCCTCCCGGTGCTGCGCTTCGCGCAGCTGAGGCTCCACGCCGACCCCGGCCGTCGGCAGGATCAGGCACGCCTCGACCCGCTGCTCGTCCATCTTCGCGAGGCGGGCACGGCGGTCGGTGAACTCGGGCACCGCGAGGCCATCGATCGGGCGCAGGCTCGGGCTCCCGCCCTCGTCGCTGCGGCCGCGCAGGAACTCCTTCATCGCGCCGGGAGCCCCGACGCTGTCGCCCGCGCCGACGCTGAAGAAGTGGCAGCGTTCGTCGCCGACGAACATCGTGCCCGGGCCGGGCCGACTGCGCTCGATGCGGACGCTGCGCTCCCGGAAGCCGGCCTCGATGTGCCGGGTGAAGCAGTCATCGGGCTCGTAGTAGTGGTTGTCGGCGTCGTAGATGCGGTAGGGGAGGGTCGTCATCTCTTCGGTCCTTCGGGGTGAAAGCCCTTCGGTACCGCAACGCATGGGGCCGCGTCAACCGCGCGCCGAAAATCTGGACGCTACGCTCGCGTGTATGGGGGGCGAGGTCGCGGTCGAAGCGGGCCGCGTGACGGCCAAGGTCACGCGTCGCCTGATCCCCTTCCTGTTCCTGCTCTACATCGTGGCCTTCCTCGATCGCGTGAACGTCGGCTTCGCCGCGCTCCAGATGAAGCAGGATCTCGGCTTCGGCGACGCAGTCTATGGCTTCGGCGCCGGGATCTTCTTCATCGGCTACTTCCTCTTCGAGGTCCCGAGCAACCTGATCCTCGAGCGGGTCGGGCCGCGCTTTTGGATCGCGCGAATCATGCTGACCTGGGGCGTGATCTCGTCCGCGATGATGTTCGTGAACGGGGAGGCCGCCTTCTACACGCTCCGATTCCTGCTCGGCGTGGCCGAGGCGGGGTTTTTTCCGGGCATGGTGCTCTACCTGACCTACTGGTTCCCCGCGGCCGAGCGGGCGCGCGCGGTCGCACTCTTCATGACCGCGACCGCGATGGCGGGCGTGATCGGGGGGCCGATTTCGGGGGCGCTACTCGAGATGGACGGCCTCGCCGGGCTCGAGGGCTGGCAGTGGCTCTTCCTGCTCGAGGGGCTCCCGGCGGTGGCTCTCGCCTTCGTCGTGCTCGTCGTCCTCACCGATCGTCCGGAGCAGGCGCAATGGCTCGAGCCGGAGGAGCGAAGCTGGCTCGTGGCAAAGCTCGCCGAGGAGCGCGCGTCGATCGAGCGCGCGCACGGGCGCACCGAGCTCCGGCATGCGCTCGTAGACGCACGCGTCTGGTCGCTCGGCTTGCTCTACTTCGCGCTCGTCCTCTCGATCTACGCGGTCAGCCTCTGGCTGCCGCAGATCGTGGCCGGCCTGGCGGAGATGAGCGACTTCGAAGTCGGCCTCGTCTCCGCGATTCCCTATGTCGTCGCATCGGTCGGAATGGTCGTGGTCGGGGCGCACTCGGATCGCAGCGGTGAACGCCGCTGGCACATCGCGGCGCCGGCCCTCGTCGGAGCAGTGGGCTTCGCCGCGAGCGCGGGCTTCTCGCATCCGGTGCTGGCACTGGCCAGCCTCTCGCTCGCGGCGCTCGGCATCTGGAGCGCGCTCGGTCCCTTCTGGACGCTCCCGACCGCCTTCCTCTCCGGTAGCGCGGCGGCGGGCGGTATCGCCGTCGTGAACTCGATCGGAAACCTCGGCGGCTTCGCCGGACCCTGGGCGCTCGGGCTCCTCAAGCAAGCGACCGGGAGCTTCGCTCCGGGTCTCCTGCTCCTTGCGTTCTCGCTCATCGTGGTCGCGGTGCTGGCACTCCGGCTGCCGCGCGGGGTGTCCCCGCCGAGCCCCCCCAGCCCGGCGGTACGCTGACCACGACCACTGCGGTCGGACTCTCGCGCAGCAGGAATTCGACACCGTGGCCGAGGAAGGGACGGCCGGTGAGCTGCCTCCGGTTGGCGGCGAGGACGAGCAGGTCGATGTCGCGCTCACGCGCCAGCGCGAGGATCGTCTCCGGGGCGGAGACGGCGGTACGGATCAAGGGCTCGGCGCGCACACCCATGTCGTGCGCGAGGGTGCGCGCCTCTTCCACGACCCGCTCGGCGACCTCCGCCCGCTCGCGCAGCTCTCGTGATCTCGGCTCGTCTCCCTCGGAGGCGTAGGCCAGCGTCTGTCCCAGCGAGGGGAGGGTCACCACGTGCGCGATCCAGACCTGCGCGCCGAGGCTACGCGCCACGCTGTAGGCCATCTCCTGCGCGGCGCGGCCGGGAAGGGTCCCCACGGCGGGAACCAGGATGCGGCGGAAGGCGGGCGGTGCCATCGGGTCCGCGCCGGCGCCGCGTCTCACCATGATCACGGGCAGCGGGCTTGCGGCGAGTAGCGCGTCGACGACCGGCGAGACGAGCGTTCCGGCGATCCGGGTGTCGGTAGCGCCCAGCGCGATCGCGCCGTAGCCGAGCTTCGCGCGCTCCAGGATCGCCGCGAGCGGCTCCTCGGTCGGCGCCTGCTCGTACACCAGCGGACGCGCGGTGAACGCGGCCCGGACGCGGGCCACGTCTTCTGCGGGCACGTCCCGCCCGGCTGCGAGCACGGTCGCCTCGATGCCCTCCGGCCAGGCGAGGTCCACGATGCGCGCTGCGAGGATGGAGTTCGGTCCGCCGTGGCTGGGGATCAGGATGCGCCACGGTCGCAGCAGCGCGTTCTCCCCGAGCAGTCGTTCGCGCGCGAGCCGCTCGCGCTCCTCCTCGGAGCCGGCCCAGCCGCGCAGGATCGCCCGCAGGGTGGGCGGCGCCATCATCGACGTGACGATCGCCATCAGCACGACCACTGTGTACGAGTGCGCATTCAACACGCCGAGGGAGAGACCCACCGCTGCGATCGCGATCTGCACCGCGCCTCGCGCGTTGAGCCCGGCACCGAGCGCGAGCGCCTCGCGTCGCGGCAGCCCCGCGAGCCTGCCACCGAACCATGCGCCGGCGAACTTCGTGACGGTCGCGGCCGCGATCACGAGCGAACCCCAGGCGAGAATCTCGGGATCGGCGAGAAGTGCCAGATCCACCCGCAGCCCCGCGGTGGCGAAGAAGAGCGGGGCGAAGAAGGAGCGGGTGATGCCGTCGAGGTGCGAGAAGACCTCCGCGTCGTGGAAGCGCGAGCGCCCGAGCACGATCCCCGCGATGAACGCACCGAAGATCGCCTCGAGGCCGATCGCGTGGGTGAGCGCCCCGGAGGCCACCGAGACGAGCAGGGCGGTGCCAAGGCTTCCCGAGATGCCACCGCCGCGGATGCGCACGCGGCGCAGCACGGCGTCGACGATGCGCTGCCCCAGCGTGAAGGCGAGGCCCAGGAAGAGCGCGAGCCCCCCGATCCGCAGCGCGAGCGCTCCGGCCTCGAAGGAGCCGGACTGCGCCATCCCCGCCACGATGCCGAGCAGCACCCAGCCGACGACGTCGTCGGCCATGGCGGCAGCAAGCAGCATCTGGGCGACGTTGCGCCGCATCAGGTCGAGATCCGAGAGGATCTTCGCGATCACGGGCAGCGCCGAGATTGCAAAGGCCGTGCCGAGGAAGAGCGCGAAGATCGGGCGCGGCGCCGTCTCCGCGACGAAGGCATCGGGGAGGTAGAAGCCGAGGTTGATCCCGGCGATCAAGGGAATCAAGAGGCTTCCCGCCGCGACGTAGGCGACGCCGCGACCCAGGCGTCGGATCAGCGCGATGTCGGTCTCGAGACCGGTGAGGACGAGCAGCAGGAAGACACCGATCCACGCCGGGCCCGCGAGCAGGCTCTGCTGCACCGGATCGGGCGGAAAGAGCCAGCCCTGGAGATCCGGCGCGAGCGCTCCCAGGAGGCCCGGTCCGAGCACGAATCCCGCCGCCAGCTCGCCGACCACCGCCGGCTGGCCCACGCGTCGCATCAGCGCGCCGAGGCCGCGCGCCACGCCGAGCAGCACGAGCAGCTCGAGCCAGAAGATCAGCAGCTGGTGCTCGTTCGGAACCGCCCGCCCCCACCCCCCGGAGAGGACGGGAGGATAGCGGCGGCTTCAGCTGGAGCCGTCCGCGTCGCGCCGTGCAGCCCGTGGAAGTCGCTCACCAGGTCCTGGCGGAGCAGGTGCGCGAGATGGCGCAGGTCCTGCTCCGCGAGAGGATCGGAGCGGTCGAGCGGCTGTGGCTCAACCGGCCGGAGAAGGAGAACCTGCTGGACGACGCGCTTCACGCCGCGCTGGCCGAGGCCTTCCGGGAAATCGCGCAGGATGTGGGCGTCGGCGCGGTGATCCTGAGCGGCAAGGGCAGCGCCTTCTGCCGCAGCGCGGACGGAGACGAGATCGGCGAGAAGTACTTTGGCGACCGCAACGCCTACCGGGCATTCCTGTTGGGCGTGCGCGACCTGCACCTGCTGATGCAGTCGGTTCCGAAGCCGATCGTGGCGGCGGTGAACGGGCCGGCCTCGATGGGCGGGATCGAGCTCGCCCTCGCCTGCGACCCTCGGATACTGTCATCCCGCCGGGGTCGGGGGCGGTGGTGCCTCGCAGACGCTAAGGGAGGCCGTCGGAGACCGGATGACCCGGTGGCTCCTCTACACCGGCGAAATGCTCTCCGCGCAGCGCGCGTTCGAGATCGGCCACTCGGTCGACCACTACTTCGACCCGCGGATCCAAGAGGGCCTCGCGACGGCGCTCGAGCGCGACGCGGTAGAGCGTTCGCGAAGCTCGTGAGCCGCGCATCGCCCACGGCCCGGGAAAGGCAAGCGAAGCCCGGAGCCCGAGCTCGAGCGAAGAACGAGCGCGAGGCCCGGGAAAGGCAAGCGAAGCGCGCAGCGAGCCGCAGGCGAGCGGAGACGAGTACGCTCTCCCAGATCGACGCAACGTCCTAGAACCGGATCGCGCCGCGCGTGACGCGACCGTGGGCGAGGTCGTCGAAGGCGCGCGGGAGCTCGTCGAGCCGGTACCAGCTGTCGATCAGCGAGCCCAGGTCGAGGCGTCCGGCCATCTGGAGCTCGACGAAGGCGGGGATGTCCCGGCGCGGGGCGATCGAGCCGCCGAAGGTTCCGGTCACCCAGCGCTGGCGCAGCAGTGCCGGCGTCGGAAGCGTCACCGTGAGCTTCGCATCTGCGAGACCGATCGCGACTGCGGTGCCGCCGGGCCGCAGCGCCGCCACGGCCGCCTCGAGGGTGCCGCGGACGCCGGCGGCGTCGAAGGCGTGGTCCGCGCCCCGCCCGCCGGTCAGCGCGCGCACGCGCTCCGCGAGGGGCTCGCTGCGCGGATCGATCGCGTGGTCTGCCAGCCCGAGGGCGCGCGCTCGCTCGAGCTTCGCGGGCACGACGTCCGCGGCGATGAGACAGCCGGCGCCGCGAAGGCGCGCACCCATCAGCGTCGAGAGACCTACGCCCCCTGCGCCGATCACGAGGACGCTGCTCCCGGGCTCCACCGGCGAGCGCAGCATCGAGGCGCCGAGCCCTGTGCTGACGCCGCAGGCGAGACCCACCAGCGATTCGAGCGGCGCATCGCGCCGCACCTTGATCGCGCAGCGTTCCGGTACGACCGCGCGCTCCGCAAAGGAGGCCTGGTACGAGAGGCTGTGGATCGGCTCCCCGCGGCTCGCGAGGCGGGTGGTGCCGTCGAGCATCTTTCCGGTGTAGAAGGTGATCTCCTCGCAGAGCGGGTCCTCGCCGCGCACGCAGTAGAAGCAGCGGCCGCAGCTCGGGATGATCGTGCAGACGACGGGATCACCCGGCGAGAGTCCGCGTACGCCGGGCCCGATCTCGCGCACGATGCCCACGCCTTCGTGGCCGAGCACGATCGGGAAGGGCGAGGGCAGGTGCCCGCGAAAGATCGAGAGGTCGGTCCCGCAGACTCCGGTGGCAACCATCTCGAGCAGCACTTCCCCGGCCTGCGGGCGCGGCTCGTCGATCTCCTCGACCGCCAGCTGGCCGAGTGCGCGGCAGACGGCGGCCTTCACGGGTGGGTCCGGCTCCGGACCTGCGGCGAGCCCATCGCCGCGAACATGCGCCGGATCTGCACGTCGCGCACGCTCAGGGAGCCGTGCACCACCGGGACTCGACGCCTGGAGAGCGCGCCGAAGCTGGCGCCCTGGGTGCTGGTGTAGACGCTGGCCCACCAGGCGCCGGCGAGCGACGCCGTGCATACCAGGAGCACCAGCCGTGCGAATCCCATCGGCGACCCCTCGACGGCGATGGCCCCCCTCCCCGAGGCCGCCGATCATACGCCCGACGGGAACGGGATGAAATGGCGGGTCTAGCCGGATCCGGTCGGGATCCGGACCCACACGAGCCGGTCGGCGTCCACCGCGTCGACCCGGAAGCTCTCCTTGCCGGCTTCGGGCGTCGCCCAGACGAAGCACAGTCGATCGGGGGGCTCGAGGTGCCAGCTTCCGCGCAGCACTTCGGGAGCATCGCTGCGACCGGGGACGCTCGCTTCCAGCGCTCCTCCGGCTCGCAGCGTCAGCCGGCGTCGCCCGCGGCTTCTCGGGAGTGGGGCTCCGAGCCGGACGAAGACCTGGCGCGCGCCTGCGTCCTCCTCGTGTCGGTGGATCCACTCCCCCTCGAGGCTTCCGGTCTCGACGCTCACGACTGCGTCAGCTGCCGAGGCGTCGACGCGCCCCGGAGAGAGTCGCGCGCATCCGTGTGACCTGTCCCTTCGTGAACATGAACATCGCCTCGTCGTCGACGTAGTCCATGTAGTTCATGAAGAGATCGCCGTGCGGGCCGTTGTGGCACGAGAGGTGCGGGAACGACGGCGTTCCGTAGTTCTTGTCGAATTGCGCCGGTGTGTCGCCGACGAAGTCGTCGTCCTGACAGGTCGGAATCCGGTTCTCTCCCCAGATGTGCGAGAGGTTCAGGTAGTGGCCCACCTCGTGGGTCGCCGTGCGGCCGAGATCGAAGGGGGCCTCGGCGCTTCCGCCGCTACCGAACGCGGCGTCGAGGATGACCACGCCGTCGGTCTCCGGCGGGCCGCCCGGGAACTGCGCGTAGCCGAGTGTTCCGCCTTCGAGCGAGCAGACCCAAAGGTTCAGGTAGCGCTCGGGATCCCAGGGCGCGAGACCGCCCGTCTTCGGATCCTTCACGTCGTCGAGGACGTGGCTGAAGCTCGCCTTCGAGGTTCTCTTGCGGCGGATGCCCTTCGTGGCGCGGCCGGTCGGCGTCTGGCGCGCGAGCTCGAACGCGATCTTCGCGTCGGCGACGAGCGGACGGAACGCGGCCGGAACCTTCGCCACGTCCGGGTTCTGCTTGCGGAAGTCGAGGTTCAGCCGCTCGATCTGGCGGCGTACCTGTGCGTCGGTCACCTGCGTCGGCTTGCGCAGCACGATGTGCACGACGACGGGGATCCGGACCACGCCGCGACGGAGCGCCTGCCGGCCCTCGCGTGCCGCACGCGCGAAGGTCTCGATCGCCGCCTGGTTCGCCCGGGCCTCGGGAAAGCGGTCGAGCAGCGCGAAATGCGCCTGGAGGCAGCCGCAGCTGCGCCGGCGCGGGGTTTGCGCTGCGTCTCGCTTGCCCGAGGGCCTGCGAGATCTTGCCTGGCTCCGCGCGCGGGCGCGTCGTGACATGTCTTCCCTCCTCAGTGGGCCCGGGCCCGATGCTGGCGCGCGATTCTACAGGCTCGGCACGCGCTCGCCCGGTGTTTTCGCTTCCTCGCCGCGCGCTCGCGTGGCAAGCTGCATGACGTGCAAACGAGGCGTCGGCGCAGGTCCGCGTCCCGACCCGATTCGGCGCAGCTCCGGGTGCTGCGGCGCACCGCGGCGGCCTGCCGGCGCAGCTACAGGCATCGACGCAATGTGCTCGACGTCGGCATCGGGGTGAAGTACCGGGCCGGCCGGCGCAGCGGCGAAGGCCTGTGCGTGCAGTTCTGCGTGAGCCGCAAGCTGCGCCGTCCGGGCGCGAGCCGACTGCCGCGCTTCGTGTATGCCCGGCGTCGCGACGGTTCACCCGACCGCCGCCAGCGGATCCCGACCGACGTCGTCGTCGTGCGCGATGCGCGCTTTGCGTGCGCTGCGGGGACCCGCCTCGACGCTCCCGGCGAGATCGGCACGCTGACCCTCTTGTTCCGCAACCGTTCGGATGGGCTCTTCCATCTCCTCACCTGTGCGCACGTCGCCGGAAGCCTCGCGCAGGCGACGCCCGGCGACCCGCGCCTCGAGAGCGAGTGCTGTCCGGGTGGCCACTTCGCGACGACGGTGGTCCACTCCGTCGCGCGACAGGGAGTGGTGGACTGGGACGTCGCGTTGGCGAGAGTCGAGGCCCGCTGCGTTCCGCAGCCCGAGCGGCGCGTGGCGGGCTCGCGGATGCCGCTGCGGCGCCTTCGCAGCGCGGACGCAATCCTTCCCGGAGAGCGCGTCGAGTGCGCGAGCGCGAGCTCCGGTCGCTTTGCGGGCTGGGTAGCCTCCGATGCGAGATCGCTCCGCATCCGCCTCGATCGGGTCGTGTATCGCGTGCGCAACCTCTTTCTGCTCGAAGCTCGGCCGCGGCCAGGGGACTCGGGAGGGATCGTCTTCGACGGCGACGAGGCCGTCGGGATCCTGGTCGCCGTGGCGGGAGGCGATCCCCCGGGCCAGGCCGGGTGGGGTCTCTTCCAGCCGCTCGCAGGGGCGATCGCCCACCTCGAGGAGCTCTACGGACTTCCGCTCCGGATCTTCGATCCGAGCGGACCAGGAGGAAAGCGGTGATGCGAAGGCAGCTGCGCTTGCGAATCGGAATCGGAATGGGAATGGGAATCGGAATCGGAATGGCCCTGACTGCCGTCGGGATCTCCGGCTGCGCCACCCTCGTCACTCGCAAGGCGGATCTCGAGAGGGCGCCCGAAGGGATCCGGGTCTATCCGCCGAAGGTCTGTCTGCTCGTCGATCGCAGCGCGAACTCCACCGTGATCGCGACCTTCCCCGATTTCGCGCGGGCCTACGACCTGAAGCCCCTCACCGTGCTCGCGAAGCAGGACTGGAAGCTCGAGCTCGAAGCAGGCCAGCTGACGGCGCTCACCGCGAACCAGGACACATCGGCATTCCCGCGTTTCGTGACGGAGGCCGCGCAGCTCGCCGCCGGGGCCGCAGGGGCGGGAGTCTCCGCGCCAGGTGCCTTCAAGGGCAGCTTCGGCTTCGCCGACGGCGTCCACTGCATGCGCGACGACGGCACGTTCGCTCCCTGAGTCCCGCGCGCAGCTCCGGCCCCGGCATGGGAGAGGCGGCCGGGACTTGTTAGAGTGCCCGGGCCAAAAAAGCGGCCGGCCCGACGGGCCGGCTCCGTCATCCCCACTGGCAGGAGAAGCCCCGTGAAACTATACGACTCGATCGGTCCCAACCCGAAGCTCGTGCGCGTGTTCGCCGCGGAGAAGGGCTTCTCCTTCTCCGAGGTCGAGAAGGTCGACCTCGCCGGCGGCGCGAATCGCAAGGCGCCCTACCTCGCCAAGAATCCGGCCGGACAGCTTCCCTGCGTGGAGCTCTCCGACGGCAGCGTGATCTCGGAAACGATTGCGATCTGCGAGCTCATCGAGGAGCAGAAGCCCTTGCCCGCGCTGATCGGGAGCACGCCGACGGAACGCGCGCTGACGCGCATGTGGGTGCGCCGCATCGAGTGGAAGATCGTGCAGCCGATGGCCGACGGCTTCCGCTTTGCCGAGGGGCTCCCGATCTTCAAGGATCGCATTCGCACGCTGCCGGAGGCGGCCGCGGGCCTGAAGGCGATTGCCCGGGACGGTCTCGAGTGGCTCGATGGGCAGCTCGCCGGCCGCACGACCCTCGTGCCGGGCCGCTTCACGCTGGCCGACGTCGTGCTCTACGCCTTCCTCGACTTCGGCGGCATGGTGGGGCAGGCGCTCGATCCGAGCCTCAAGAATCTCGCGGCCTGGCTCGAGGCCACCAAGGCACGGCCGAGCGCGAACGCGTGACCGATCGCGTCGATCCGGCCGGACTGCCGATTGCGGACGACGACGCAACCATCGCGGCTGCGCTCGAGGACGTGAGCATCCCGACCCTGCTGATGTCGATGGTCCACATGAGCGGAGACGCGAGTCTGCTGCGCGATCCGATCCGGCCGCGCGGTGTGTTCCTGAACGAAGTGCAGGGGTTCATGTCCGAAGCGGACAAGGCGGTGGTCCGCGCTCGAGCGCTCGAGGTGATCAAGGCCTTCCGCGACGGCGGCTGCCGGCTCCCGCCGCCTCCTTCGCCCGAGACGATCCGGGAGATGATGTGCTTCCTGGTCGCGGGCGACGTGCCCGAAGAATACGTGCCGATGATGCTCGAGGAGATGGAGCTCGACGGGCGCGACCAGCGCGAGTTCCACTGGGACCGTCCGGTGCCGGAGGAGACGAGACGGGCCTTCCACGTCGTCGTCGTCGGCTGCGGCATGGCGGGGCTCCTCGCGGCGATCCGTTTGAAGGAGGCCGGGATCCCCTTCACGGTGATCGAGAAGAACCCGGCGGTCGGCGGCACCTGGTTCGAGAACCGCTACCCCGGCTGTCGCGTCGACGTCGGCAACCACTTCTACTGCTACTCCTTCGAGCCCAACCCGGACTGGACGGAGTTCTTCGCGCAGCAGAGCGAGCTCCAGGCCTACTTCGAGCGCTGCATGGAGAAGTACGGCGTCCGCGACCGGATCCGCTTCGAGACGGAGGTCGTGGCGGCGAGCTGGGACGAGAGCGCGCGGCGCTGGTCCGTGCGGATCCGGAAGGCCGACGGCAGCAGCGAGACCCTGCAGGCGAACGCGCTCGTCAGCGCAGTGGGTCAGCTGAACCGCCCCAAGCTCCCGGACATCCGCGGCATCGACCGCTTCCAGGGGCCCTCGATGCACTCCGCGGCCTGGCAGCAGGGCTGCGATCTGTCGGGCAAGCGCGTCGCCGTGATCGGCACCGGCGCGAGCGCGTTCCAGATCGTGCCGGCGATCGCCGAACGAACGGGCCGGCTCACCGTCTTCCAGCGCTCGGCGCCGTGGATGTTCCCGAACCCGAACTACCACGCGAAGGTCGGACCCGGGAAGAAGTGGGCCCTGCGGCATCTGCCCTACTACGGCCGTTGGTACCGCTTCCTGCTCTTCTGGCCGGGCTGCGACGGCGGGCTCGAGGCCATGCGCATCGACCCGGAGTGGCCGCACCCGGAGCGCTCGACGAGCGCGTTGAACGATGCCACTCGCCAGGCCTTCACCCAGTATTTGAAGGACCAGGTCGGCGGCGACGAGGAGCTCTTCGCGAAGGTCGTTCCGGACTACGTATGCCTCGGCAAGCGGACGCTCCAGGACAACGGCAGCTGGCTTGCCGCTCTCCGGCGCGACGACGTGGATCTCGTGACGGACCCGATCGCAGAGATCCGCGAGGACCGCATCGTCTGCGAGAGCGGCGCCGAAGTCCCCGTCGACGTCATCGTCTATGCGACGGGCTTCCACGCCAACCGCTTCCTCTGGCCGATGGAGATCACCGGGAAGGGCGGCGTGAAGCTCGCCGAGCAGTGGGGCGACGAACCCTCCGCGTACCTCGGGATCACGGTCCCGGGCTTTCCGAACCTCTTCTGCATCTACGGTCCGGGAACCAACCTCGCGCACGGTGGCAGCCTCGTCTTCCACTCGGAGTGCCAGGTCCGCTACATCCTCGGCTGCCTGAAGGCGTTGCTCGAAGGCGGTTTCGAGGCGATCGAATGCCGGCCGGAGGTCCACGACGCCTACGAGGCGAAGCTCGCCGACGCGCTCTCGCGCATGGTCTGGTCGCACCCCTCGATCAAGAGCAGCTGGTATCGCAATCGCGAGGGACGCGTGACCGTGCTCTCGCCGTGGAGGCTCCTCGACTACTGGCGCTGGACGAAGGAGCCCCGGCTCGAGGACCTGCGGCTCGAGTGACACCGCCAGCGCTCAGGGGCGCTTCGGGAAACCCAGCTCTGCGAGCTTGCGCGCGATGTCCTGGCCGGCGCTGGCGGGCAGGACCTCGCGATCGATCTCGCGGATCGTTCCGCTGGCGTCGATGTAGAAGGTCCAGCGCTTCGCGAAGTGCCCCGCGAAGCCGGTCACCCCGTAGGCCTTCGCCACCTCGCCCGTGGGGTCGGAGAGCAGCACGTGCTTCGCCTCGAGGGATTTCGCGAACTCGCGGTTCTTCTCGGGCGTGTCGAGGCTCAGCATGAAGACCGCCACGTCATAGCGGTCGATCGCCTCGGCGCTGTCCCGCAGCGCCCGGAGCTCCTCGCTTCAGCCGGGTGTGAAGGCCTTCGGGAACCACGCGAGCACCACGCCGCGCTTCCCGACGGAGTCCGCGAGCCGGTGCAGCTCGCCATCCGACCCGGGAAGCGCGAACTCCGGCGCCGGGGCGCCCACCGCGAGCTCGACGGCGCGGGCCGGGGCCGCGCCCGCGAGGACTGCCAGGCAAGCGACGGTGAGCCACATCCGCATGCCGCATTCTAACCGGAATCCCGCCGCCGGCACGAGCGGCAGGCCTCTTGCGCCCGACGGGCGGCGCGGGAACCCTGTCTGCGGGGCAGCGTCCCCGGAGCCCGGCACCGGGTGAGGAGGCAGCGCGGTGAGCACGGATTCGCGGATCATCTCGGCCGACGATCACGTGAACCCGCCCCCGACGATGTACGCCGAGCGCGTTCCGTCGCAATGGCGCGACCGGATGCCGCGCATCGAGCCGCGCGGCGACCGGGACTTCCTCGTCTTCGAGGGCAACGAGCGCCCGATCAGCCTGCTCGAGGGCTCCGCGGGCGTCGCGTCGAAAGACGTGAAGCTGCTGGCGAAGAGCAAGTCCGAGGGCCGGCGCGGCGGCTGGGATCCCGCTGCGCGTATCGAAGACATGGACTTCGACGGTGTCGACGCTCAGGTGCTCTTTGGCAGCGGGGCGGGCGGTGGCGTGGCGATCCGGACCCTCGAGCGTCCGATGCAGCGGGTGATGATGCGCGCCTACAACGAGTGGCTGGCCGAGTTCTGTCGCGCGTGTCCGCAGCGCCTGATCGGCATCGGTGAAATTCCGATCTGGGATCTGGACGCTGCGCTCGAGGAGGCGCAGCGCTGTGCTGCGCTCGGCCTGCGCGGCGTGCTGCTCCCGGCCGTGCCGGCCTATGTCGACTCGCCGCCGGACGACAAGTCCTATCTCGATCCGCACTACGAGCGGCTGTGGGCTGCCCTCGAGCACCTGAACCTGCCGATCCATTTCCATCTGGGCACGCGCCCGGTGAGCCGCGACCTCGAGAAGAACCTGATGGCCCTGATCTCCGTCAACAAATCCGTGATGTGCGAGCCGATCGCGACCTTCATCTTCTCGGGAGTCCTCCAGCGCCATCCGAAGCTCAAGCTGATCTCGGTCGAGAGCGGCATCGGCTGGATGGCCTTCCTGATCCCGTGGATGGATCACGTCTTCCAGCGTCACCGCTACCACACGAAGTCCGAGCTGAGCGAGCCGCCGAGCTTCTACTTCCATCGCCAGGTGCTCGGCACCTTCATCGACGACGTGGTGGGCGTGCGCAATCGCGACATCATCGGCGTCGAGAACATCATGTGGTCGAGCGACTACCCCCACGTGAACAGCAGCTGGCCCGAATCGCGCGTGTACATCGAGAAGCACTTCGGCGACGTTCCGCCCGAGGAGCGCCGCAAGATGGTGGGTGGCAACGCGGCCCGCCTCTACGCGCTGTAGGCGTGCGGGCCCCGCTTCGCATCGAGCCGCTCCCGCCGGAGGAGTGGAGCCCCGAGACGCGCGAGCGCCTCGAGTCGACCGTCCGCCGCGTGGCGGGGCTCGAAGGGCGCGCTCCAGCCCGGCCGCTCCCGATCCTGACCGTGATCGCGCGGCACCCGACCCTGCTCGGCCCCTTCCTCGAGTTCAGCGCTACGCTCGCGACCCGGGGTGTGCTCTCGCGTCGCCACTCCGAGCTGCTCGCGCTGCGGGCGGCCTGGAACTGTCGTTCGGCCTTCGAGTGGGGGCACCACGTCCACTACGCCCGCGCGGCGGGCATCAGCGAAGACGAGGTCGCCCGCGTGGCGCAGCGGAAGATTGCAGCGGACTGGACGCAGAGCGAGCGGATGCTCCTGGCCGCGGCTGACGAGCTCCACGCGAACCAGCGCATCTCGGATGCGACCTGGGCCGCACTCGCGCCCGGCTTCGACGAGGCCCAGCGGATCGAGATCCCCTTCATCGTGGGGCAGTACACGATGCTCTCGATGGTCGCCGAGTCGCTGGGCGTCCCGGTCGAGGCCGAGCTTCCGAAGCTGCCCGAAACCGGGCGCTGACGCCGGAGCGCAGAAAGGTTGGCAAGCTGATGGCGCCCTCCCGGAGCTCCCAGGAAGCGAAGCCGCCCGCCGGCGGCTGGATGATCTCTTCGGATTCGCACATCGTCGAGCCGCCGGACCTGTGGACGGCCCGCGTTCCCCGCGCGCTCGTCGAGCGTGCGCCGCGCGTGGTCTCGCAGCACGACGGCGACTGGTGGGTCGTCGACGGCCGCAAGACGATGTCCTTCGTCGGGATCCAGACCGGCGCCCGCTTCGCGAAGGACCCCGCCAGGCTCGTGACCTCGGCGCGCTTCGAGGACGTCCGTGCTGCCGCCTACGATCCGCAGCGCTATCTCGCCGAGAACGAGCAGGACGGGGTCTGGGGCTCCGTCCTCTACCCGAGCGAGGGGCTGGTGATCTTCTCGGTCCCCAACACCGAGGTGGTGAGCGCCGCGATGCGCGCCTACAACGACTGGATCGTGGACTTCTGCGCGCAGGATCCGTCGCGCCTGAAGGGGATCGCGATGGTGAATGTCGACGAGATCGACGCCGCGATCGCCGAGCTCGAGCGGGTGCGTCGGGCGGGGCTCGCGGGGGTGCTGATCACCGTGAAACCTCCCCCCTGGGCCCCCTTCCACTCGGACGTCTACGAGCCCTTCTGGGCCGCGGCACAGGACCAGGGACTCCCGATCAGCCTGCACGTGGCCACCGATCGAGGCGATCCGCGCGGGGGCGACGCGGCCTTCCACCTCGACGTGAAGCGGGTGCCTCCCTCCGTCTTCATCAACAAGGACTATCAGGTTCGCCAGGCGCTCGCGGACCTGATCCTCGAAGGGGTCTTCGAGCGCTTTCCGCGGCTGCGGGTGGGCTCGGTCGAGCACGAGCTCGGCTGGATTCCCTTCTTCCTGGAGCAGATGGACTACACCTACACGGACCGTCCGGCGCGTGGCAACTGGTACCGCTTCAAGGAGCGCGGCGTATTGCCCTCCGAGTTCTGGCGCCGGAACTGCTTCGCGAGCTTCCAGGAGGACGCTACCGGAGTGCGCCTGCGCGACCTGATCGGCGTGGACGCGATCACCTGGGGGAGCGACTACCCGCACACCGAGTCGACCTTCCCGCGCAGCCAGCAGATCGCGGCGGGCTTCCTCGCGGGGGTTCCGGCCGAAGAGGCGCGCGCGATCGTTGCTGGCAACGCTGCGCGCCTGTACGGCTTCGAGCTACCGGCCGGACGCTGAAGGGCGCGCCGGGGAGGGCAGCGTGGCGCACGAGATCGCGGTCCGGGGCGGAACGCTCATCGACGGGACCGGAGCGCCGGCGCGCCGCGCCGACGTCGGAATCGCGGGGGGGCGCGTTGCCGAGATCGGCGCACGCGTCAGCGGCGCGAGAGAGATCGACGCGTCGGGCCGGCTGGTCGTGCCGGGCTTCATCGACATCCACACCCACTACGACCCTCAGGTGCTCTGGGACCCGGCGCTGACGCCCTCCTCCTGGCACGGGGTCACCTCGGTGGTGGCCGGCAACTGCGGCTATAGCCTGGCGCCGACCCGGCCCGAAGGGCGGGCGTCGCTCTTGCGCACGCTCGACAAGGTCGAGGACATGCGGCTCGCGACCCTCGAGGCGGGCGTGGCGTGGGACTTCGAGTCCTACCCCGAGTACCTCGACGCGGTCCGCCGCCGGGGATGCGCGATCCATTTCGGCGGCTACGTCGGTCATAGCGCGGTCCGCCTCTACGCGCTGGGCGACGAGGCCTACGAGCGTCCTGCGAGCGAGCGCGAGATCGCGCAGATGAAGCAGCTGGTGGCCGAGTCGCTTCGCGGCGGAGCGCTCGGCTTCTCGACCGATCGCGCGGGCTTCCACCTGGGGGACGGCGGCCGGCCGGTCCCTTCGATGGCGGCGACGCAGCAGGAGACCGAGGCGTTGATGGAGGTCGTCGGCGAGCTCGGCCACGGGGTCGTGCACGTGGCGCCCGGCGAGGACTACGCCTGGGTCTACGCGCTCCAGCGGCGCATCGGTCGACCGCTCCACTGGTCTGCGATCCTGACCTATCCGCCCGAGGTGAAGCGGGCGCCCTACCAGCAGAAGCTCGCGGATCACGAAGCCCGGCGGCGCGCCGGCGCAAGGGTCTGGGTGCAGGTGACCTGCCGCCCGATCGAGCAGGAGCTGCTGATGCGCGAGCCCACCGCGTTCTACGTGATGCCGGCCTTCTCCGAGCTGGTCGCGCTGCCGCACGAGAAGCGCGCGGGTCTCTATGCCGACCTCGGCTGGCGCGCCCGGGTGCAGGCGAATCTCGACGAGAATGGCCTGCTCAACAGCCGCTGGGACGGGATGCGGGTGCTGGAATCGCCCGCGCACCCGGAGCTCGTCGGGCGCAGCATCGGGAGCATCGCCGCCGCGCGCGGAAGCTCCCCCTTCGATGCGATCTGCGAGCTCTCGATCGACGACGGGCTTTGCACGCGCCTTTGCGTGACCTTCGCGAACGATGACGTCGAAGGCGTGACGCGGCTGCTCCAGGCGGACGGCTGCATTCTCGGCCTCTCGGACGCCGGGGCGCACGTCGCCCAGATCTGCGACGCAATCCTGCCGACGGACTTCCTGGCGCACTGGGTCCGCGACCGGGAGGTGATGACCCTCGAGCGGGGCATCCGCAAGCTCAGTGGGGAGATTGCCGAGGTGATGGAGCTCCACCGGGGCCTGCTGCAGGTCGGGGCTCCCGCAGACCTCGTGGTGCTCGACTACGAGCGGCTGTCGCCGGGTCCGATCCGACGCGTGCGCGACATGCCGGCCGACGGCGAGCGCCTCGTGGCAGATGCGCCGGTCGGGATCGACCACGTGCTGGTCGCCGGCGTTCCGATCCGCTCCGACGGCGTTCCGATCGTCGAGCGCCTCGACCGCCTGCCCGGGACGATCTTGACGAACGCTCCTGCGCGGACCGGACGCTGAAGCTCGTGGCATCCTTTCGAGGCTCGGGCACCCCGCGTCAGGGCGCCGGCAGATCGAGGAAGCGCGCCAGGTTGTCGCGCATGATCGCCTTCACTTCGGCGTCCGGCATGCCCTGGAGCTGCGCTGCCACGTACTGGCTCGGGAAGGCCAGTCCCTCGCCGTGCGGGAAGTCCGAGCCGAAGACGATCGACTCGACGCCGACCTCGGCCACCACGCGCTTCACGTTCTCCTCGGGGAAGGGCGCCACGATGAAGTGCTCGCGGAAGATCTGGCTCGGGCGGCGGTCGAGCCTGCCGAAGCGCGCCTTGCGCCCCATCAGGAAGGCGTGGTCCATCTTGCGCAGCAGGTAGGGAAGCCACACGGTGCCCTGCTCCGCGATGCACACGCGGATCCGGGGGAAGCGGCTGAAGAGGCCGTGCAGGATCATGCCGGCGACCGTCTCCATCGCCGGGCGGTCGCCCCAGTAGAGCACCCACTGCAGCGCGTCGTAGTCGCGCAGCACCGCTTCCGGGTCCTCGCTCCAATCGGCGCCGTACTTGGCGTAGTCGGTGGGGCCGAGGTGCGTCGTCACGCGGACCCCGGCCTCGTCGATGCGCGCCCAGAAGGGGTCGAAGAGCGGATCGGCGAGCGAGCGGCCCCCGCGCGGATTGTCGCGGCCGCCGTGTGCGTGTCCCGTGACGATCTGTACCAGCGGAGCGCCCTCGCGGATCACGCGTTCGAGCTCGCGCACCGCGAGGTCGACGTCGGCCAGCGGGATGTAGGGCGGCAGGAAGAGGCGCTGCTGGTGCGCGTAACCCACCTCGTCGTAGATCCAGCGGTTGAAGGCCTGCGCGTTCGCGTGCAGCGCGTCGACGTCGTCCTGGAACTCGAACTCGAGTGCCAGCAGCAGGCCCGGGAACATCAGCGCCGCGTGGATGCCTTGTTCGTCCATCAGCTCGAGGCGACCCTCGCGGCTGCCCCAGGCCTCCCGCTGCTGCATGAACTTCGCGAGCAGCGCCTTCTGCTCGGCGGGAGGCCTGCCCTTGTAGGGGTTGAGGCGGTGCAGGAACATGCCCGGCGCCCGCGCTCCACCGTCGCCCGGGGCGAGCGCGTCGCTGCCCGGAGTCGGCGAGATGCGCGCTGCGAGCTTCTCGAGCTCCGCCTCGTTCTCGGGCGCCGAGTCGCGGGAGAGGCGCGTCTTCGACGGGCGTCCGGCGAAGAGCTGGACGAGCTCGCCCTTGGGGTCCTTCACCCAGCGAACCGCCTTGTCACGCCAGCGGGGCTCGATGTAGCGCTCGTACACGTCGAGCGGCTCGACGAAGTGGTTGTCGGCGTCGTTGATCAGGAAGGGCAGGGGCTCGTCCATGAGTGGCTCCTCAGCGAGTCCGTCTGGACTCGCGTTGCGACTGCGAGGGAAGGACGACCGCTCGTCCGGCGAGATCGCCGGCGCGCAGCCGCTCGTACGCGAGCGGAGTTTCGTCGAAGGCGAAGCGCTCGACCCGATGCCGGACCGGGAAGCGCTGGCAGAGCTTCACGACCTCGTGCAGCTCGGGGTGGGTCCCCCCCTGCGGAGACCAGAGCTCGCAGTCGCGCGGGAGACTTTCCCAGCCGATGCGCGCGCTCCCGCCGCCCGCGCCGACGAAGGCCACGGAGCCCAGGATCCGCGCGCTGCGCAGCGCGAGCTCCATCGTCGCATCGACGCCGACGAAGTCGAAGACCACCTCGGCGCCGCGCCCGCCGCTGAGCTCGCGGAATGCGTCCGCGGCATCCCCATCCGAGATCAGCGTCTCCTCCGCTCCGAGCTCTCGAGCCGCTTCGAGGTGCTTCGCGTCGAGGTCGATGGCCACGATGCGGGCGGGGGAGAGCAGGCGCAGCCACTGGATGGCGTAGCCGCCGAGGCCCCCGGCACCGATCACGAGTGCCGTCGAGCCGGGGATGAGCTTCGGCAAGCTCTTCTTGACCGCGTGGTACGAGGTGCGACCGGCATCTGCCAGCGGGGCCACATCGATCGGCTCGAGATCGCCGAGGGGTACGAGCTGCTGGACCTCGGTCACCAGATAGGGCGCGAGGCCGCCCGGCGCGCCCACGCCGTGGGCGCGCCCCCAGCCGCGGGTGCAGTAGTTGTCGGCGCCCCTGCGGCAGAACTCGCAGCGACGGCACCACCAGTGTGTCTCGAGCAGCACCGCGTCGCCTTCGGCGAAGCCCTCGACGCCCGGTCCGATCCGGTCGACCCAGCCCGCGTTCTCGTGGCCGAGGGTCATCGGCAGCGCAAAGGGCCAGCGCCCGGGCGGCGCGTCGAGGAAGAGCAGATCGCTGTGGCAGAGCCCGGCGCCGCCGATGCGCACCCGCACCTGACCGGGACCCGGCTCGGGCACCGCGACCTCGCGGAAGCCCGCCTTCTGCCAGTCGAGGAGCTGGTAGGCGTGCATCGTCGGGTCGGACCTCGTGCCGCGTTACATCCTGGAGTCGAAGAGATGGGCGAGGACGGCATTCATGTCGCGCAGGAGGCTCGGGCTGCACGAGCCGACCCAGCCCCTGCCCTTGATCACGGCCACGCTGACTCCGGCCTGGCGCAGCTCGTAGGCCACGTTTCGGAGCGAGCCGCAGGAGTTCGCCTGGCGCGCTCTCCCGAGTCGTACCACGAGGACGAGGGGCGACGAGACTCGTGCATGCGGCCGCGCCGGCCAGCAGCAGCAGTGCAGCGAGCTTCGGCGCGAAGCGGTACACGCTCAGCCGGCGGGGAAGCTCGTCACGAGCTCCGCCAGGCGCTCGCGGGCTCCGCTGGCGATCGGCGCGCCGTCGCCCACGAGGATTGCGTCGAAGTCGAGCTCGAGGAGACTACGCACGCTCGCGCGCAGCCGTGCGGGGTCGTCCATCACGCGCTCGCTGAGCAGCGAGAGCTTCCCCGGCGGATTTCCGATCAGTGCGTCTCCCACCACGAGCAGGCGCCGCCGAGCATCGTGGAGCGCGATCTCGCCGGGCGACTTCCCAGGGACGGCCACCACCCGGAAGGGACCGATCTGCTCACCAATCGCGAGCTCCGCGTCGAGGATCACTCCTTGACCGCGCGCGTACTCGGCATCGGCCGGGTGGATCGAGGTCGCCGCGCCCGTGCGTTCGCGAACGCGGTTCGCCGCACGCGTGTGGTTGCGGTTGGTGAGCAGGATGCGCGCGACGCCCTCCTTGGCCAGCCCTTCGAGGACCTCGTCCGGCGGCTCGACCGGGTCGATGCAGAGGTTTCCGCCTTCGTGGAGGACCAGGGTTCCATTGAAGTCGTAGCCGTGGCGCTCGGAGAGCCGGGGCCAGACGAGGATGCCCGGGAGGAACTCGCGCACGGAGCCCAGTGTACACCCGCGTGCGCTCGAAAGCGCGCTAGGCCGTAGGGTGGGGCTTGACCGTCTCCACCGGCGGAATCCTTCCCGTCCAAAACGCGCGCACCAGCAGCGGCACCTCGGTGACCACGACGAGGAGGACGGACAAGAGCGTCATCCCGCGCGCCACGCGAGTTGCCAGTAGATCCGACGGCAGCAGCCCGTAGGCGACCCAGACGGCCGCTGCCGTCCCCGCCCATCCAGCGAAGGACATCGCGAGGAACTGGCGTTGCGAGTTGCTGCGCGAGTCGAAGCTGAAGGAGAACAGCTTGCGCAGGCTCTCGGTCGGGCGCATCGCGCTTCCACTCGCCAGGCCGCCGAGAAAGTGGCCCCACTCGTGGAGCGGAAGCGCGCACGCGCCGAGAGCCGCCCCCAGCAGCAGCCCGCTCAGGTCGGCGATCGGTCCGTCCCCCACGGAGAAGCGGGCAGTGAGCCTCCAGAGTGCCACGATCGTCGCCACGATCGCGAGATCCCGCGCGAAGAGTTTGGCGTACATGGCTCCCGACTCTCCCGGCACCGCAAGCGAGCTGCCGGTCGGGCAGCAGTGTACCGGGTCGCGCGGCGCGATCCCCTAGAGGACCTCGAGGCGGCGCAGCTCGAAGAAGCAGCGCGCACAGGCCCCCGCATCGGTGGCGGCGTCATGGGCCCCTTGCAGCGC
Organism: uncultured Spirochaetales bacterium; assembly: GCA_964413375.1. Classification (GTDB taxonomy): domain Bacteria; phylum Myxococcota_A; class UBA9160; order UBA9160; family SMWR01; genus CAZUYC01. The sequence continues at coordinate 15,196 of CAYPSI010000120.1, read as the reverse complement.
CTCGTCGAAGAGATGGCGGTAGAGCTCTTCGAGCGTGGGCCACTTGTAGCCGTAGCGCCCGGGAAGCTGGCAGTGGTCCGTGGCCGCCCGCATCGTGCACAGGCGCTCCAGGCGGGGCAGGGGGTCCCCCAGCCCCGCCCGAGAAAACTCCGCTCCGAGCACCTTCTCGTCGAAGTCGAGATTGTGGGCGATCGCCTGGGAGCTCTTGCTCGCCGCCGCGGAGAAGGCCAGGAGTACCTGCTTCAGGCCGACGCCTTCCCGGCTGGCCCGGTCGGTCGTGATGCCGTGGACGCGCGCGGCATCCGGCGGAATCGAGAATCCCTCCGGCTTCACGATGAACTGCTCTCGTGCGACGACCTTTCCACTCGCGTCGCACTCGACCCACGCGATCTGGACGAGGCGAGGCCAGTTGGCGAGGTCGCTCGCCGGCGCCTTCCAGTTCCGCGGGACGCCCGTCGTCTCGGTGTCGAAGAAGAGATACACGCCTTCCTCCTGCTTGGGGGCTCGACGCATCTCCGAGCAGCCCGAGATCGAAGATCTTCGCCACGCTTCGCCCCCGTGGTGGGGATCGCTCGTCGAGCGTAGCGCCGACGCGGGCCGATGCAGGGCGCTGGGCGGCGTAGCCGACGGCCTGAGGCCGCCCCGTCTCCAGGGACCCCCGCGACGGGGGTGCCGACGCGCCTTTGCTGGCATGTTCTCCACCGCCGGGCGTGGAGCCCTGCAAGCCCGGGAAGGAGTCGCAGATGAGCGGCGTGCGGATGCTGGTGGGTACGCGCAAAGGCGCGTTCGTTCTGACGTCCGACGGCAGGCGCAAGCGCTGGGACGTGAATGGGCCGCACTTCGCGGGCTGGGAGGTCTATCACCTCAAGGGATCCCCCGCCGACCCGATGCGATTGTATGCCTCGCAATCCACCGGCTGGTTCGGCCAGCTGATCCAGCGCTCGAACGACGGCGGCAGGACCTGGGAGCCGGTGGGCAACGAGTTCGTGTACGAGGGCGTCCCGGGCACGCACCAGTGGTACGACGGCACGCCGCACCCCTGGGAGTTCGCGCGCGTCTGGCATCTCGAGCCCTCGCTCACCGATCCGGACACGGTCTACGCCGGGGTCGAGGACGCGGCGCTGTTCCGTTCGACCGACGGCGGAAAAGCGTGGCAGGAGCTCCCAGGTGTGCGCGGCCATGGCTCGGGGCCCTCCTGGCAACCGGGCGCCGGCGGACTGTGCCTGCATACCATCCTTCTCGATCCGAGCGATCCGATGCGCATCTTCATCGCGATCTCGGCGGCGGGGGCGTTTCGCAGTGAGGACGCCGGCAAGACCTGGCGACCGATCAATCGTGGACTGCGCTCCGAGCAGATCCCCGACCCCACGGCCGAGGTCGGCCACTGCGTCCACCGCATCACGATGCACCGCTCACGGCCGAAGGTGCTCTTCATGCAGAAACACTGGGACGTGATGCGCAGCGATGACGGCGGCGATTCGTGGCACGAGGTCAGCGGCAACCTGCCGAGCGATTTCGGCTTCCCGATCGAGGTGCACGCGCACGAGCCGGACACCCTCTACGTGGTTCCGATCAAGAGCGATTCGGAGCACTTTCCACCCGAGGGGAAGCTGCGCGTGTATCGCAGCCGGACGGGTGGGAACGAGTGGGAGCCGCTCACGAAGGGTCTCCCGCAACGCGACTGCTACGTCAACGTGCTGCGCGACGCCTCGGCCGTCGACTCGCTGGAGCCCTGCGGCGTGTACTTCGGGACCACCGGCGGGCAGGTGTACGCCTCGGCCGATGCCGGCGACAGCTGGGACGCCATCGTGCGTGACCTTCCGGCAGTGCTCTCCATCGAGGTGCAGACGCTGCCATGATCCGGGTCGCGCTTCCGGCCCACCTGCGGACGCTGGCGCGCGTCGGCGCCGAGGTGCAGCTCGAGATCGAGGGTCGGGTAACACAGCACACGCTCCTCGATGCGCTCGAACTCCGCCATCCGGTGCTGCGCGGCACGATCCGCGATCACGTCACGAAGCAGCGGCGGGCCTTCGTGCGCTTCTTCGCCTGCGGGGAGGATCTGTCCCACGAGCTTCCCGACGCCCCGCTGCCGGACGCGGTGGCGACGGGGGCCGAGCCCTACGTGGTCCTCGGAGCAATGGCCGGCGGCTAGGTCAGCTTCGTCCTTCGGGCGTGTACCAGATCGGCGAGGTGTAGGCGCGTTGCTGGCTCCACATCGGCACCTCGGGAGGCATCTTCACCCCGAGGCGCTTCGCGTCGTAGGCGGTCCAGCGCGGCGTCGGGATCTCGATCACGCGGACGTAGTAGACGGCGCGCAGGCCCGGCGCGAACTCCGGGTCCTTCCAGACGGTCGCGAGCTCGGTCGCTCCGATCGTGTTCGTCCAGCTGGCATTGGCGACGTCGACCGTGTTGCCGACCGGCGGGAGCTTTGCGTCCGCGCCGGGCTTCCGGTCCCCCGACCAGGCGACGTCGTAGACCTTCTCCTTCCGCGCGCCGTCGGCGTCGATCCATCCCTTGACGATCTGGACGCGGTCGAGATTCCCGCCGATGGGATCCTTCAGCGCGGCGACCAGGAAGCTTGGCGCCGTCTTGCCGCGGGTCGAGGGCGGAAGATCGCCGCCCATCGGCACGCCCTTCGTGTAGCCCGCCTCGGCGGGGTTGCGCGTTCGTACGTCCTCGGGCGCAAAGTCCCAGCCGCCGAAGAAGCGCACCATCATCCGGGAGCCCGTGGTCGCGTAGGTCTCCTTGCGCTTCATCGCGTCCCACAGCGCCTCGCGCGAGTTGTCCGTCGCCCAGACGCCCGCGTAGCCCGAGGCGACCATCTGCCAGCCCATCAGCACGGCATCGCCGTTGCGCATGAAGGCGTGGGTGGCACGCTCGGGGCTCGGCTCGGCACCGGAGTGCTTGCCGAAGAAGTTCTCCTCGTCCGCGGTCGAGAGGGAGGTGTGGCTGTCGGTCGAGCCGATCATCCCGAACTTGTAGGGATTCACGCCGAGCCTGGACTCGAGCTGCAAGCCGATCTGGAGCGCGCTTCGCGCGTACTCGTTCGCCAGCATCTCGGGCTGCTTGATCTCGCTCAGATTGAGATTGCCGACGTCCCAGCGCTCGAAATCCGCAAACTCGTCCGTCGAGGAGAGCAAGGGGTGGGCCTCGCCGTCGCCCTTGATCTGGGTCACCTCGTAGAGGGGCTCCCAGCGCGTCCGCGTGGCCGCGTACTCCTTCGAGAGCGGCTCCTTCGTCGCCGGATTCGTCTCGGACGGGAACATCATCCCGTTGCTCAGGTTCCCGTTGTGCGCGATCGCGAGCACGCGTCCACCGCTCTTGCTCTCGTAGATCTCGAGCGCCTTCCAGAGATCCTCGGGCGTCGTGCTGCCGGTGGGCGGGTAGGTCGTGAAGGGCTCCGTCTGGATCGCCTTGTCGCCGCCGTCGCGATACAGCACCACGCGGTGCAGATTGTTTCCGGGCGGAACCTGCGAGGTCCACTCGTAGCCGATGAACGCGGTGAAATGGCCCGGCTCGTTGTACTTCTCGGCGGCGGCGATGATCTGCTGCCAGGTGGAGAGGTAGGCCTTTGAGCCCGGCAGGTACATCAACGCCTTCGGGAAGGTGCCGCGCGAGAAGGCATCGATGATCTCGAGCGCCGCGTCCCCGCCGGACTTGCCGCCCTTCTGGACCATCTCGTACCAGCGCTTTCCGGTCGGGTCGGCGAGGATGGAGGGCTTGCCCGCGAAGAGATCCGGGAAGAAGCCCATGTTGTCCGAATGGTCCGCGATGGCGAGGAAATCGAGCGGGCGGGACAGCTTCACGCGCTGGCCCGTCGATGAGCTGAGCTCCTCACCGCGCGCGAAACGGTAGGCGTCTTCGAAGCCGAGGCGATTTCCGAAGGCGCCGGCGTCCATCGAAGCGCTGGTGTGCAGGTGCGTGTCGCCCCAGTAGACCCGGCTCGGATAGTTCCAGCCGGCGGCGGGCGAGTAGGTCTGTGTCGATTTGAAGGGCTTCGCGACGCTCGTCGCATCGAGCGTTCCGATGTCGGTGACCGCGCGCTCCTGGGAGTGGGCGAGGGCCGCCAGCGTGACGAGTCCGAACGCGATCTCCGGCGCGAGCCATCGTCGCGAAGTCATGTCGCTTCCTCCCCAGCGAAATCCTAGGATCCCTGATCGAGGTCTCCTGGTGGCTCTTGCTATAGCAGAAACCGAAGCGCGGGTATCATCTCCGTCCAACGGAGTTGCACGGCTCGTCGCTCGGGTGCGCGAAGTGCGCCGGGACGCCGCCGCCCTGCGCAGGCGTTCCGCGTGATGGCTCCGCGGACGACGCTCGATCGGAGCGAACTCCGGAAGATCTCGCAGACTACGCTCGCCCACTATCACGACACGGCGGAGGGGTTCTGGGAAGGGACTCGCAATCACGACGTCAGCCAGAACATCCACGCGCTGCTCTCCCACCTCGGTGCCGGCCCCTTCCGAATCCTCGATTTCGGCTGCGGCCCCGGTCGCGATCTGCGCGCGTTCCGGGATCTGGGACACGAGGCCGTCGGCCTCGACGGTGCCGCGCGCTTCGTCGAGATGGCGCGCGAGCACAGCGGCTGCGAGGTCCTGCAGCAGGACTTCCTCGCGCTCGACCTCCCCGCAGCGCACTTCGACGGCGTGTTCGCGAATGCATCGCTCTTCCACGTTCCGGCACAGGAGCTGCCGCGCGTCCTCGGGGAGCTTCGCGACGCGCTCCGCCCGAGCGGCATCCTCTTCAGCTCGAATCCCCACGGGCAGAACGAAGAAGGCTGGCGCGACCGGCGCTACGCCAGCTATCTCGACGTCGAGACCTGGCGAGGCATCGTGAGCTCGGTGGGCTTCGTCGAGCTGGAGCACTACTTCCGCCCGCCCGGTCTTCCGCGCTCACAACAGCCCTGGCTCGCGATGGTCTGCCGCAAGGCGTAGGCGAGCGCCTGCTGGCTTTCGAGGCAGGGACTGCTCCGCCGCTAGCCAGCGGCGCCGCGAGGACGCCGCTCGAGCGTCGGTGGATAGGCATGCATCTTGCTGTACCGCGGCCCCGGACTCCTTTCGCCGTGGCCGAGCGAGGACGCCGGTGGCTGCCGCTGCTGATCTGTGCCCGATCCGGCGCTCCTTGTGCGCGCTGCACGAGCGCTTCCAGCCGCTCAGGGCGGGCGCGGTCGCCAGCTACATTCCAGAGCTCGCCCGGGCCAACCCGAGCTGGTTCGGCATCAGCCTCGCGACCGCCGATGGCTACGTGTACGAGGTCGGCGACACGCGGCACCCCTTCACGATCCAGTCGATCTCGAAGCCCCTGGTCTACGGGCTGGCACTCGAGGACCGCGGCAAGACGGCAGTGCTCGAGCGCATCGGAGTCGAGCCCACCGGCGACGCCTTCAACGAGATCAGTCTGGAGTCGCCCACCGGCCGCCCTCGCAACCCGATGATCAACGCCGGGGCCATCACCGCCACCTCGCTCGTGGCGGGGCACTCCCTCGAGGACCGCTGGGCGCGGATTCTTGCGCTCTTCTCGAGCTATGCCGGGCGGAGCCTGCGCCTGGACGAAAGCGTCTACCACTCGGAGCGGGACACCGGCCACCGCAATCGCGCCATCAGTCACATGCTGCGGAACTTCGGAATCATCGAGCACGACCCGGAGCCGGACCTCGATCTCTACTTCCGCCAGTGCTCGATCGAGGTCACCTGCCGCGATCTCAGCATGATCGGAGCCACGCTCGCCACGGGCGGAACGAACCCGGTGACGCGCGAGCGCGCCCTCCTACCCTCGCACGTGGACGAAGTGTTGAGCGTGATGACCACCTGCGGCATGTACGATTACTCCGGCGGGTGGCTCTACCGTGTGGGGCTCCCCGCGAAGAGCGGTGTCGCGGGCGGCATCCTGGCGGTCTTGCCCGGGCAGCTCGCCATCGGCGTCTTCTCGCCTCCGCTCGACGAACGCGGCAACAGCGTGCGCGGTGTAGCCGTCTGCGAGGCGATCTCCGACGAGTTCGATCTCCATTTCCTGCGCGCACCGCGCCCCTCCGTCTCGGCCGTGCGTTCGCGCTCCACGGTTCGCGCCTTCGGATCGAAGCGCGTCCGCGTCGACTCCGAGCGGGAGGCCCTCGACGCGCACGGGAACGAGGCGATCATCTACCAGCTCCAGGGAGAGCTCTCCTTCGCCGGTACGGAGGCCATCGTCCGCCGGCTCGTGAGCGGGGCGCCCGAGCTCAACCGCTTCGTGCTCGACTTCGGCCGGGTCACGGACGTGGATCCTTCGTCGGCGCGGCTGCTGCTCGCGCTGAACGCGTCGCTCGCGGAGCAGGGACGTGCGGTGGCATTCTCGGGCATGACGCGTCACCCGCGCCTGCTGCGCCTGCTGGAGGAGGCGAGGGTACGGGATGGGTCGCCGGCGCCCACGGTGTTCGACGAGCTGGAGGTCGCCGTGGAGTGGTGTGAGGATGCGATCCTCGCCGCCCACGGCGCGGCCGTCGATCCGCACCAGGAGCTCCCGCTCGCGAAGCACGAGCTGCTGCGCGGGCTCGACTCCGATGGGCTCGAGCGGATGGCGGACCTGATGGAGCGCCGCAGCTTCGCGGCGCGAGAGATGGTGGTGCGCAAGGGCGATCCCGCCGACGAGCTCTTCCTGCTCGTCTCCGGAGCACTCTCCGTGCTCTCCGATCTTGCCGACGGCCGCTTGCGGCGCCTCGCCACGCTCTCGCCCGGGATGGGCTTTGGCGAGCCCTCGATGGTGGAGGGCGCCACGCGCAGCGCCTTCGTCCGCGCTGACCGCCCCTCCGTGTGCTGGGTGCTGAAGCGCGCAACCTTCGCCTCCCTCGACGCCACCTGCCCCGAGCTGAAGATCCGCCTGCTCGAGAATCTCCTTCGCTCCGCCACGCATGCCCTCGGCCGCCTGAGCTTCGAGGCGCTCGCCGAGCGGATCTGAAGCGAGTGCTGGCTCGTCACTCGCTGCGGCGACTTCGACTTGCCCCATGACGCCTGCGATAGAGTGGCGGAAACGGGTTCGTGAAGCGCGCTGCCCCGCGGCTCGCAAGGGAGACCTTGCAATGGGCGGAGCCGTGGTGGCGGTGTTCTAGCCCGGCGGTACAGGGGGGCACCCGGTTGAAGGACGAGACCTACGACCAGAAGCTCGGTGGGGAGGGCCAGATCGAGACCCGCAAGCGAGGGGTCTGGCTGCTGAACAACCCCTCGACGAACAAGGGACTCGGCTTCACGCGGGCCGAACGCAGCCAGCTCGGACTCGAGGGGCTGCTACCGCACCAGGTGCTCGAGCTCGAGCAGCAGGTCGAGCTCGAGGTGGAGCACCTCCGCGCCAAGTCGACGAGTCTCGAGAAGTACATCGGGCTCGCGAGCCTGCAGGATCGCAACGAGGTGCTCTTCTACCGCGTCCTGGTCGAAAACCTGCCGGAGCTGCTGCCCATCGTGTACACGCCGACGGTGGGGCAGGCCTGTCAGGAGTTCAGCCACATCTTCCGAGATGCGCGGGGCATCTCGATCACGCCGGGCAACATCGAGAACGCGCGCGAGGTGCTCGCGAACGCCCCCTTCGGCGACATCCGGCTGATCGTGGTCACCGACAACGAGCGCATCCTCGGGCTGGGGGACCAGGGCGCCGGCGGCATGGGCATCCCGATCGGCAAGCTGGCGCTCTACGTGGCCGGCGCCGGCATCCACCCCTCGAAGTGCCTGCCCGTGAGCCTCGACGTGGGCACGAACAACCAGGCGCTGCTGGACGACCCGCTTTACCACGGCTACCGCGAACGCCGGCTCACGGGTCAGGGCTACCTCGACTTCGTGGAGCGCTTCGTGCAGGGCGTGCACGAGGTCTTCCCGCGCGCCCTGATCCAGTGGGAAGACTTCGCCAACACGCACTCCTTCGACCTGCTCGAGCGCTACCGCAAGCGTGTCCCTAGCTTCAACGACGACATCCAGGGCACGGCCGCGGTGATCTTGGGCGGCATCTTCTCGGCGCTGCGCATCACGGGACAGGCGATCGGCGACCAGCGCGTGCTCTTCATCGGGGCGGGAAGCGCCTGCACGGGCATCGCCCGGCTGACGCGGGCGGCCATGCGCCAGGCGGGGACCGACGAGCTAAGGACCCGACGCGCCATCGCCGCGTTCGACTCCCGGGGCCTGCTACGCGAGGGGCGCGAGATTCGCGAGCCCTTCAAGCGGGAGTTCGCGCTCGACGGGCAGAGCCTCGAGTTCTACGGCCTCGACGCGAGCGCGGACCCGAGTCCGGTGGAGATGATCCGCGCTTTCAAGCCGACGATCCTGGTGGGCGCGACCGGACAGCCGGGAGCCTTTACCCGGGAGATGCTCGAGGAGCTGGCGGAGCACGTCGAGCGGCCTCTCGTCCTGCCGCTCTCGAACCCCACCTCGAAGTCGGAGTGCGCGCCGAAGGACGCCCTCGCCTGGACCGGAGGCCGGGCGTTGGTGGCCACGGGCAGCCCCTACGACGACGTCCTCTACGAGGGACGGCGGCACGTGATCGGGCAGGGGAACAACGTCTACATCTTCCCCGGCGTGGGTCTCGGTGCGCTCGTCTCCGAGGCGAGCGAGATCGACGACGAGATGTTCTCGGTGGCCGCACGGACGCTCTCGAGCTGCGTGAGTGAGGAGCGCCTGGCGTCGGGAGCCCTGTTTCCGAGCCAGAACGCGCTGCGCGAGGTCAGCTTCCAGATCGCCTGCGCCGTCGTGCGCCATGCCCGCGACGCACAGCTCGGAAGGATGATCCCCGACGACGAGATCGAGAAGACGGTCCGCAGCGCGGTCTGGTACCCGAGCTACATCCCGGTCGTCGCGCGGGGCTAGCCGCGTGGAGATCCGCGTGGATCCGAAGTCAAGAGCGGCGGTTGCGCTGCTCCTGCCATGCCTCGAGTCGAATCGATCGGGTGCACCCATGCGGGTGCGAAGCGCGCGCCTCGGACTGCGCTTCTGGCTCTCGATGACGGCCGACCCTCCGAATCCGGCCGACCCTTGCCCTTGGATGCAGCGACTGCGATCGTCGCGCAGATGGCCTGGGCCATCGAAGGGAGGCACCCGTGGGCGACAAGTCACCCAAGTCGAAACAGCGCGGCCAGAAGCAGAAGAACATCGCCAAGGCAGGGGGCGCGGCCGAGGCGAAGTCCAAGCAGGACAGCCAGAGTCAGGCACCGCGGACGCCTGCGAAGGGCAAGAAGTAGCCGGCGGGATTCTCCCCGGCGCTCGGGGAGGATGCGAATCCAGGTCGGGAAGTCCAGCAGCGTCGCTTCCGCCGCAGAGACGGCGCACTTCGAGGTCCGATCCGGGCACCTCTTCGCGCCCGCTAGCTCTCCGCGTCCGCTAGCTCTCCGCGTCCGCTAGCTCTCCGCGTCCGCTAGGGCTGGGCGCCGCGGCGGGTGGCGGGGAAGCCGATGCCCGGCGCCAGGGTCTCGGCCTATGCTCGTGCCGATGCGACCGCGCTGGACCTGCGTCGGGTGGATCCTCCTGCTCGCGACTGCGTTGACGGGCGCTGCCGTGGCGGAGCCGGCGCCCGAGGGCGACCCGCAAGCGGCGCTGCCGCCGGTCTCGGCGCATCCCCCCCTCGTCTCGCCGGTGCCCGCCGGGATCGCCGAGCTGCTGCCGCCCGGTGCGCGGCCTGCGGGGAGCCCCTCCGACTGGGTGCCTGCGACGGACGCCGCGGCGGGAGACGGCTCGGGCGCGTCGGGTTGGCTCGTCGAACAAGTCGAGCGCGCGACGCCCTCCGGCGACGCGCGCGAGCGGATCCAGGTCGAGTACACGATCGATCGCGAGCTCGAAGTGAGCGTGCGCGAGCTGCTCCGGCGCGGTGGTGTGAAGCTAGGCAGCGTCGTCCTGATGGATCCCGTGAGCGGCGCGCTACTCGCCTACGTTTCGACCGATCCGATCGCGTTTCCCGTCACCCGCACCTATCCGACGGCCTCGCTCGCCAAGGTGGTGACGGCGGCGGCCGTCCTGCGACGCGCACCGGCTGCCGCCGGGCGCGATTGCCGCTACCTCGGAAGCCCCTACACCCTCGGGCCGGCGGAGCTCGTCGCTCCGTTGCGCGGCGGCAGCGTGGACCCTTTCTGGCGCGCACTCGCGAACTCCAACAACCAGTGCTTCGCCCGCCTGGCCGTCGGCGACGTGGGTGCGGAAGCGATGCTGAGCGAGATGGCGAGCGTGGGCCTGCTCGAGGCCCCGGCGCCCGGCCACCCCGCAGGCCTCTTCGCGCCGGTCCGGGATGCGCTCGACCTCGGACGCCTGGGCTCCGGCCTCGCCGGCTCGTTCATCTCTCCGCTGGCCGCCGTGCGCCTGGCGGCGGTGCTGGCCCACGGAGAGCTGGTGCGCCCGCACTGGATCGCTCATGTCCAGGACTCGCAAGGTCGCTCCCTCGCTCTCCCGGCCCCCGAGGCGCCGCAGCGCGTGTGGCTGCCCGAGCTTGCGGACCAGCTCCGCGAGCTCCTCGTCGGCGTCACCACCCAGGGCACGGCGAAGAGCGCGTTTCTCGATGCGCGCGGAGCGCCGATCCTCGGCCCGGTGCGCGTCGCGGGCAAGACCGGAACGCTGAGCGGCGAGAATCCGGCCGGCGTGTACCAGTGGTTCATCGGCATTGCACCCGCCGATGCACCGCGCGTCGCCATTTCCGCGCTGGTCGTGGACGGCGGCCGCGGACGCCACAGCGCGTCGCAGATCGCCGCGGAGGTGCTGCACGAGATCTTCTGCGACGCCGAGCTCTGCGCGCCCGAGCGACTCGAGGCCCGGATGGCCGCCTGGGTGCAGGCGCGCCCCGATCCCGAGCCCGTCGCACTGACGCCGCCGGCGGAGGATGGCCCGGTGGACGCGGCAGAGCTCGACGAGATGCTGCGGCTCGTCGCCGGCGGCGAGGTCGATTTCCCGCGTCGCCTTCGGCGGAACAAGGTCCGCGGACAGATCGTGTTCGAGCTCGAGCTGAACCGCGCCGGGGAGGTCGTCGCACTGCGCGTCGACTCCTCGAATCTTCCGGCCTTCGAGAACTTCGTCTCCCAGCAGGTGCGGAGCTGGAAGTTCACGCCTCCCACTCGCGACGGTCGGCCCGTCGAGGCCCGGGCGAAGCTTCCGATCTCGATCACGCTGAACTAGCGGAGAAGCCTCCGCGCCTAGATGGCTCCGCCGCTCTCGAGCCATTCGCGGCACTCGGGGGTGAGAGCGCGATCACACGCAGCGTCGTAGAGGGCCATCTCCTGATCGGAAAGGATGTCCCGCCAGCGGCCGTTCGTGCCCTTGTGCAGGAAGGTTCCGGCTCCGCCCTTCCAGAACTGGCCGCCTCCTGGCGCGTAGAGATCCCCCTGGCGTTTCATCTCCGTGAACGAAACCGCCTTCACGACTTCCGCCCAGCGATTCGCAGGTACGTCGATCTCGAGAAAGGCGGCGATGCGGCGGATCTCACGTTCCGGGTCCTCGAGCATGTCTGTGTAGTGAACGAGCTGGATGTTCGGGAGCTCTCGGAAGTTCCACCAGGACTGGACATTGGAGAGGTGCGACCAGTAGGGCCAGCCGTCGCTTTCCCACTCGAACCAGCCCCGGGTCATCCAGTCGTGCCAGAAGCCATGGATGTCGTCAGGCGCAGGCGGGAATTCGTCGCCCTCGCGGCCCGGCAGCAGGTTCATCAAGGCCACGAACTCATCCGTCATGTTCGTGTAGTGGTTCCACAAGGACATGAACACATCTCGCGCGTCGCGGGAGACGTACAGGTACTTGAGCCTCTCGTCATAGCGCATTCCATCGAGCGGAAGGTGTGTCTTGATGAAGCGGCGGTGCTGCTGCGCCCGGAGGCCATTCAGCGTCACTTCGAGCGGGTGGATCCTCATGTCGAGCCACGGCGACATCTGCGCGGGAGCGGCCGGAAGCTCTCCGTCCGGGAAGAGGAGGTGCGCGACGATCGCCTGCGTCCACGTCGTGCCCGCCTTGTAGGACGTTGCGATGATGATGTCATCGTTGCGCGGCTCGAAGTAGTCCCAGCGGGTGCTGTCGAAGTGATGGCACTGATAGACGCGGGTCCGTTCGGGCAGCCTGGGCATGCTCTCGATCTCCTCAGAACTCCGGCGAGGCGGGCCCGGGCGGCCGTGTGGCTGGCGATTTTCAGGGCGCCGGCTCGCAGACGAAGATCGGAATGTCGCGAGTCGTCCTCTTCCGGTAGTCCGCGTAGGGGGCGTAGTGCTGGTCGCAGATCGGCCAGAGATCGGGCTTCTCCTCGGGAGTGGCGACGCGGGCGCGGAGCTTCATGCGGCGGCGGCGGTGATTCACCGCGATCTCGGGATGCTTCACGAGGTTTTGGTACCAGACGGGATTTCGCGGGGCGCCGCCCAGCGAGGCGACCAGGAGCACGCCGTCCCGGTAGGGGACGTACATCAGAGGGATCGTCAGGGCTCGGCCACTCCGGGCCCCCTGCATGCTGACGAAGCAGACGTCGTCGCCTCCGATGCTGTTGAGCAGACGGCCGCCGGACGCGCGATTCAAGAACACGTGCAGGCGCGTCCAGGCCTTGACCATCCAGCGCGGCGGGGCCGCGCCACCACCCGTTGAAGCAGCAGCGGACTTGGCCGACATCTAGGCCCTCCTGCATCGGGGACTCTGACGGCGCGAAACAGGGAACGAAGAGCCCCCGGGACGCGCCCTCTGGCGGACCGGTGCCCAGCTGCCGGCCGCCCCTGAGTGTACCAGGTAGAGGGCCGGCGGACGCCCGCGGAGTGGATCCAGGTCCCGGACCTCCGGTCAGCTCCAATGCCCCGTCAGGCAGCGCGTCAATCGCGAGTGACTAGAATCCAGACGCCCACTGCGATGAAAGCCAGGCCGGCAACCCAACGAAGGACCTTGGGACTCACGTACTCGGAGACAAAGGAACCTGCGAGGACGCCTATCGCAGACGTGAGAACCAAAGCCGTGGCGGACGCCGCGAAGACCGTCAACTTCGGATGCGCGGCATCGGACGCGTACAAGAGTGTCGCAAGCTGGGTCTTGTCGCCGAGTTCCGCGACGAAGATGGTCGCGAAGACGGTTGCGAAGAGCTTGAGGTCCATGCACGGCCTCCGCGGATGTAGAAGTACGCTCGCGCTGCCCCAGGATGGCTTGCAAGGCCCTCATGCGGGCGCTGCAGGGAATCGCAGCCCATTCTACCCGGAAGCAGCAGTATCCTCAGTAGCGTTTCCCCGTTCGCTGTACCGGGACCGGCGAGGCGCTGCGAGAGCCTGCAGCCCATCCGGTCGGGCGATGCTCCGACCCGGCGGCAGGTGTTCGGCGGTCCTCGAGCATGCGCGTTTGTGGGTGGTCGGTGAGGCGGCGCCCATCGCCGGCACGACGGCGCGCAACGGATGGATTCCGAAGGAAAATCGATGGAGCCGACGGCCGGACTCGAAGCGGTGCCCTGCTGCTCGCGAAAGGTACACCGAGCGCGAGGAGTGACGCGAGGTAGCGTCTTGTGGCCGGCGAGCGCATGCAGAGAGCGGCAACTACCACAGCACTACGCTCCTCCAGCATGCCCCGGTGGCAGGTGGAGCAGCGCATGGCGAAGTACGGCATCGTGCTGATGCAGCTGATGCGCGAGATCCCGCTGATTCCGGCGCTCTTCCGGGTGAGCTGAGGCCGGCGGGTTTCACGCGCGCGCGGCGCCAGTTCGGCGCTTCGCCCTCCTCCGGACGATCGAAGGAACAAGATGGATTTTCTAGGTCGCGAAATCCCCGGGGTCCTCCACGGCTTGCGCCTCGTTCGAGCAAGCCTCGTCAGGGCTCCCCTGTTCATCGTGGCTATGCTCGTGATCGCCCCGGAAGGCGCCCGGTCGGAGGGCGAGATGCGGATGCCGATCTGCGCGATCGACATGGGAAGCAACAGCTTCAAGCGCATCGTCGGGTCCTTCGAGCAGGGCCGCTACGAGCAGCGCAGCCTGGAGAAGAAGACACTCGGCGTGGGGGACGACCTCTCCCGCAACGGGCGGATCAGCGACGCGAAGCTCGCCGAGATCGAGCAGACGCTCTCCGCGTTCCGGGCCGCCTGCGCACAGGAAGGCGCCGACCGGGTCGTCGCCGTAGGGACGGCGGCCTTCCGCGAGGCGCCGAACGGAGCCCGCGTGGTCGAGATCGCGGCGGGGCTCGGCATCCCGATGGAGATCGCGACCGAGAAGCGCGAATCCGAGCTGGCTTACCTCGTCGCTTCCCTCGGTCGCGAGGGGGTTGCGGTCATCGACAACGGGAGCCGCAGCATCGAGCTGGTCTCGCAGGAAGAGCGTCGGGAGCCTCGCTATTCGGTCTTCAACCTCGGCTATCGGATCGCATACGAGAAGTACTTCGCCACAGCGGTCGATCCAGCAAAGGCCGTCGCCGCGTTCCGCGACGCACTGCGGCCGGAAGCGGCCAGGGCGCCCTTCATGACAGGCAAGCAGAGACTCATCGGAGTCGAGTTCGAGGAGATGGCGGAGGTCCTCTTCCCGCCGGCCGAGACCGAGGGGCGGGTCTTCACCCTCGAAGCGTTGAAGCAGCGGCTCGACGAGATCGCGACTTCCCGTCCCGAGGCGTTCGAAGCCCTCAAGAAGCAGGAGGACATCGACCGCGCGCTCCCGCGCCTCGTGGTCGCCGCTATCTTCGCCGAGGAGTTCGGCTACACCGCATTCCAGCTGACCGCGAGGGAACTCGGCACCGGGCTCATCATCGAAGCCGGCATCAAGAACCCTTGAGCGGATCCGCTGGGAGACCCGGAGCCTGATGTTGCGGCCCCGGGAGGCCGGACGAGAGGATCGACGCGAGTGCCGTCCGTGCCGCGATCGAGCGACGACGCTTGTCTGCGCGCCCCCCCTCGGCGACGGGGGATCGTGATACACTCGCCCCCGCCCAGGGGCAGCTCGAAGGCACGATCGTCGTCGGGGCGAAGTGAGCTAGAAGGCCAGCAGCAGGGATTCGAAGCGCCGGATTGCCACGCTGCGGTTCTCGGGGCACAGTCGCTCGTGCGCCCCCCCCTACCGGAGGAACCTCCATGACCCGTCTCGGCTATCAGATCCCCAACTTCACCTATCCCGATACTCGGCCCGAGGAGATCTTCGACAAGGTGGTGGCCCAGGCGCAGACGGCCGAGGCCGCCGGCTACGACCGCGTCATGGTCATGGACCACTTCTACCAGCTGCCGGGGATCGGGCGACACGATGAGCCGATGTTCGAGTGCTACTCGATGCTCTCGGCGCTCGCCCAGCA
>CAYPSI010000119.1:0-5223 GCA_964413375.1 uncultured Spirochaetales bacterium | reverse complement strand
TCGCATCGCCGAGATCGCGCGCGGACACAGCCGCGAGATGGCGGTCGGGCGCACCGGCTTCGGCCACGGCGGCTTCAAGGGCCGCACCCAGGCCGTGGCGTCCCGCGTGCCCTACAAGCGCATGGCCGAGAACGTCTCCCGCCACTCCCGAGATCCGAGCGAGATTCCCGCCGTAGCCGTCGAGCGCTGGGTCGATTCACGCGGCCACCGCCGCAACATCGAGGGCCCCTTCGCGATGACGGGCGTCGGCGCGGCGCTCGGCCCCGACGGATCCGTCTACCTGACGCAGCTCTTCGTCGCACCGCGCTGAGGCTCGAGCAAGCGCAGCGCGCAGCGAGGCGCAGCCGAGCGGAGTCAATCGGCCCTGGCTTCAGATCGCCTTCTTCTCCCGAAGGGCGGCGATGCGATCCCAGTCGTAGCCGAGGAGTTCCAGCAGGATCTCCTCGGTGTGCTGTCCGTGCTCGGGGGCCGGCGTGCGCACGCTGCCGGGCGTCTGCGAGAGGCGCACCGGAATACCCACCATCGGAGTCGGGCCGTGGGTCGGGTGGTCGACGTCGACGATGTAGCCGTTCACACGCATCTGCGGATCGTCGGGCAGATCCTGGAGCGCGTTCACGATCGTGAAGATGAAATCGCCCTTGCTCTCGCGCAGGATGCGGATCCACTCCTCGCGGGGCTTCGAGCGGAAGGCCGCGTCGATGATCGCGACGCAGGCCTCGGCGTTCTGCGCACGCGAGAGCAAGCTGGCGAAGCGCTCGTCGCTGGTGAGCTCGGGGCGGTCGATCGCGTTCGCGAAATCGACCCAGTAGCGGTCGGGCTGGATCATCGCGAGCGCGAGCCACTTGCCGTCGGCGCATTCGTAGTGGTTCCAGAGCGGATTGCCGGCGCGGTTGCGGAAGGTGCGCGGCATCGCCGCGCCCAGCATCAGGCGCATCGAGAGCGAGAGCCCCTGGAGCATCGCCATCGACCCCAGGTGCGAGGCGTCCACCTGCTGGCCGATGCCGTGGCGTTCGCGCGCGAGCAGCGCCCCGAGCACGCCGTAGGCCAGCATGATCGCGCCCATCTGGTCCGCGATGCCGCCGGCAATCGCGACCGGCGGCATGTCGGGCTCGCCGGCTGCGAACATGATCCCCGAGCGTGCGAGGCCCAGGTAGTCGAAGGAGGGATCGCCGCTGTCGGGGCCCTCGGGGCCGTAGCCGGTGGCACTCGCGTAGACGAGCTTCGGGTTGTGGCGGCGCAGCGTCTCGTAGTCGAGGCCGAGCCTCCCGGCCACGCCCTTGCGGAAGTTCTGCACGAAGACGTCCGACTTCGCGACGAGGTCGTAGACGAGCTCGCGCGCCTCCGGGCGGCGAAGATCCACGGTGAGGCTCTTCTTGTTGCGGTTGTTGGCCTCGAAGTAGAAGTTCGGCCGGCTGCCGAGGTCGATCCCGCTCATCCGCAGGATGCCGCGCCCCGGGTCGCCGCTCTCGCGCTCTTCGAGCTTGATCACCTCGGCGCCGAGGTCCGCCAGCATCGCGCTGCACACGGGCCCCTGCTGCCAGATGGTCCAGTCGACGACCCGGATCCCTTCGAGCGGCATCGGCATGGCGGGCTCCTCCGTCGCGCTATTGCAGGTAGTTCGAGCCGGCCAGCCGATAGGCTTTCGGGTCGACTCGCACATGGACGACCGCCACGCGATCGCTGGCCAGCGCCCGCTCGAGCGCCGGGCGGATCGCGTCGGGCTTCTCCACGCGTTCGGCATGGCCGTCGACCATTTCGGCGACCATCTCGTAGTGCGCCGGGAGCAGCGAGGCGATGCGCGGTGAGCCCGGCGGCAAGAAATGGTCTTGCAGCATGTGGCCCGCGATCCCCTCGTTGTTCGACACCACGAAGACCACCTTCGCGCCGATGCGCACCGCCGTCTCGACGTCCTGCATCGCGGTGCCGAAGGCGTAGTCGCCGAGCACCGCGACCGAGGGGCGATCGGGCCGTGCGAGCGCCGCGCCGATCGCGTAGGGGACGCCGGTCCCCATGCAGCCCGTCGTCCCGGCGTTGAGCCGCGAACGCGCCGAGAAGCTCGGGAGCAGCGTCCGGCAGATCCCCATGATCGTCTCGCCGTCGACGGAGAGCGTCGTCTCACGCGGGAGGGTGTCGCGCAGCTCGCGCACCAGGCGGTAGGGATTGATCGGAACGGCGTCCGACTCGATCACCGCGCGCAGTGTTGCCTCGTTCTTCTCGCGCGCGGCGCGCAGCTCGGCGAGCCAGGGGCCGCCGGAGACGGCGAGCCGACGTCCGGCGAGCGCCTCGCAGAGCGCGTCCGTTGCGACGGCAGCATCGGCCACGACCCCGATCTCGATCTCCGCGCCGCCCGAGAACTCCTCGGGCGAGACGTCGATCTGCGCGATGCGGACGTCCTCGCGATAGCGCGGCGCGTGGCCGAAGCCGAAGATCCAGTTCATCCGCGCACCGACGACCAGGATCGCATCGGCGCCGCGGAGTGCGTGGCTGCGCGCGGCGTTCACGAAGTTCGCGTGATCGTCTGGAACGACACCGCGACCCATCGGAGAGGTCACGTAGGGGAAACCCAGGTCGACGAGGCCACGAAGCGCCGTTCCGGCGTCGGCCCACGCGGCCCCCTTGCCGACGATGACGAGCGGACGCGAGGCCGTCGCGAGCATGTCCGCGATCCTCTGGATCGCGGCGGGATCCGGGTGCGGCCGGGCGATCTCGGCCGGAAGCTTGCGGATCCGCGCCTGCGCCTCCGGCATCTCTTTTGCGACCATCTCGCCCGGAAAGTCGAGATAGACGCCGCCGGGTCTTCCGGCGAGCGCGCGGCCGAGCGCCACGTGAACCCATTCGCCGATGCGCTCGGCCGAGTCCACCTGCCCCGTCCATTTGCAGCCGGGGGCCGCGAAGGCGACCTGGTTCGCCTCCTGGAAGGCTCCGATCCCCCGCGTGCTGCCGTAGGCGGAGCCGCCGAGGACGAGCAGCGGCATGCCGCTCTCCGTTGCGACGTAGAGCGGCGTCACCGCATTCGTCATGCCTGGCCCCGAGCCCACGATCACGACGCCCGGCTTGCGGCGCAGCCAACCCCATGCGGAGGCCATGAAGGCCGCGTTCTCCTCGTGGCGGCAGCCGACGACGCGCAGCCCTTCGGCCTGCGCCCCGGCGAAGACCTGGATCATCGGCCCCGCCACGACCCCGAACACGGTGTCGATGCCCGCCGCCTTGAGCTGGCGCGCGGCGAGCCGCCCGCCGTCGATCGTCTTCAGGTCTGCCATGGCCACCTCTCTGCGGCAGGGTACCACGCGCGCCGCGCCTACCAGGGATCGATCATCGGGCGTTTCTTGCCGCTGCGCGCAGGCGGCGGCGGGCAGGCCCCGAGCAGCGCAGCGATGCGCGCCCGCGTGTCGGCCGGGTCGATCACGTCGTCGATCTCCACGTGGCTGGCCATGTTGAGCGCGCTGCCGCGCGCATAGGCCGTCTCGATCAGCTTGCTCTCGAGCGCCAGCCGTGCGGCGGGGTCGGGGACCGCTTCGAGCTCCTTGCGATAGCCGAGACGGACCGCGCCTTCGAGGCCCGTCCCACCGAACTCGCCCGTCGGCCACGAGAGCGTCAGCGTCTTCGCGTGGAAGCTGCCCCCGGCCATCGCCTGTGCGCCGAGCCCGTATCCCTTGCGCAGCACCACGGTGACCCACGGCACCGTGGTGCTCGCGGCCGTCACGAACATGCGCGCGAAGTGACGAACCTGCGCCTGCTCCTCTGCGTCGGGCCCGACCATGAAGCCGGGTGTGTCGCAGAGCGAGACGATCGGCAGGTCGTAGGCATCGCAGAGCTGCACGAAACGCGCGGCCTTGTCCGCCGCATCCGCGTCGATCGCACCGCCGAGATGGCCCGGGTCGTTGGCCAGCAGGCCCAGCGGCCGCCCCTCGATGCGCGCAAGCGCCGTCAGGATCCCCACCCCGAAGCGGGGACGCAGCTCCAGCAGCGAGTCGGTGTCGGCGAGCGCGCGGGCCACCGTCCGGACGTCATACACACGAGTGCGTCGTTCGGGGATGAGCTCGCGCATCGCCTCGACCGGTGCGCAGGTCCAGCTTTCGCTGCGCTTCGTGAAGTACCCGAGGTAGCGCTTCGCCACGGCGACCGCCTCCGCCTCGTCGGCCACGCGGACGTCGACCACGCCGTTTCGCGTCTGGACGTCGATCGGGCCGATCGCGGTGGGTGCGACCTTGCCGAGTCCGCCGCCCTCGATCATCGCCGGACCGGCCATGCCGATGTTCGAGTTCTCCGTCGCGACGATGAGATCGCAGCAGCCGAGCAGCGCAGCGTTGCCGGCGAAGCAGTAGCCCGACGCGATGCCGACGCTGGGCGCCAGCCCCGACAGGCGCGCGAAGAGCGCGAAGGCCATCGTGTCGAGCCCGGCCACGCCGGGGGCGTCCGTATCTCCTGGACGACCGCCGCCACCCTCGGCGAAGAGGACGACGGGGAGGCGCATCTGCTCGACGAGCGCGAAGAGCCGATCCTTCTTGCGGTGGTTCAGGAAGCCCTGGGTCCCTGCCAGCACGCTGTAGTCGTAGGACACGACGGCACACGCCACTCCGTCGATCGTTCCGATGCCGCCGACGAGCCCGTCGGCGGGCGTGTTCTGCGTCAGATCCTCCAGCGAGCGTCGCTGGCGCTGCGCCGCGATCGCAAACGCGCCGTACTCCTGGAAGGAGCCCGGGTCGCACAGATCGGCGACGTTCTCGCGCGCGCTGCGCTGGCCCCGCGCGTGCCGCCGGGCGACGGCCTCCGGCCGCGCCGCGTCGGTCGTGAGACGGCGGCGCTCGCGATAGCGAGCGAGGTCGCCGCGCTCGGACACCGCCTCGCTCCGGGAGGGAGCGGCGGGCTCGGGCCGCGATGCGGCGCCGGGCGCGACGCGCAGCAGCACCTGCCCCCTCTCCACGGTCTGCCCCGCGTCGACGAGCACGTCGACGACGACGCCGTCCACTTCGGAAGCGACCGGGTGCTCCATCTTCATCGACTCGAGCACCACGAGCTCCTGGCCCGCAGCGACCGGGTCCCCGGCGGCGACGCTCACCGAGGCCACGGTTCCGAGCAGCGGAGCGACGAGGTCGCGGGCCAAGGAGGCGTCCGTCACGCCCGCATCCCCGGAGCTTTCGCGTCGCATCCCGATGCGCTCCCTCAGCGTCCGCGACCGCAGATCGATCGCCGCCGGCAACGATACCACCCAGGCGAGCCGGA
>CAYPSI010000118.1:0-22846 GCA_964413375.1 uncultured Spirochaetales bacterium | reverse complement strand
CCAGCAGCCGGCGTGCGGTCGCGTTCACGAGCTTCCCGTCTGCGGCGGGCCCGAGGCGTTCGAGGGCCGGCCGCATCACCCGGCCCACGTCGCGGGGACCCTGTGCCCCGACCTCGGCGATCACTGCGCGAACGACCCGCTCGATCTCGTCCGCATCCGGGGCGACGGGCAGGTAGGCCTCGAGCAGCGCCTGCTCGGCCTCCTCCTTGCGGGCGAGATCCTCCCGGCCTCCAGCACGGTACTGCGCTACGGACTCCACGCGCTGCTTCACCAGTGCGCGGATCACACGCAAGATGCCCTCGTCCTCCAGCGTTCCGCCTGCCTCGATCTCGCGATTGCGCACCGCGCCGCGCACGCCCCGGATCGTCTCGAGGCGCAGCGTGTCGCGGCTGCGAAGCGAGTCCTTCATGTCCGCCTCGAGGCGCTCGCGCAGACCCATGAGTTGCCTCCGAAGGATCGATCCGTGACGGTGCACACGATTCCGCTTGCCTCGCCACCGAACAGGGACTAAAGAGTTTGCGTCAAGTTTCGAAACGTCATCCCGGGCTCCCCACGCGGAGTCCGGAGGAATCCACCCCTTGTTGTCTGTGAGTCGTGCGCTGAAGCAGCCGAGCCTGTGGCTGACGCTGGTCTATCTGGGCCTCATTCTCCTGATGGCCCGAACCTACGCCTGATCCAGGCGCCGAGCCGGGCGGAGGCCCTCGGCGGGCCGGATACCCGGTTGCGTAGGGCTAGCCGGCTCAGGCCGGTATCGCAGCCACGGGTCCCAGGATCTCCATCGCATTGAAGAAGTAGGCGATCTCCACGCGCGCGGTGCCGGGCCCGTCGGAGCCGTGGACGGCGTTGCGCTCGATGTCGGTCCCGAAATCGCCGCGAATGGTGCCTTTTGCGGCCTTCTTGGAATCGGTCGGTCCCATCAGCTCGCGGTTGCGGGCGACGGCGCCGTCTCCCTCGAGCACGCTCACCACGACCGGGCCGGAGGTCATGAACGCGACGAGGTCCTTGAAGAAAGGGCGCTCGCGATGCACGGCGTAGAAGCCCTCGGCCTGCTCCTGGCCCAGGCGCAGCTTCTTCAGCGCCACGATGCGCAGGCCGGCCTTCTCGAAACGGGCCAGGATCTCTCCGGCGGCGCCCTTGGCCACCGCATCGGGCTTCACGATCGACAGGGTCCTCTCGGGCGCGGCCATGGCGGGTCCTCCGGGGCGCGCAGACTAGCGGAAGGTGCCGGAGTCCGCCGTACGGAGCCATCGGGCGTCGGCGCGCGGGTGCGGATCTGCCGGCGCGTGCGCGCGGCCCGGCTCCGATCCGCCTAGATCCGCCGGCCGCGGCCCTGCCAGTAGCGCTCGCGGAGGTGCCGCACGGCCAGCTTGCCCGCCGGCGTGCGCGGCAGCTCGGGCTCGAAGTCGATCGAACGCGGCACCTTGTACGCGGCCAGGCGCGCCCGGGCGTGCGCGAGGATCTCTCGCTCGAGCCCTGGCGAGGAGCTCGCTCCCTCCTCGAGCTGCACCGCCGCCTTCACGCTCTCACCCCACTCGGCGTCGGGAATGCCGAAGACGGCGACGTCGGCCACCGCCGGGTGCTCCTGCAGCACCTGTTCGATCTCGGTCGGATAGATGTTCACCCCGCCCGAGATGATCATGTTGGAGCGCCGGTCCGCGAGGTACACGTAGCCCTCCGGATCGACGCGCCCCACGTCTCCGAGCGTGAAGGTGTACTCGTCGAGATAGGACTCATCGGTCTTCTGCTCGTCGCCGTGGTAGCGGAAGAAGCGGGGGACGCGCGCGTGCCGGCTGTAGAGCGTTCCCTCCTCGCCGGGCGGCAGACGCCGACCCGTGTCGTCCACCGCGAAGACCTCGAAGTCGGGGACGGCGCGTCCCACGCTGCCCGGATGCGCGAGCCAGTCCTCGGAGCCGACGAGCGTCGTGACTCCCCCCTCCGTTCCGCCCCAGTACTCGACCAGGACCGGGCCCCACCATTCGAGCATCGCCCGCTTCACGGACGGCGAGACCGGCGCGGCCCCGTGCAGGACGGTGTGCAGCCCCGGGGCGCGAAAGCCTGCGCGCTCCTCCTCGGGCAGCCGCAGCAGGCGCACGAACATCGTCGGAACGAGGTGCGTGTGGTGTACCTCGCGCTCCTGGATCCAGCGCAACGCGAGCCTGGCGTCCCAGCGAGGCATCACCAGGATCGGCGCACCACAGGCCTGGTCGTACACCGCGAACATCAGCGGCGCGGCGTGGTAGAGCGGCCCCGTGACCAGATGCGGGCCCGAGCCGTCGAGCCCGATCCGGCGCGCGTAGGCCTCCTGCGCGCCGAGCGCCTCGCGCAGGCTCGCCGCGCTGCGGCGCTTCACGCCCTTCGGGCGGCCCGTCGTGCCGCTGGTGTAGATCATGTTTCCACCCGCAGGCCCACCGAGATCCATCGGCTCGTCGGAGGCCGCGGCGAGCGCCGCTTCGAGCTCGCTTCCCAGCTCGACGATCCGCGAAGCGCCTGTCGCACGCGCGAGCTCCGCGTGCGCCTCGTCCACCACCAGCACGCGCGCCCCGGAGTCGCGCACGACGTACTCGATCTCGTCCGCCAGCAGATGGCGGTTGATCGGCGTGAGCCAGACCCCCGCCAGGATCGCGCCGATCACGAGCTCCACGCCCTCGGCGCGATTGTCGAGCAGACAGGCCACGTGGTCGCCCGGCGCGAGCCCGATCTCGCCGCGAAGCCAGCGCGCGATGCGCGTCGACCGGTCGGCGAGCTCGGCCCAGCTGCGGCGCCGGACTCCATCGTCGAGGGCCAGGCCCTGCGGATCGCGGCGCGCCTCGTCGAAGAGCATCGGACCCTCCCGAGCCGCGCAGCGTAGCGAAGCGGTGCTGCAGCCCTACGGGTCGCGCCCCGCCGGCCCTGCGCTCTCGCGCGCGTAGACGTGGAGGTTCGGCCCGGGGCGCAGCGCCTCGTGCGCTCCCGCAAAGGGCACGTAGAAGGCGTCCTGGAGATCGAAGCGCATCTCCGGATGGCGGCCGACCCCTTCGAAGAAGGCGACCTTGCGAAATCCGGACAGGCGCCGCTCGAGCGAAGCGGTGGGCCCGTAGGCGAGCAGCGGAGACTCCGCGACGACGATCCAATCCACGCGTTCGTCCGCTGCGATGGCATCGAACGCCGGATCCATCGCATTGCGCACGCGGCGCTGACGGGGTCCCGACGGCACGGAGATCCGACCGGCCCAGGCGCGGGGCGGCCAGGGGAAGGGATCGTAGGCCTTGCGTCCGCGCAGGAAGATCGGGGGATCCGCGAACACGGCCCCGACGAGGAAGACGGTCGCATCCGGGCTCAGCTGCGGAGCCAGCCAGCGCGCGGCGAGGATGCGACTGTCGGATCGCGCGAGGACGCGGTCGAAGGCGATCGCGTCGCGGAGCGACGGGGCCGCGACGAGCGCGGCGAGGGCGAGCGACGCCGCGAAGCGCCAGCGTGGCAGCCACCCGACGGCCGCGACGATCGCGATCGCCGCCGTCACACACAGGATGGGTACGAGTGGGATCATGTAGCGCGCGAAGACGAGCGGTCCGCGCCCGAGCACGAGCGCGTAGGGAACGCAGAACGCGAGCAGCACGAGCGCAGACCGCGGGGCGCGGCGCAGCGCGACGAGCATGCCCACGAGCGACGCCACGAGCAGCGGCGGACCGAGTCCGTGCCAGAGCGTGAAGCGCAGGTGGTGCCACCAGCCGCTCCCGAGATCGACGCCGAGCCAGTTCGGGCCGGCCTGCGCCTCGAGCTGAGCGGCGACGCCATCGCGAAACTCTGGCCAGGCGAGCAGCGCGAAGGGGGTGCCCGCGAGAAATCCCGCCGGAACCAGCGCAAGCGCGAGCGCGAGCCGCTGCAGCGGCCGCGCCGGACCGCCTGCGCGACCGAGGAGGTCCGCGGCCACGATCGCCGGAACGAGCAGCACGCCGGAGTACTTCATCGAGCTCGCGAGCCCCGTCAGCAGACCCGCGAGAGCGTAGTCGCGAAGCAGGCCGCGAGACGCGATGCGCAGTGCGGGGAGAAGCGCCGCGCAGACCAGCGCCGCGAGCGGAACGTCCGTCACACCGAAGTGCGAGTCGCGCACGTGGAGGTGGGCCACTGCGAGGAGAGCTGCGGCCACGATCCCCGTCCTCCAGCCGAAGGCCTCGGCAGCGAGGCGATGCACGAGGAGCACCGACGCCGCGCCGATGCTCGCGACGATGCCGCGGTCGATCAGGATCAGCGCGCGCGGATCCCGCAGCAGCGCGATCTCCACGGCCTCCCGCGAGCCCTGAAGCCACGAGGCCGCGGCCACGAAGGCTGCATCGGCGAGGGCCAGCAGGTTGGGCAGCAGCGTCGGATACAGGAAGAAGTGTGGGTTCGGATCGCCCATGTAGATCCCGAGGCCCAGGTTCCAGAGGTATTGCTCGTCGGGCCGGGCGAGTGGATGCAGCGTCGGCCCGGCGTCCGGAGGGGCCAGCCCGAAGCCGATGCCGGCGAAGCGCAGCAGCGCGGCGACCAGGAGGATCGCGAGCAGCAGCCCCACTTGCGCGGCGCGGGAAGGGCTCGGGTCGGGCTCCGGCATCCGCGGCAGGATCCGACCCGTCTCTCGAGCCGTCAAGCAGCCGTGACGGGCGCGGGGGGAGCCGGCCTCAGCCGACGCGCAGGACGACCTTGCCGAAGTGTTCGCTGGCCTTCACCGCGCGGTGCGCCGCGGCGGCCTCGGCGAGGGGAAGGACCCGGTCCACGACCGGGGCGATCTCGCCGCGCGCGAGCGCCGCGCCGAAGCGCGCCTCGAAGCCCGCGACGATACGCGCCTTTTCGGCGGCGGGGCGCGCGCGCAGCGTCGAAGCGATCAGCTGGAGCCGGCGCATCAGCAGCTGTCCCAGACCGATCTCGGCCTTCGCGCCGCCCATCAGCCCGATCAGCAACAGGCGCCCGCCGATCGCGAGCGACGCGAGATTGCGCTCGAGGTAGGGAGCGCCGATCGAGTCGAGCACGACGTCGACCCCGCGACCGTCCGTGAGCTCCTTGCAGGCCGCGACGAAGTCGCCGTCGCGGTAGCAGACCGCGCGGTCCGCGCCGAGCTCGCGGCAGCGGGTGCACCTGGCCTCGGAGCCCGCGGTCACCACGCTCTTCGCGCCGGCCGCCTTCACGAGCTGGATCGCCGCGGTACCGATCCCGCTTCCGCCACCGTGGACGAGTGCGGCGCCGCCTTCGGGAAGCGCGCCGAGCTGGAAGACGTTCAGGAAGACCGTGAGGAAGACCTCGGGGACGGCCGCTGCCTGCTCGAGCGAGAGCCGCTCGGGAACGCGCAGCGCCGAGCCCGCATCGACGACGACCTCTTCCGCGTAGCCGCCGCCCGGCAGCAGGGCCATCGCACGCTCGCCCGGGCGCCAGCCGCGTACGTCGGCGGCGACTTCGACCACTTCGCCCGCGCACTCGAGACCGAGGATCTCGGACGCGCCCGGGGGCGGTGGATAGAGGCCCTGCCGCTGCATCAGATCGGCGCGGTTCACGGCCGTCGCGGCGACGCGAAGGCGCAGGCCCCCCGGCACGAGCACCGGTGCAGGCACCTCGCCGATGCGCATCACCGACTCGTCGCCGAAGCCGTCGAGAACGATCGCCTTCACGGCAGCCAGACTAGCTGGATCCATCCGCGCTAGCTCAGGTCCGCGCGGGTGTAGCCCAGCAGGCCGCGGGCCACGATCATGCGCTGGATCTCTCCGGTTCCCTCGTAGATGTCGGTGATCCGCACGTCGCGGAACCACTTCTCGAGCAGGTGTTCGCGCGAGACGCCCATCGGGCCGAGGATCTCGATGCACCCCTGCGTGATCTCGCGCACCGCGGAGCCGGCCTTCGCCTTGCACATCGAAGACTCGAGGTTGTTGGGCTTGCCCTCACTCGAGAGCCACGCTGCCCGGAGCACCGAGAGCTTCGCGGCCTCGAAGAGCGCCTCGAGGCGCACGACGCGCTCGACGATCGCGGACTGGCCCGCCATCCCACCGCCGTAGCCGATCTCGATTCCGGCACGGCGCAGCTCGTCGCGCGTGAAATCGAGCGCCGCCTCGGCGATCCCGAGGCCGATCGCGGACACCGCGGGGCGCGTCATGTTGAAGGTCTTCATCACGCCCCGGAAGCCGCCGGAACTGGCCGTCGGGATCGACTCGTCGCCTCCGAGCAGGTTCGAGCGAGGAATGCGGCAGTCGCGGAAGACATAGGCTGCGGTGTCGTCCGCGCGGATTCCGAGCTTCTTCTCCTTGTGGGCCACGACGAAGCCAGGAGTGCCCTTCTCGACCAGGAAGGATTTGATCCCCGCGCGACCGGCGCTCTTGTCGATCGTCGCCCAGAGCACGACGCCCTCGGCGCGGCAGCCCGTGGTGACGAAGATCTTCTCGCCGTCGAGGACCCACTCGTCCGTCGCCGGATCGAGGAGGGCCGTCGTCTGCACCTGGGAGGGGTCAGAGCCGCAGCCCGGCTCGGTGATCGCCATCGCGAGCGTCATGTGGGCCCACTTCTGCTGCTGCTCGGGCGTCCCCGCGGCGCCTAGCGCGGCGTTGCCGAGCCCTCCCTTGCCCCGGCGCATGCGCACCGAGTAGTCGCCCCAGCTCTCGCCCATCGCGATCAACATGCTGATCACGCCGAGGCTCGAGTCGAGCTCGTCGCGGTCCCGCAGCAACGCGTACGCGTGCGTGCGCCCCTTCGCCTCCGGAAGCTCATCGGGCGGAAACTCGTGCTCGTTCTCGTCATAGTGGCGGGCGTAGTCGCGACACACGAGTGCCTCCTCGCGCACGTGATCGAGGATCTTCCTGTCGCTGTCGGAGAGTTCGAAGTTGATCATGACGGGCTCCTCAGACCGAAAGGGTTCCTTCGAGCACACCGAGGGTCCCCGCGTTGCGGTACCACATCTCCACCGGGTGCTCGCGAATGAAGCCGTGACCGCCGAGGATCTGCACGCCCTGGTCGGCGATCCAGATCGAGTGCTGCGCGCCGTAGATGCGCGCATGGTGGGCCGCTCGCGTCGCGCACGAGCCCTGCTCGAGCTGGCTCGCCGCCTTCCAGGCCAGCCAGCGCTGCGCGTCCGTCTCGATGTGCATGTCGGCGAGCCGGAAGGCGATGGCCTGCTTCTGACCGATGGCCTGTCCGAAGGCGCGGCGGTCGCGGGCGTAGGGCACGGCGTAATCGAGCACGGCCCGCGAGAGGCCGACCTGCACCGCGGCGAGCGCCGTCCTTCCGGAGTCGACGATGCGCTGGACGTCGCAGCCGGCCGCCCCGCCGAGACGGGCCGAGGCGGGAACCTCGACGCGGTCGAGGTGGAGCGTCGCGGTCGGGAGCGCCCGTAGACCCAGATTCTTCTCCGGCTCCGAGATGCGCAGCCCCTCGGCCTCGCGCGGCACGATGAAGGCGTCGCGACCGCCGTTGCTGCGGACGATCACCAGGAAGTGGCTCGCGCGGTCGGCCAGCGGAACGAAGCTCTTGGCGCCGGAGATCACGAACCCGGACTCGCCTTTCGGCTCGGCCCGCGTGCGCGGAAGCGCCGGATCGAAGAGCGCAGCCGGCTCTACGAGCGCCAGCGACGCCGCGTGGAAGGCGTCGCCACAGAAGGCCGGAAGGTGCGCGCGCTTCTGCTCCTCGCTCCCCTGGTCCGCAACCGCAAAGGCGAACGCGGCGGGCGCGAGCGCGGCGAGGGCCAGCGTCGCATCCCCCCATGCGAGCTCCTCGAGGACGATCGCATTCGTCACTGGCGAGCGCGCCTCACCCCCGCCGCCAACGGACTCCGGGAGCTGCGTCGCGACGAGCCCGAGCTCCCAGCTCTGGGCGAGGAACGCGTCGGGTAGCCGCGAAGCCTCGTCGGCGTCCCGGGCCAGCGGGCGCACGGCCTGCTCCGCGAACTCGTGCATCGCGTCGCGCACGACGTCCTGTTCGTCACTGGTCTGGAAGGAGATCACGGAGCGTCCTCCTGGGTGCGTCCCGCAGACGGAACCTGGTGGAAGTAGTGGTCGAGGGCGTGACGTCCACCCTCCTTCGACAGGAGACCCTTGCGGTAGACGTCGCGGGCCGGCAGCAGCCCGAGCGCGACGCCGCACCACACGCGCGCGTCGGCCGTGTACCGGACGTCGGCGCGCTCGGCGAAGCCCGGATGCACGCTGCACGCCCCGTCGTGGATGCGCACCGTCCACACGCCGCCGCCGGTTCCCTCGAGGCGGATCTCGAAGACGAGATCGACGCCGCGCGCCCGATCCTCGCGCACCATGAAGGGGAGCGCCTCGAGCACGGAGCGGGGCGAGGTTTCCGTGAAGCGCCGGGCGTCGATGCCGAGCGCCTCGAGACCGCGCTGGATCCACCAGCGCCCGATCGAGACGACCACCGGCTCGAGCGCCCTCCCCTCTTCCGTCAGCTGGTAGAGGGAACGACCGCCATCCGGGATCGACGACACGAAGCCCTGCGCGGACAGCTCGCGCAGCCGCGACGACAGCACGCGCGGCGTGATCCCGGTGCGCTGGCGCAGTTCCTGGAAGCCGCGGGGTGCTCCGAGCAGCTGGCGGATCAGCACCAGGGTCCAGCGGTCTCCGACCGCCTCGAGCGCGCGCGCGACCGGGTCGAAGATCCCCTCCGGCCGGGGGATCGCCACCCCCGATCGTTGCGAGGCGCCTCGTGAGCCTTCCGATATCTGTTGCATCTGGATCATAGTATCTATCAGATACTTAATCGGATGTCAATAGGATACTCTTTAGATCCAACCTTGGGAGGGAAACGCGCGCCTCGCACAAGCCCTTGAGAGGCCTTAGATTTCCGGGTTGCCGGAGGCGGACGGGGGATCGCCGGCGGGCTTCGCGGCCCGCGGGAGGAAAGTCCGGGCTCCACAGGGCAGGGAGGTCGCTAACGGCGACCCGGGGAAACTCGAGGGAAAGCGCAACAGAAACCACACCGCCGATGGCCGATGAGGCCGCGGCCCCGAGAGGATGCCGCGGCGGAGGCACAGGCAAGGGTGAAAACGTGGGGTAAGAGCCCACGCGCGACAGCCGGGTGACCGGCGGCGGGGCAAGCCCCTCCTGGAGCAAGCTCAAATAGGGACGCTGACGAGGGTGACCCGCCCGTTGCGTCGCAAGGCGCCAGCGTCCGGGGTGGAGCGCTCGAGTGACGCAGCAATGCGTCGCCTAGATGAATGATCCCCGCCGCCGGGCGGGCAACCACCCGGCGGAACAGAACCCGGCTTACAGTCCGCCTCCGGCGCCGGTTCCAGCACGTTGCGTCGATTCGAATGAGGGCAGCCAGCTCCGCTCGGCTGCGCCTCGCTGCGCGCGCTTCGCGCTTGCGCGTCCGCCCGGGCCTTCGGACACCAGCAACCGATACTTGGCCTCACTTTGGGTCAGGGGAGGTTGCGGCGGAGGCAGCGGAGGCGTTCGCGGCGTTCGGGGTCGTAGCCCTTCCACTTTTCTTCGGGGATCTCGTCGGGAGCGACGGCGCGGAAGCCGTTTGCTTCGAAGAAGGCGACGACGCGCTCGGAGGTCGTGCAGGCGATCACGAAGCGCATGTCCTCCTGGGCCGCCCGCTCGACGGCGAAGCGGATCAGGTGCCCCCCGATCCCACCGCCGAGGTAACGCGTGAGCGTGTAGAGCGACACGATCTCGCCACCTGTACCTTGCGCCAGCAGCGCGCCTATCCCGGCGAGATGCACGCCTTCGACGAAGGCACCGAAGCCGTTCACGAGCACCGCCTCGACGTCCTCGGGGGGCCGCGGCGCCAGGTAGCCCTCTGCGACGCCGCGCGCGATCAGGTCGTTGGCCAGGTCGAAGTCGTCGAGGCCGAGCGGGCGCACCTCGACGTAGCGCTTGCGCGAGAAGAGCGTGCCCGAGCCCGCGTAGCTGAAGAGCTCGTCCGCGAGGCCCTCGAGCGTGGAGAGATTCACCGCGGCGATCCCGGCGTCGAGCGCGCCCTCGATCTCCCGCAGCAGCCCGATCCGCTCGCCACCCTCGGCTGCGCGGACGAGTGCCCGCAACGCGTCGAGTTCGACGAAGGAGTCCCGCATCCCATCGACGCGGCGCAGTCCCCCTTCCGGGTCGATCCAGACGAGCTTCGAGAGCCCGAGCCGGATGGCCACGCCGAGCGTCGCTGCGGCGAACCCATCGCTCCGGCCGACGGCGACGCCGGCCCAGGGCGCGCCCGCGAGCGCTCTCCAGACCGCGGCCGGAAGCCGCGCGTCGTCCACTGGAACCACCGTGCAATGGAGGGCCTGGCGCAGAAGCGCCGCATCCGTCGAGAAGACGACCACGCGGGTGTCGTTCGCGGCCAGCTCTGCGAGGACCGCGAGCAGTGCGGCGGGCGCCCGGAGATCGGCGGCAGAAATCGCGAACCCAAGCGTGCGCCCGTGGAACTCATCCAGGTAGAAGCCCTTCTCGGAGAAGGGCTCGACGGGCTGGGGGCGGGGGAGTCTGGACTTCATGGCGCTGCGCAAGGCCTGACTCTGCCACACACGCGCGACGCGCTCGACCTCGGGTGGATCCCCCCGGGAAATCAGAGCCATGTGACCAACGACTCTGGATTTCCTGCCATGCCACCGATAGATATGCGACGATTCGTAGTGAAAAGGACCCTAATACTCTCTTCAAGTTGCAAGTCCGTCGACAACATCCCGACGGAAACAGGAAAAGGACTGGCGTTTTCCGTGCGAAGGCCTCATATTCTCAGGCTGTCTGGTTGCCCCCCGACAAAGCCCGCAGCCGGCGCTGCCCTGGCCAATCACCTCCAGGTGCCGGAACGCCGGGGCACATCACGCGGCGATGCGCGCCTCGTCGCAAAGATGGTCGGCAGTGGGCAGGCCAACGGCAACCAGGCGAATGAAACTAGATCCCCCCGGGCGGTATCCGACTCGTGGAACGGAATCACACCGGGGAGTCGAGGGTGATCCACTTGAAGCTTGAGGAAACTGAGCAGACCGTGACTGGAGCCACGGCGGCGACCCGTGTGACGGGCGCGGCACGGGCCATGGCGGCCGAGGATCTCGATCCCGGCCGCGAGCGCCGACCCCTGGAATCCTACTTCCAGGAGATCGGCGGAACGCGCACGCTCCGCCGGGAGGAGGAAGTCCTCCTCGCGAAGGAGCTCGAGGCGGCGACCGCAGACCTGCGGGATGCGCTCTACGCGATCCCCTTCTGCGCACGGCACGTCGTCGAGCGCTGGGACCACCTGCGCGCGCTCTCGCACACCGGTGCGAAGCTCTCGGAATCGATCGGCGCCGAGGAGACCGGCGAGATCGCCGAGCGCGTCGCCCGTGCGGTGAAGCGGATCCGGGCGCTGCGCACCCAACGCGAGAAGGTCCGTAGCAACGCCAAGGAGCTCGAGAAGGTGGACGCGCGCATCGTGCGCGAGCTGAAGCAGGCCCATCTCTCGCTCTCCGTGCTGGCCGAGCTGCGCCACCGCGTGCTGAAGGTCGCCAGCGAGTTCAAGAAGACCCGCCGCGGGACCAAGCGCTTCACGGAGCTCGAGGCGCACGTGGAGATCCCGCGCGCGCGGCTGCTCGAGTTCGTGGGCCGCGTCGAGGAATCCCATGTCCGCCTCACCCACGAGAAGAACCGCTTCATCGAGCACAACCTGAAGCTCGTGGTGGCGATCGCGAAGGACTACCGCAACCTCGGGCTCTCGTTCCCGGACCTGATCCAGGAGGGCAACCTCGGGCTGATCCGGGCCGTCGAGAAGTTCGACCACCGCCGCGGCTTCAAGTTCTCGACCTATGCGGTGTGGTGGATCCGGCAGGCGCTGGTGCGCGCGATCCAGAACCACTCGCGCACGATCCGGCTGCCCTCCCACGTGCACGACCGGCTGCAGCGCAGCCAGCGTGTGCGCGCGGAGCTGACCGGGAAGCTCGGCCGCGAGCCCACCGCCGCGGAGCTCGCTCCCGAGCTCGGCACCGATACCGGCTCGCTCGAGATCCTCGACCTGCTCTCGCGGGAGGCGATCTCGCTCGAATCGTCGGTGGCCGGCACCGAGAAACGGCTCGAGGACTTCGTCTCCGATCCGGGCTCGTCGCAGCCGGACCAGGGGCTCGACTCGGAGCGGATGCGCTCCGGCGTGGGGCACCTGATCTGCGCGCTGACCTCGCGCGAGCAGCTGATCCTGCGCCTGCGCTACGGACTCGGCGGGGAGGAGGAGCACACGCTCGAGCAGATCGGGCAGTCGCTCGGCCTCTCGCGCGAGCGGGTGCGTCAGCTCGAGGCGCGCGCGCTGAAGAAGCTGCGCGAGACCGCCCCGGCACAGAACCTGCACCCGATCCTCGAGCCCTAGCCGGCCACAGCTCCGCGAGTACCGCCCGAGCGGGTTTGCGACGGCGTCGAGAGCGACGCCGCAGCAGCTTGCGGACCCGGCTAGCGCGCGGCGAGCTGGTTGGCCGTCGAGAAGGCCGGGCATTTCTGGGCGGGAGCCGGAATGTCCGCGTAGACGAGCGGCTCGGCGATCTCCGCATGCGTCGGGCCGACGCGCGCCGCCAGCGCTACCAGCGGCTCCAGATCGAAGCCGTAGAGCTTCGCCGCGTTGAGCCCGACGAGCTGCTGGATCTCGCCCGGGCCCATGCCTGCGAAGGTGAGCCGCAGGTGCTCTCGCGTGTAGGGGCAGGAGCCCTCGACGTGGGGGTAGTCCGTCCCCCACATGATCTTGTCGACGCCGATCTGGTGGCGCAGCGCGCACTCGCGCGGCGGCAGGAAGCTCGCGCCGATGTGGCACTGGCGCGCGAAGTACTCCGAGGGCGTGAGCGACATCTTCGCCACCGTGGGCGCCCCGAAGATCGACTCGGAGCATTGGTCGTTGTGCTTCATGCGGTCGAAGAAGACGTCGAGCTTGCGGAGCACAGCGGGCGCCCAGTCGACGCCGGTCTCGGTGAGGACGAAGTGCAGGTCGGGATGCCGCTCGAAGACGCCGCTGAACATCAGGTGCCAGAGGGCCCGGTGCGCCCACCAGGTCACCTCCAGCATGAACATCGCGAGCGACTGCGGCAGATACATCCCGAAGTCGGGGGTGGAGCCGCCGCTGTGGTGGTTCAGGGGCATCCCGAGCTCTTCGCACACCGCGTAGATCGGCTCGTAGCTGGGGGCATAGAGCGGATCGACGCCGGAGCCGGGAGGGGCGCCCGGCAGCAGCACCCCGCCGAAGAGACCGTTCTCCCTGGCCCAGCGGATCTCCTCGACCGACTCCTCGATGAAGGGCAGGAAGATCTGCGCGATCCCCGCGCGGCGGCCGGGCGCCTCCTTGCAGA
Source organism: uncultured Spirochaetales bacterium (assembly GCA_964413375.1). Taxonomy (GTDB): domain Bacteria; phylum Myxococcota_A; class UBA9160; order UBA9160; family SMWR01; genus CAZUYC01. The sequence goes on along the minus strand of CAYPSI010000118.1, from coordinate 9,615 downwards.
AGTCCGCGAGCCAGCGGTTGTGGGCGCGGATGCCCGCCCAGCGGCGCTGGTGGTCCTCCCCCGTCTCGGCCTCGCCGAACTCGCTCATCATCGACGGAGCGAAGGGCGGCGCGGTGTTGGGGAAGATCACCTCTGCGATCACCCCGTCGGCCTCGGTCTCCCGCAGCCGCCGCGCGCTGTCCCAGTTCCGATTGCCGTCGACGTCCGGGTCTCCGTCGACGCCGATGCTGCGCTTGCCCATCACTCGCCGCATCAGCTGGGCCTGCTCGGCGCTCTGCTTCAGCCAGCGCTCGAAGTCGGCCTGCCATTTGCGCTCGAGGTAGGGCCCGTAGCCTTCGGGGCTCGAGCCTGCGTGGCTGTCGGCGGTGATCAACAGGTAGCGGTCGAGCTTCGCGAGAGCGCTGGCCATGCGCACGGTTCTCCCCACGGGCGGCGGAATGAAGGCCCGGAGCGTAGCAGAGGGCTCGTGGCGCGTCGGCTCAGCGCACCGACGCCAGCTCGCTCTTCTTTGGCCCGATGCGCGCCACGAGTGGCGCGAGCTTCTCGGAGTCGAAGCCGTAGAAGTCCGCGGCGTTGCCGCCGAGCATGCGCACGAGCTCGTCTTCGGGCAGCCCGTGGAAGGAATCGCCCAGGCGTTCGGCCGTGTGCGGCCAGCTGCCCTCCGGATGCGGAAAGTCGCTGCCCCACATCAGGCAGCGCACGCCGATCTCGTGGCGCAGCTCCGCCTCGCGGCGCGAAACGGAGGCGCCGATGCGTACGTTGCGCGCGAAGTACTCGCTCGGTTTCATCGTGAGGTGGCTCTTGTAGTCGCCGAGCTTCGCGTTTCCAGCATGGCTCGAATAGCGCTGGTCGAGGAGCTCGAGGTAGGAGGGCACCCAGATCGCGGTGCCCTCGGTGATCGCGACGCGCAGACGCGGGTGGTCTTCGAAGATGCCCCCCCAGATCAGGAAGGTGAGCGGCCGCGCGACGAACCACGCCACCTCGGAGACGTAGATGCCCATCGCGCCGCGCAGCGCGGGCTTGCCCGGATCGGGTGGCCAGCTGCCGAAGTAGAGCTCCGTGTCGGCCGGCCCCGAATGGAAGTGCACGACCATGTCCAGATCCTGGCAGGCGGCCCAGAGCGGGCGGTAGCGGGGATGGTGGTAGGGCTCGTGGTCGCCGCAGACGACGGGGATCATGATGCCGCGCAGCCCCTGCTCGCGCGCCCAGCGCACCTCGCGCACGGCCTCGTCGACGTCCCAGGTGGCCGGCACGATCGCAACACCCGCGCGCCGCTCGGGCGCCATCTGGCAGAGCTCCACCAGCCAGCGGTTGTGGGCTCGCGCGCCCGCCCACTGGAGCTTGCGATCCGCGCCCTTGGGGCTCAGCCCGATGCCGGCCCCGAAGGGCGGTGAGTTCATCTCGGTGATGCCGTCCGGAAAGATGACCTCGCCCGCGATCCCGTCGCCGTCGAGAACCTTGATGCGCTCGTCGTGATCCCATGCCCCGCTGAGCGCGCGATCGCGCCCCTCGCGCCATTGCGCGTTGATGTCCGCCACCAGGAAGTGCTGCTCCATCTCGCGCGTGCGCGCGAGCTGCAGCGCGAGCGCATGGTCGAAGGCCTCGCGGTGCTCATGATCGAGGTAGGCCCGGTAGTCGCCCGGCGGGAGCCCGGCGTGGCAATCCGAGGAGATGACGAGATAGCGGTCCATGCGCGACTCCTTCGTGCCGGCCCCCATCTCGGGGCGCCGGCCGCTGTCAGTCCCTGGCGAGGCCCCCCGCGGCGGGAGGGCGCTTCTCTACGACGTAGTCCGGATTCGAGCGCTCGAGCATCGACTGCGCGCGCGTGCGGATCGACGCGTCGCTGCGCTCCGATGCCGGCAGCATCCAGAAGCGCTCCTCGCGAATCCCGCGCACGACCTCGTCTGCGACCGCTTCGAGCGGCGTCTCCTCAAAGGGAATCCCCGCCGCCTGCATCTGCTGCCGGAGCGCCTCGAAAGTCGGACGCGGTCCGGTGGCCGGCCGTGCCTGCGCGAGCTCCGTCGGGCGGTTGCGCTCGGAGGTCCAGATGCCGGTGCGCATCCAGTTGGGCCCCGGATAGAGCACGGAGACCTTCAGCTTGTCGCTGGCCGCCGCGAGCTGTCCGTACAGGCATTCGCTGATCGCGGTGACGGCGCTCTTCGATGCGGCGTAGATGGGCGTTCCGGGAAGCGGCGAGATGCCGCCGTTTCCCGAGCTCGTGTTCACCACGTGTCCCTCGTCGCCCTGCCGCAGCAGGATCGGCACGAAGGCGCGGATTCCGTGCACGACGCCCATCACGTTCACGCCCATCGCCCAGGCCCAGTCGTTGAGATCGTGCTCCCACATGGGGCCCTGCGAGCCCGAGCCTACCCCGGCGTTGTTGCAGACGACGTGCACCGCGCCGAAGCGGGCGAGGGTGGCATCCGCGAGCGCGGCCACCGAATCCCAGCTCCGCACGTCGCAGACGGCTGACGCGGCGTCGAAGCCGGCAAGAGCGAGCTCGCGCGTCGCCTTCTCGAGCGCCGACGCCTCGACATCGGCCAGCATCACGCGCATGCCCTCCTCGCCGAAGCGCCGCGCCATCGCGAAGCCGATTCCGCTCGCCCCGCCCGTCACCACCGCGACGCGCCCGCGTAGCTCCTTCACCGCCGCCTCCTCAGGGCCGCGCCACGGCGGCCGTCACCGCCGAGCTGCGAGCGCTGCGCAGGCGCCGCAGCGTAACGACCGCGCGGTCGACCATCACATAGGTGGCGGGAACCAGGAAGAAGGTCAGCACCGTGGAGAAGAAGACGCCGCCGACGACGGCGATCCCCATCGGAGCGCGCGCGTCGCCGCCCGTGCCTCGACCGAGCGCGATCGGGAGGATCCCCGCCATCGTGGCGAGCGCCGTCATCAGGATCGGTCGGAAGCGGATCAGCGACGCGCGCCGCACGGCCTCCACCGCGTCCATCCCCCGCTCGCGCAGCTGATTGGCGAACTCGACGATCAGGATCGAGTTCTTGGTCACCAGGCCGATCAGCATGACGAGGCCGATCTTGCTGAAGAGGTTCAGCGTCGCCCCGGTGAGCTTGAGGGAGAGCAATGCGCCCGTGAAGGCGAAGGCCACCGCGACGAGGATCGTGAAGGGATGCACGAAGCTCTCGAACTGGGCCGCGAGCACGAGAAAGACCACGATCACCGCCAGCACGTAGGCGAAGACCAGGGCCTGACCCGATTCCAGGAACTTCTCGGCCTCGCCCGTGAAGCGGATCCCGTATCCGTGCTCCGGGAGTACCTGGCTCGCGATCGTCCGCGCGAGCGCGATGCCCTCGCTCTGCGAGAGCGGCTCCTCGAGGTCCGCCGAGATCGTGACCGAGCGCCTGCGGTTGTAGTGTGGGATCTCGCGAGGAGCGATCGTCTCGCGCAGCACGACCATCGACGAGAGCGGGATCAGCTTGCCGTCGTTCCCGCGCACGACGAGCTCCATCACGTCTCGAGGATCGTTGCGGTCGCTCGACTCGAGCTGAACGAGCACGTCGTAGGTCTCTCCGCCCAGCTTGAAGGTCGAGAGGTCCATCCCGCCGAGCAGGATCTGGAGGGTGCTCGCCACGTCGCGAACCGAGACTCCGAGATCGCTCGCGCGGTTGCGGTCGATCTCCACCTCGAGCTGCGGCTTGCTGAGGTGGAGGTTCGCCTGGATCGAGCTCACCCCGGGCGTCTCCGCGAGACGTCTCTCGATCTCGTCCGCATGGGCCTTGAGCTCGAAGAGGTCGTCCCCTTCGATCACGAAGGAGAGGGGAGAGGAGAGGAAACCCGTGAAGCCGGACGGCGTCGACGGAAAGGCCTCGATCCCGGCGATCCCTCGGAGCTTCGGCTCGACGTCCGACGCAATCTCGTCGGAAGAGCGTTCGCGCTCGTCCTCGGGCACCAGGTCCGCGATGAGGAGCCCCTGGTTCACGATTCCGGGGGCACCGACGCCGAGCGCCGTCACCGAGAAGAGCCGGTCGATCTCGGGAACGGTCATCACCACCCGCTCCGCTTCGGCCTGGTAGCGATCCATGTAGTCGATCGTGCTGCCCTCGGGCCCGCTGGTCCACACGAAGAAGACGCCGCGGTCGGACTTCGGAATCAGCTCCTCGTCGAGGGTCGGAAGCAGGAACGCGCCCAGAGCGACCCAGGCCGCGCCGAGGGCCACGAAGCGCCCGGGGCGGCGCAGCACGGGCTCGAGCCCGCGTGCGTAGCCCGCGGCGAGCGCATCGAAGAAGCGCCCGAAGGCGCGCTTGAGCGCCGACTCCTGGGCATGCTCCCCCTGGCGCAGCACCCGCGCGCAGAGCGCCGGGGAGAGCGTGACTGCGACGAAGCCCGAGACGAGCAGCGCCGCCGCCACCGTCACCGCGAACTCGCGGAAGAGGCGTCCGGTCGTGTCGCTGAGGAAGGCCAGCGGCAGGAAGACCGCGACGGCGGAGAGCGTGGCCGCGACCACGGCGAAGGAGATCTCCTCCATCCCGCGCCGCGCCGCCTCCATTCGCGGCGTCCCCTCCTCGATCCAGCGCGAGATGTTCTCGAGCACGACGATGGCGTCGTCGACGACGAGCCCGATCGCGAGCGTCACCCCCATCAGCGTGAGTGTGTTGATGGTGAAGCCGAGCACGTAGAGGAAGAGGAAGGCGCCGAGCACCGAGACGGGAATCACCACCGCGGGAATGAAGGTCGCGCGGAAGGAGCGCAGGAAGACGTAGATCACGAAGATCACGAGGCAGGCCGCCTCGAAGATCGTCTGGGTCACGTCGGAGACCGCATCACGGATGAAGATCGACGAATCCCAGGACACCTGGATCTCGACCCCGGGCGGCAGATCGCCGCGGATCTCGTCGACCTCCGCCAGCGCCGCCTGGGCCACGTCGATCGTGTTCGCCTTCGACTGCTGGATGATGCCGATCCCGACCCCGGGCTGGCCGTTGAAGCGGACCAGCTTGCGAGCGTCCTCGGGCCCCACCTCGACGCGTGCGACGTCGCGCACGCGGACCGGGCGCCCCGCCACGTTCTTGATGATCAGATCCTCGAAGCCCTCGCTGGTGCGCAGCTCGCCCAGGCTCCGTACCGTGAACTCGGCGTCGCCGGACTCGAGCCGACCGGAGGGGATGTCGACATTCTCGCGCGAGAGTGCCTCGCGGAGGTCGGCGACCGTGACGTTCTGACCGGACATGCGGAGCTGGTTCACCCAGATCCGCATCGAGTAGCGGCGCTCTCCGCCGAGGATCACGTTGGCGACGCCCGGAAGCTTCGCCAGGCGGTCGACGACGCGACTCTCGGCGATGGTGGTGAGCTGGATCTGGTCGTAGTTCTCGCCGAAGAGGGCGAACCAGATCACCGGACGCGCGTCCGAATCCTGTTTCGCGACGACGGGGTCCTCCACCTCTTCGGGGAGGCTGGCTCGGGCGCGCGCGACGCGATCGCGCACGTCGTTCGCGGCGGCCTCGAGGTCCCGCCCGAGCTCGAACTCGACGCTGATCAGCGACACCTGCTCGCGGCTCTGCGAGAGGACGTGCTTCACGCCCTCGACGCCGTTCACCTGGTCCTCGAGCGGGTCGGTGACCGAGGTCTCGACGACCTCCGGTGCGGCGCCGGGCAGCACCGTCGTGATCGAGACGATCGGCGGATCGACGTTGGGCAGGTAGCGGTTCGGCAGGCGCCCCACCGCGAGCAGACCGAAGAGCGCAATCACGAGCGACATCACCGTGGCGAGGACCGGGCGCTCGATGCAGACCTGGGAGATCCTCAAGTGCCCTCTCCGACGGAGTCTCTCCCCGGATCGCGCTGCTGCGCTTGCCCCGTCGACAGCGGTAGCGCCACGGCGACCCTCTTCCCGGCCATCACCTTGTGCGTGCCGGAGATCACGATCGTGTCGCCGGGCTGGATGCCGAGCGTCACCTCGACCCGGCCCGCCCGACGCAGGCCGACCTGGACGGGAACGCGGGTGGGAAGCTGCTCCGCATCGAGCTTCCAGACGTAGGTCCCCTCGCGGTCGAAGACGATGGCCGACTCCGGCACGACGATCGCGCGCTCGCGTTGACCGATTTCGAGGTCGATGTTCGCGAAGAGCCCGGGGCGCAGCCGCCGCTGCGGATTCGGAACCCAGGCCTTCAAGATCACGCGGCGCGTGGAGGACTCGATCGACGGCGACACGAAGAACACCTCGCCCGGGAAGGGTTCGTTCGGGTAGGGGCTCACGCGCACCTCCACCGGAGCGCCGACGCGGGCGAAGAGGATCCCGGCCTCCGCGATCCCGAAGGTCACCTGGAGCCGGTCGACCGCGTCGATCTGCACCAGCGCGTCCTTCGCGGTGATGCGATCACCCGGCGCCACGAGTCGCATCCCGAGCACCCCGTCGAAGGGCGCCCGGACCCGGGTGCGCGCGAGCGCGACCCGCGCGACGTCGACCCGCGCCTCGGCCACGGTGAGGTCGGCCGCGACCCGATCCCGCTGCGCTTCCGAGACGGCGTCGCGCGTCGCGAGTTCCCGCGTGCGCTGATGAACGTGGCGCGCGAGGCGAAGCGTCGCCTCGGCTTCGTGCATCCGCGCCACCTCCTCGTCGTCGCGCATCTGGATGAGCACATCGCCCTTCGCGACCTCCTGCCCCTCCTCGAACAGGATCGCCTCGATGACTCCGCTGCTCTCCGTCTTCACCTGGACGGAGTTCTCTGCGGACAGCTGCCCGCCGAAGGTGGCGACGTCGCGGAGCGTCTCCGGCTCGACGCGCAGCGCCTCGACCGTCACCGGAGTCGCGTCGAGGCTCGCGCCGTTCTCGGAGCCCCCCGCCCCGCAGCCGCTGGCGAGCGCCGCGGCGAGCGCGAGCCCACGCCGCAGGCGAGCCGGGACGAGGCGGCGGATGGCCGCGGTGGGGGGCGGGCTGACAGGCACCCGTGGAGCGTACCGAAGCACCGGTTTTCGAGGTAGAACCAGGCCACCCTCCCACGGGGGGCGCCGGGTCGGCCGGAGCGCGATGTGATAGAAAACCTGCCCGCAGCGAGCGCCGCGGGGGAGGAGCGCCGTGAAGATCGCCTGCCTGGACCTGGAGGGCGTGCTGGTTCCCGAGATCTGGATCGACGTGGCCGAGCGCACCGGGATCGACGCGCTGCGGCGAACCACGCGCGACGAGCCGGACTACGACCGCCTGATGCGCGGGCGCCTGGAGATCCTGGAACGGCACGGGCTGGGCCTGCCGGACATCCAACGCGTGATCTCGAGCATGAGCCCCCTCGAGGGCGCTGCGGAGTTTCTCGCCTGGCTCCGCGAGCGCTTCCAGGTGCTGATCCTCTCGGACACCTTCTACGAGTTCGCCGCGCCGCTGATGGCCCAGCTCGGGCGGCCCACCCTGTTCTGCCACCGCCTCGAGACGGACGCCTCGGGGCGGATTACCGGCTACCGCATCCGCCTGCCGGATCAGAAGCGCCTCGCCGTGCGGGCCCTCCACGGCCTGGCCTTCCAGGTCGTGGCGGCCGGCGACTCCTACAACGACACCGCGATGCTCGGCGAGGCGGACACCGGAATCCTCTTCCGCCCCCCGGAGAACGTGGTCCGGGAGTTCCCGCAGTTCCCGGTGACGCACACCTTCGAGGAGCTGCGCGCGGCCTTCCTCGCGGCCCTCTAGCTCCCCAGCGCCTTCTCGATCGCCGCGACCAGCTCGGGACCCGTCGGGTCGGTCGGCGGCGCGAAACGCGCCACCGCATGGCCCTCCCGGTCGATCAGGAACTTCGCGAAGTTCCACTGGACGTCGCCGGCGCCATCGGGCTGCGTCGCCTGGCTCGTGAGCCAGGCATAGACCGGCGCGCGGCCGCCGCCGTTGACCTCGAGCTTGGAGAAGAGCGGAAAGCCGACGGAGTAACGCGTCGCGCAGAAGCTCTTCACCTCCGCGTCCGTGCCGGGCTCCTGACCCGCAAACTGGTTGCACGGGAAGCCGAGCACCTCGAGTCCGCGCTCGCGATAGCGCTCATGGAGCTGCTGGAGCCCCGCGTACTGGGGGGTGAGGCCGCACTTCGACGCGACGTTCACCACGAGGCACACGCGCCCGCGGTAGTCCCCGAGCGAGCGCTCGTCGCCATCGATGCCGTTCACGCGGAAGTCGTGGAAGCCTGCCATCTCGTCTCCTCCTCTCGCGGCGGCTCGCCCGCAGGGCGCTCCGCGTCGATCCTGAACATGCGATGCCCGGCGGGCTGGTAGGTCAACACGCAGGCCCTGCGCGGGGCGCCGGAGAGGTTCGGCTCGGATCCGTGCACGCTGTGCGCGCTGAAGAACAGGATGCTGCCCGCAGGCATCAGCGCCGGAATCTGTCGCGACAGCTCGAAGTGACGCGGGTCGGTGAAGAGCGGCCCGAGCACGCCCTCCCCTCGCAGACCGGGCAGGCAGCCCCGCGTGTGGCTCCCGGCGATCACTCGCAGGCAGCCGTTCTCCTCGCTGGCGTCGTCGAGCGCAAGCATTGCGTTCGGGAGCCGGTCGAGGTGGGCGCAGAAATGGGCCCAGTAGGGGGAATCCTGGTGCCAGCGGAAGCTCGAACCCTCGCGCGGGCGCTTCAGGTTGAGCTTGTCCGTGAAGAGCGCGACCGATCGAGAGCCTACGAGATCCCGCATCGGCTCGACGAGTCGCGGGTCGTCGATCAGCCGCTCGATGCGCACGTCGAGGTGGTGGAAGGGCTCGATCACGCGGATCGTCTGCGAGTCCGCGCCGTGCTCGAACTGGATCGTCGCCGCGGCCGCCTCGTGGTAGCGGTTCCCGTCCACCTCGTAGCTGCGGCCGCCCGCTCCCGCCGCGAGCCCGGCGGACAACGCGACCCGCTCGGCCGCGGCGCGCAGCTCCTCGACCTCGAGCGGCGAGAAGACGCTCTCCCGGATGAAGAAACCATCCCGCTCCCAGGCTGTGCGCTCCGCCGCGTCGACCGCTCGGTCCATCGGGCGCCGATTCTCAGACGCCCCGGCAAGCATCGCAAGGCCCACGCGAACCAGCGGCTTTTACTGAACTTTTACAGGCGCTTCGCTGCCAAACGCCGCTTTGCTCCCTAGGGTCCAGGCTCAGCTCGTGCCGGCCTTTCGCGCGGGATCCTCGAGGGGGGAAGGCGATGTCGCAGGCGATCGAGACCTCGTGCGAAGGCGCTGCCCGGACGGACGCCGATGGCTGGTGGGGCCGCCAGGCCCTCATCGCCCGGGTCACCTACTGGGGGCTCCACGCGTCGTGTCTGCTGGTCTTCTGGGTCGGCGTCTCGACCGCAGACCTGCTGCTGCTGCTCGCGACCTTCGGCGTGCGGATGTTCGCGATCACCGGGGGATACCACCGCTACTTTTCGCATCGCAGCTACCGGACGAGCCGAAGCTTCCAGCTGCTGCTGGCCGTACTCGGTGCCACCGCGACACAAAAGGGGGTGCTCTGGTGGGCCGGCCACCACCGCATCCATCACAAGCACGCCGATCGGCCCGGCCGCGACGTGCACTCCCCGAGCGATGGCTTCTGGTATTCCCACCAGGGATGGATCTTCGACGGTCGCTGGGACGCCTCGCCGCTCGACCAGGTGCGGGATTTCGCTCGCTATCCCGAGCTCGTGTGGCTGAACCAATGGCACATCGTCCCGCCGATCGCGATGCTGCT
>CAYPSI010000117.1:0-5226 GCA_964413375.1 uncultured Spirochaetales bacterium | reverse complement strand
GGATCGGAATCATCTTGCGATACAGGTACGCCCACGAGGGCTCGCCGTGGAGCATCAACACCACCGGCGCGTCGCGCGGTCCCTCGTCGACGAAATGCATGCGCAGCGGCTCGCCGTCGCCGCTCGGAACCAGGGCGTAGTGCGGCGCGAAGGGCCAGCCCGGAAGATCCCGGAAGCGCTCGTCGGGAGTGCGCACGAAACGCATGCTCGGAGCTCCTCCGCGTCCTCGCCGCTGGCGACGAGCCCCTCAGCAAGCGGACAGGCCCGACGCTTGCCCCGCATTCTACACGGAGGGCCGGCCCGATGAACTCCGCTCGCCTGCGGCTCGCTGCGCGGAGGCCGACCTGCGGGTCGGCCTCCTTGCGTCAAAACCTGGCGATGAGCTCGTTGCCGGTGCGGCGCAGCGTCGCGATCTTGTGCTCGAGCGACGACGGCTCCTCGCCGCGCGCGAGCCAGGTCGGGATCACGACCCCCGTCACGCCGAGGTCGGCGAGGCGGCGACAGAGCTCGGGCGTAGGCGACTCGCTCGGGGCCAACAGGATCGCCGGGTCGCGCGGGGGGTCCTCGAGCTCGCCGCGAAAGTGCGCGAGTCGGCGCAGCAGCGCCGCCGCGTCGTGCTCGGCGAGATTCGCACCGACCCAGCCGTCCGCGCGCGCCGCGCGCCGGAGCGCCGCATCGCTGTGACCGCCCACCCAGATCGGCACCGGCTGCGTCGGGACGGGCGAAAGCTCTAGCGGGCCGAAGTCGTGAAACTCGGAGTGGTGCTCCACGAGGCCGCCGCCGAGGAGCTTCCGGATCACGACGAGCATGTCGTCCATCCGGCGCCCGCGGTCGCGAAAGGGCCGCCCGAGCGCGCGGAACTCGTCCTCCATCCAGCCCACGCCGACGCCCACGACCACGCGGTTGTCGCTGTAGAACGCGGCCGTCGCGATGCTCTTCGCGGCCGTGAAGGGATCGCGCAGCGGCAGCACGTAGACGTAGGTCATGAAGCGCAGCCGCCGGGTGGCCTGCGCGAGCACGCTGGCCAGGATCCACGGCTCGGGGTACGGGGCGGCGGGATCCCAGAAGATCTCGCCATCGCTCGCGTAGGGGTAGCGCGACAGGACGCGCGCGGGGGTCACCACGTGGTCCGGGATCGCGAGGCCGGTGAAGCCGGCCTCCTCCGCCGCGCGGGCGATCCCCTGCAGCTGCTCCGGGGGTGCATACGAGATCGCCTGCCAGAACTGCACCGTGCGCCTCGCGCGGTCCCGGACCGCGCCTCAGCTCGCCAGCAGCGACTCGAAGTTGTCCCGCATCACGAGCCGGATCTCGCGATCCGAGAGGCCTTCTAGCGCCGCCACGAAGTCGCGCGGCTCGCGGCAGCCCTCCGGATGCGGGAAGTCCGACCCGAAGAGCACGCGCTCCGCGCCCATGCAGCGCACGATGGACCCGATGTCCTCGTTGGGCCAGGGAGACACCCAGAGGTTGCGCTTCAGATACTCGCTCGGCTTGTCCCGCAGGCGCCCACCCGGCCACGGCCCGCTGATGGACCAGCCCGCCGCGCGGTCGACGTTGGTGCAGAGCGAGGGGAGCCAGTCCGCGCCGTTCTCGATCGAGAGGACCTTGAGCTTCGGGAAGCGCCCAAAGAGATTGTACTGGAGCATCGAGACGACCGTGTCGGCGACGGCCCGCGGCTGCCAGCAGCAGGTCCACTGCCACAGCGACTGCTCGAAGACCGGCGGGCAGGGGTCTTCGCCCCAGAACTCGGAGAACATCCGGACGTAGCCCGAATCGCTCGAGTGGAGTGCGACGCAGACGCCGGCCTCCTCGACCCGCGCCCAGAAAGGGTCGAGCGAGCGATCGGCGGGGGACTTCCGGTTCTGCGGACCCGGATCGATGTCGATGATGCGCGCCCCCTGCGCGAGCGCCCACTCGAGCTCCGCCACCGCCTGCTCCGGGTCGTACAGACAGAGATGGGGCGCCGCGAACATGCGCCCGGCCCGCGCGAAGCCCCAGTCCTCGAGCAGCCAGCGGTTGAAGGCGCGAGCACTGGCCTGGAGCAGCTCGTGATCGTGCCAGAAGAGCGGCTGCGTCGTGATCGCGAGCGAGGGGAAGAGGAAGATCTTGTCGAGCCCCTGCCGGTCGATGAGCGCCAGCCGCGCGTCCGCATCCATGTACTCCGGGAAGCGCTCCGTCACGTTCTCGGGGTCGATCGACCCCGTCTTCACTCCCTCCATCATCTCGCGCATCTGGCCGGGCCGCCCGAAGTGCAGGAAGGGATTCGGGAGGTAGGTGTACTCGCGCCCATCGACCATCGGCTTGCGCGTCCCGTCGGGCTGCGCGACCAGTCGAAGCGTCCGCTCACGGAAACGCGGCTCGATCCACCGCGTATAGCAGTCCTCCGCCTCGTAGTAGTGGTTGTCCGCGTCGCAGAGCGGGTAATCGAGCTCCCTCATGCGTGTCTTCCCTTCGCTCGGGTGTTCCGGATGAAGTCGCGCCAGCGCGCCGGATGGAAGAGGTCCTGGTCCTCCCCATAGCCGGTGACTCCATCGAAGTCCCAGCGCGCGAGGCTCAGCACGTTGTAGATTCCGGTGGAGGGAAGGAAGCCGACGCGGTTCAGGATGGTGCCGACCGCCTCGAAGCCTCGCCCCTTGTCATCCTTGCCGCGCAGGATCGAGCGGGTCGGATTCCCATTCGCGTCGCGCTCGAGGATCCGCTCGCCCGAGACGAAGTGCCCGAGCTCTCCGTCCTTGATCCGGTAGCCGGAGACGAAGCTGTCGCCGGCGTCGGTCGGGTTCGTGATCACCAGGAAGCCGTTGCGCGCGGATTCCACCGCGTGGCAGTAGCCCATCCGCAGCGCGGGATTCTCGAGGCGCGGGCCCCAGGAGCGATCGCGCTGCGCGATGCAATCCACCTCGATGATCTCGTCGTGCAGCCGGATCGTTCCGGTCGCCCGGCCGGGATGATCGATGTGGCCGGAGAACAGGTAGGGAACGTTGCCGCGCGGTTGCGAGAAGGCGGGCAGCACCGCGTCCCAGACGATGTCGACCCCGTGCTCCGGGCTCTCGTAGCGGACGTGATACTTCGTGAGCGGCTCGAGACAGCGCAACGAGGTCCCGTTCGGGAGCTGGCAGTCGCGCAGCGTCTCGAGGCCCGTCGGCCAGGGAAGGTGCCATTGGAGGTCGTAGTAGAGGATCTCCCAGGGAAGGTACGCGCTGTCGTCCCAGAGCAGGGCGCCGCCGCCGTAGATCCGCTGGTTCGGATAGAACTTGGTGTAGATGTATCCCTCGAGCTTGCGTTCGGGGACGTGGTAGGAGAACCAGAAGGTCTCGAGGTACCACGGGTTGTCGTCCGGCGCGTGGAACTCGTCGTCGACGCTCGTCAGTGCAACGCCCGTCTTGTCGGTCTCGCTCACAGTTCCTCCGGAAGCCCGAGCGGATTGTCGTAGAGGGGACCGAGCGCAGGAGCCCACAGCGCGGCCTTGCGCTCGCAGCGGCGGCCGAGGTACGCGATCAGCTCCTGCTCCGTCCCGGCCGCACGCGCGCGGATGTGGTCGCAGAGCTCCGCCTCGGCTTTCGCGAGGCTGCCGGGCCTGCGCCCGAGAATCTGCGCGATGTCATCCTGCTCCTCGACCTCGAAGGCCGCCCCGAGAGAGCTCGAGCGGTCGAGGCAGCGCGCGAGCGTCGCCAGCTGACGAGCGCGGTGCGCGAGATAGGGATCCTCGAGCTCGGGCGTGAGAATCGACTCGATGTTGTGTGCGAGCACCTGGAAGTAGGGCCCGACGGCGCTCCCGGCTACGGGCGGCAACGCGCGGGGCTCCGCCGCCGGCAGGCCCGCCGCCTTCGCCATGATCTGGTGCATGCCGCGCATGCCGAGTACCAGCGACATCGTATTGAGGGTCACGTCGCTGCTGGGGTCGAAGCCCTCGAGCGCCACGAACTCCCCGACGACGGCTCGCATGAACTGGACCAGCATGTAGTAGCGCACGCTGTCGCGCTGGATCTCGAGGCCGGAGTGCTGCTCGTACTCGCGCAGGTAGGTCGCGAGATTTCCGAAGGGGGTCCAGGTTCCCCGCACACAGATGCCGCCGATGTCCTCCATCGGGTCGCCGACGTGCGAGAGCTCCCAGTCGATCAGCGCCGTGACGCGGCCGCCCTCGAAGAGGAAGTTCGCGGGCCCGGCATCGCCGTGGACGAGGACCGTCTTCTGCACCCGTTTCGGAGCGTGGTGCCGGAGCCACGCGAAGCCGAAGTCCGCGAGGGGCTCGCGCACGCTCACCTGCCGATCGTAGATCGCGGACCAGGAGGCGACCTCGAAGAGCGCGTGTTCCTCGGCCCGCGTCGGAAGCGGATGGTCCGGGAGCGCGAGCTTCGCCGGGTCGAGCGAGTGGAGCCGCCAGAGCTGCTCCACGTAGTGCCGCGAGATCGAGTCCCACTCGGGGCTCGCCGCAATCCGGCGAAAATCCGACTGTCCCGGCATCCGCTGCATCAGGTAGCAGTGCTCGCGCTCGTTGATCCCGAGCACCTCGGGGATCAGCAGCTCCGCGCCGCGCAGCGCCTCCAGCGTGCGGGCCTCTCGCTCGAGCGAGTAGCGCGTGCCCGAGAGCGGCCCGTTGCCGGCGTCGCGGCGCAGGAAGAGCTCGACCGTTCCGGTCGGACGGCGCACATCGACCCACCAGCCCTCGCGCGATCCCCCCGCGTGGCGCCGCTGGATGGCGATGGCCGGGCCCTCTGCGGTCGCCTCGATCCACGCGACGAGCGGGGGCGGAAGCTCCTGGATCCGTCCCTGCAACGCGTTCCTCCCGGCGTCGGGCTAGTCTAGACGCGACGGCGGTGCATCGGGACGCTCCGAACGGGCCAAAAAGGCTTGCTGAGCCGGCCAGACGGCGGAATCACGCCGTCTCTCGAGGCATCTTCGTCGTCGGGGAGAAGGAATGTCGATCGGGGCAACGAGGCGCGACCCGCGCGCGTCCATGTCCTCGCGACTGATCGTCCCGATCGTGACCTATCTCGAGCGCACCGGCCACGCCCCCGTCGAGCTGCTGCAGGGCGCCGGTCTCTCCCTCGCCGAAATCACCAACCCGGGCGCGCGCGTCCCGCACGAGGCTGCGATGCATTTCTGGGAGCTAGCGGTCGCCGCGACGGGCGATCCGCAGCTCGGCCTCCACGTCGCGCAGCAGGTGGAGCCCGGCGTGATGGATCTGATCGAGTATCTGGCGCGTTGCAGTCGCACACTCGGCGAGTCGCT
>CAYPSI010000116.1:0-13378 GCA_964413375.1 uncultured Spirochaetales bacterium | reverse complement strand
CACCTACATCCCGACCTGGGCGGGGTTCCTGTACCTCGCGATGGTGCTCGACGTCTTCAGCCGCAAGATCGTGGGCTGGTCGATGGCGACGCACCTTCGCACCGAGCTCGTGCTCGAGGCGCTCGAGCGGGCAGTCTTGGGGCGAAAGCCGAAGGGGAAAGTGATCCATCACTCGGACCAGGGCACGCAGTACACGGCGATCGCCTTCGGCAATCGGTGCGAGGAGCTCGGGGTCCGTCCCTCGATGGGATCGGTCGGCGACGCCTACGACAATGCGATGGCGGAGAGTTTCTTCGCCACGCTCGAGTGCGAGCTGATCGATCGACGGCGCTTCCGGAGTCCGACCGAGGCGGAGCCGGTCGTGTTCGAATGGATCGAAGGCTGGTACAACACCCGTCGCCGGCACTCGTCGCTCGGCTACTGTTCGCCGAACGAGTTCGAGCGACTTCATGCGGAGGCCCGGCCGGTCGAGCCGGCGGGAACCTCGGCGACGAGCGCGGAGGCGGCGAAGTGAGGCCTCGGTCGAAAATCGCGCGCGCCCGCGGAGCGGAAGGACGCGGGGGCTTCGCCCCCGCAGCTTCGCTCATGATTGAACTTGCGAGGAGAGCAAGAGCAGACCAGGAAGGCCCTGGACTCGAAAGCTGTCAACTGTCTACGGAACCCAGGTAGGCCCATGCCGTAGTCGAACCCCGGCGGTACGTTTCTCCCGTATGGACAGCCACGGGCCACCGATGGGGCGTCGGGTTCCGCCTCGCCGCGGGAACCTGCACCTGCTGGGCGCGGTGGTAGAGTTTCAGCGCAGCAAGGCCAGCGGCTGCTACCACGCCGCTACCACGGAGGCGCGTCAGACTCGCGCGATTGTCTAACCTGCTGATAATTCGATGAAAATAGGTACGAGTCTGGCGCGCTCCACTGTTTCAGGGTCTGGTGGCCGCAAGGCCGTGCTGGTTCGACTCCAGTCCCGGGCACCCACGCTCTCCCCGGTGGGATCGCTTGCGCGATCGGCGTAAACCCCGGCGTGGAGAGCGGCGAGCGAAGCAGCGCCCGCGCAGCCACGGGCGCGGCTCCGCAAAGGGTCGGCCCCCGGTCGCCCGCGCGTTGCGCTTTCCCGAGGCCGAGCGCGAGCACTGGATCGGCATCCTGAGCCGGGACGGCGCGGCGGGGTCCGTCTCTCCCTATCGCGACGATGCGGTCTGGCGGATCGCGATCGGGCCACGGGACCTCGGCGGCGCCGAGGACGGCGACGTGGTGGTGGCCGAGCCGCTGCGCACCGGTCGCAGCCCGCGCGCTCGGGTGCTCGAGGTGCTGGGTCGCCCGGGAGCGCCCGAGGCGGACTTTCGTGCCGTGGTCTGGCGTCGTGGCTTTCGGACGCGCTTCCCGGAAGACGTGGAGGCCGAGGCGGCCGCACTCCGCGAGCTTCCGGACGCCGCAGAGGTGCGTCGCCGCGTCGACCTGCGCGACTTCCCCTTCGTCACGATCGACCCCGCCACGGCGCGCGACCACGACGACGCGGTCTGCGTGGAGCTGCGGCCCGGGGGCGAGGCGCGGCTGCGCGTCGCGATCGCAGACGTCTCGCACTACGTGCCGGCGGGCTCGAGCCTCGATCGGGAGGCGCTGCGGCGGGGCAACTCCGTCTACTTCCCGGACCGCGCGATCCCGATGCTTCCGGCGCGGCTCTCCTCGCTCGTGTGCTCGCTGCTGCCCGGCGTGGAGCGCCTGGCGCTGGTCGCCGAGCTCGACGTAGACGGCAGCGGACGCGTCGGCCATCGGGCCTTCTATCCGGCGGTGATCCGCAGCCGCGCGCGCCTCAGCTACGACGAGGCTGCACTCTCGATGCAGGGCGATGCGGGCGCGCGCGCAGCGCTCGGCGCCGAGGTCGCACAGCAGCTCGATGCCGTCGCCGCCGTCACGGCGGACCTCTCGCGGCGCCGTTTCGCGAACGGCTCGCTCGACTTCGATCTTCCGACGGCGGAGATCGTGCTCTCGCCCGAGGGCATGCCGATCGGCGTCGTCGAGGCGCCGCGCACGCCGGCCCACCGCGCGATCGAGGAGGCGATGCTGGCCGCGAATCGCGAGGTCGCAGAGCTCCTCTTCGCGGCCACGGCACCCGCGCTCTATCGGAACCACGAGCCGCCGGCGCGGGAGGACGCCGAAGCGCTGGCCCGCCTGCTCGCGCGCCTCGGGCTGCTGGAGGGAAGCGCCGAGAGCGAGCTGACCCCGCGGAGGCTCGCGCGCGCGCTCGCGCGCATCGAGGGCCGCCCGCAGGAAACGCTCGTGCATCGCACGGTGCTGCGGCGCATGCGCCAGGCGCGCTACGGGGCGCGCAGTCGGGGCCACTTCGCGTTGGGCTTTCGGCACTACGTTCACTTCACCTCGCCGATCCGCCGCTACGCCGATCTGGTGAGCCACCGCGTGCTCAAGGCCGTTCTCGGCGAGACGGGGGGCGCGAGTGTCGCCTCCAGCGGCCTCGATGCGATCGCTGGCCGCGTCTCCTTCACCGAGCGCGTCGCCGAGGCCGCCGAGCGCGAGATGATCGACATCAAGAAGTGCGTCTTCATGGCCGGACGCGTCGGCGAGGTCTTCGAGGGCAGCGTGACGGGCGTCGCGCGCCATGGGCTCTACGTGACCCTCGATGGGGCCTTCGTCGAAGGCCTGCTGCACATCTCGGCGTTCGGCGAGCGCCTGAGCTTCGACGAGGAGGCGATGGCGCTGGTCGCGCGTCGCTCGGGGCGGGGCCATCGACTCGGCGACAGGCTCCGCGTGCGCCTGGTGGCCGTCGATCCCGTGCGCACCCGCATCGACCTGGCCCTGCTTCCCGACGACGGAGCCCGAGGTCCAGGCAAGCAAGGCGCGCAGCGAGGCGAAGCCGAGCGAAGTCCATCGGGCCGGCGCGCGCGCAACGAGCCGCAGGCGAGCGTAGGCAGGTGGAGCCCTGCTCAGAGGGCCGCGAGGAGGCGGTCGATCTCGGACTCGTCGTTGTAGAAATGAGGCGACGCGCGCACGCCGCCGCGGCGCGCCACCACGAAGATCCGCCGGGCGCGAAGCCTCGCCACGGTGCGTTCGATCGGCTCGTCGGGAAGGCGGAAGGAGACGATGCCCGAGGCTTCGTCCCCGCGCGGGCCGAGCAGCAATGCGCCGCGTGCCTCGAGCCCGCGCGCCAGCCGCTCGCTGAGGGCGAGCACGCGGCCCGCGATCGCATCGATGCCGATCTCGAGCAGCAGATCGATCGCCGCGCCGAGCGCGAAGATGCCCGCGGTATTCGGCGTCCCCTCCTCGAAGCGCCCCGCTCCCGGCTGGAGCTCCATGTGGTAGCTGTCGAAGTCGTGATTGTCGACGACGCTGCGCCAGCCGACGACGCGCGGGCGCACGAGATCGAGCACGCGGCGCGCGCAGTAGAAGATTCCGCAGCCCTCCGTCGAGAGCAGCCACTTGTGGCCGTCGGCCGCGAGGAAGTCGATCTGGCTGCGTCCGACGTCGAGGGGCAGGCAGCCGAGGCTCTGGATCGCGTCGACGCAGAAGAGCACGCCGCGTTCCTGGCACAGGCGCCCGAGGGCTTCGAGATCGTTGCGCGCGCCGCTGCCGAACTCGACCGACGAGAGCGCGAGCAGGCGTACGCGGGAGCTGCGCAGCGCCTCGGCCACCCGCTCGATCGGCAGCCGTCCCGAGTCGGTGGGGAGCAGGATCGTCTCGACGCCGCGGTCGGCGAGGTTCCACCACGGGTAGACGTTCGAGGGATACTCGAGGTCGCAGGTCACGACCTGATCGCCGCTGTGCCAGTCGAGCCCTGCGGCGACGAGTCCGAGGCCCTCGGTCGTGTTCTTGACGAAGGCGATCTCGCTGCGCTCCGCCCCGAGCAGCAGCGCGGCGCGGCCGCGCACGCGTTCGATCTCTGCGTCGTACACGCGCGCGTAGTCGAAGGCCCCGCGCCCGGTGACCTCGGCCAGGTAGCGGCGCAGCGCCTCCTCGACGCGGGTCGATACCGGGGCGACACCCGCGTGGTTCAGGTACGCGAGCTCGAGGGTCACCGGGAAGAAGCTGCGCGTGCGGGCCCAGTTCACGGCGCCGCAGCGTAGCAGGCCCGCTTGTTCCGCAGGCCGGCTTCCTGCATGCTGCCGGCGTGCACCTCGCGCTCCAGGTCCAGTACGCGATCTGCGGCGTCTTCGACCTCGCCTACAACGGGCAGGGCGAGCCGGTTCGGATTCGCGAGATCGGCGTGCGCCATGGCATCCCGCCGCGCTACCTCGAGCAGATCTTCCAGCGCCTGCGCCGCGCCGGGCTCGTGACGAGCAAGCGCGGCCCGGGCGGTGGATACCTGCTCGCCCGCCCGGCCGCGGAGATCACGCTGCGCGAGGTCGTCGAGGCCGTGGAGGGCCCCCTCGCCGAGGGGATCGTCGCAGCGGCACGCGGGGGCAGGGTGCGCACCCCCTATCGGCCGGATTTTCTCTGGCCCGCGCTCGGAGTGAGCCTCGCGGCGCTGCTCGACGCGACCACCTTCGAGAGCCTGTGTCGCGACGCCGCCCGTGCCTCGGTGGAGCGCGCCGCGCCGCCGGCCCCGATGTACTTCATCTAGACTCCGCTCGAGGGTTCTTCCTCAAGAGCTAGCCAGGAATAGAGTTTTCAGTCGGAGCATGCCCCCGGTGCCGGATCCGTGGCGGCCGGCCCGCCCCCGGCCAGCGCGAGGATCTCCAGCGCGACCGCGGCGGAGGTGGCGCGCGGGGGGAGGAGCGCGCGGACGCGCGTACAGGCTTCGCGCAGCTCGGCGAGGCGTGCCGGATCCCGCAGCAGCGCGAGCGCGGTCTCGGCGAGGCGCAGGCCGGTGACCTCTTCCTGGAAGAGCTCCGGGAAGACGGGCTGCGGACCTCCGAGCAGCAGGTTCGGCAGGCCGATGCGATCGATCCGAACCAGGCGCCGCGCCAGCGCCGCATTCAGCGGGTTTCCGCGGTAGAAGATCAGCATCGGGAGGCCGGCGAGTGCCGCCTCGAGAGTCGCGGTGCCGGAGCAGAGGAGCCCGAAGTCGGCGGCGACGAAGAGCTCGAAGGCCCCCTCGCGCACCAGGTGGATGTCAAGACCCGAAGACTCGATCGCCGCCCGCAGCGGAGCCTCGCAGGCCGCGCTCGCGACAGGCAGCGCCAGGGCCAGCTCGGGAAGCTCCGCTCGCAGCCGGGCGGCGGCGTCGAGGAGCGGTCCCAGGTGCCGTGCGAGCTCGCTGGCTCGCGAGCCCGGCGCGAGTGCGAGCAGCGCGCGGGAGGGATCGAGGCCGAGGCGGGCGCGGGCCTGCGCGCGCGTCGTCTGACGCAGCGCCAGCTCCTCGGCGAGCGGGTGGCCGTGGCAGACGACCGCGACGCCGGCGCGCTCCCAGAGGGCTGTTTCGAAGGGGAAGAGCACGACGAGCCGCGAGATCCGCTCCGCGAGCCGCGAGACGCGCCCCGGGCGCCAGGCCCAGACCTGCGGTCCGACAAAAAATAGTGTCGGAATGCCGCGCGCGCGGGCCTGGAGCGCCAGCATCGCGTTCCAGTCCGGCAGATCGATCGCCACCAGCAGGTCGGGACGCTCGCGTTCGAGGTGCGAGACGACGCGGCGATAGAGCGCTGCAAGGCGAGGCAGACCCGCGACGACACCGGTGAATCCCACGATGCCGAGCGCATCGGAGTCCGCCTCGCAGCGCAGCCCCTCGGCGCGCAGGCGCGGTCCGCCGATCCCCCAGGCCAGCGTGGTGGGCTCGCGAGAGCGAAGCTCGGCGAGGATGCGCGCTCCCCACCGATCCGCGCTGGCCTCTCCCGCAACGAGCAGCACCCGCAGCGGCGACCCTGGAACGCGGCGGGCGGGCGGAGGAAGTGGCTGCGGGGACGCCAGACCGTGGAAGATCTCGAGCCGGCGCAGCACGAAGAACGCCACGGCGGCCCCGAGCAGCATGCCCGAGGCCCGTGCGGAGGGCTCGCCCGGTGCCAGCGCCCCGGCGCTCGCGAGTCCCGCAGCTGCGAGCCAGGCGGGCCAGCGACGAGCTCCGGGGAAGGCATACGCGAGGCCCGCCGCGACCGCTGCGCAGGCGACCGCGGGGAGCGCCGGCTCGATGGGCAACAGCGGCGCCAACGCGGCGCGCACGCCGAGGGCGGCTAGCCACGCGAGGCCCAGCGCCCACGCATTACGCGGGAATCGACGCGCATCGAACGCGCGCAGTGCCACCACGAGCCCGGTCGCGAGCATCCAGGGCTCGTGTACGAGCATTGCCAGCGCCCGCCCCATCGCGTCTCCCCGCGCTTCTGGCGGGCAGCTTCCGGGGCCGGCCCGGGCATCGCAAGGGTCGCGGGAGCCGCCCCCCTCGCGTAGACTCGCCGCCTCCCGCCGCGACGCCGTGGGGGAGGCGCTCGGAAAGGGAGCTGGCGCGTGCCGCGCGTCGAGGTGGACAGGTCGCTCCAGCCGGTCGTGCTCCCCGCGCGCATCGTCCTCGAGATCTTCGGGCACGCCTGGGAGACTCGCCCCGAGGAGTGCTGCGGTCTCATCGTCGGGGGTGGCGGGCAGCCATTCCGCCGCCTCGTGCGCTGCCGCAACGAGATGACGCGGCGCCACCAGGCCGATCCGGTCGCCTATCCCCGCGACGGGCAGGCCGCCTTCTGGATGAGCGAGGTCGACTACATGCACACGCGCGACGAGGCCGAGGCGGCGGGCGAGCGCGTGACCGCGGTCTACCATTCCCACGTCAAGGAGCCCGTGTACCTCTCCGAGATGGATCTCGACTACGCCCGCCACGCACTCTTTCCGTTCCCGGACGCGGCCCAGATCGTCGTGGCCGTACCGGATCCGGACGCGAGCCATCTCACGATGAGCCTCGAAGACGGCTGCGCGCAGGGCATCGGAATCTTCGCCTGGGATCCTGCCGCGGAGGCGTTCCGTGGCCGGCAGATCCGTCCGGCGGCGTCGTGAGCGGGCGATGGGCGATCGCGGGGATCCTTGCGGGGGCGCTCGGCTGCGCGAGCTCCGTGCTGCGACCCGCGGATCTGCCCGATGCTCCGATCGCGATCCACTGGCGCGACGCGGTGGCGGCGCGCAAGCACGCCGAGTGGCTCGAGTCGAAGCAGGCCAGCGCAGAGTCCGCGCGCGGGCGGCCGGGGGTCGCGAAGGTCGACGACATCGCCGCCTACCTGGGAATGTTGACCGGCATCGGGCAGGGGCCCCCGATGCAGGACGCAGGCGTCGGACGCCTGGCGCTGCTCGACCCTCGCAGCGGCGCCGTGACGGCGGTCGAAGCCGCGCTGCGCGATGCGATCCCGGTCGTCTGGTCGGAGCCCGGGCGCCGCCTCGTCTTCTCCCAGTTCGAGGGCGACGCCCGTCAGCTCTACGAGCTCGATCTCACGCGCGCTGAGGTTCGCCAGCTGACTCGAGGACCGAACGCCCATTCGCGTGGCTGCTGGCTGCCGGACGGGAGCCTCGTGACGAGCAGCGCAGGCCCGGTGCCCGCGGCGGACGGCGGGCTGGAGCTCGTGTCGCGCATCGTGCGCAGGCGCCCTGGAGGTGCCGCCCCCGAGCTGCTCTCGGACGGGCCGGCGGACCACAGCCCGACCTGCGCGCCCGACGGCGCTGCCGTGGTGTGGGTGAGTCGCGGGCCGAAGGGTCGCGAGGCGCTCGTCAGCCGCACGCCGCCCGAGGCCGAGCCGCGCGAGATCGGGCCCGGACGGGAGCCCTCCTTCTCCCGCGACGGGCAGTGGGTGATCTATTCCGCTCCGGCGCGGCGCAGCTGGCGGGTCCTGCGCGTGCGCCCCGATGGCAGCGGGCGGGCGCCGGTGGGCGAGAGCCAGCAGGAGGAGCACCAGCCCGCGTTCTCGCCCGACGGCCGTCTCGCGCTGGTCGTGGTACACGACGGCGGCGCGCGCCCGCTGCACGTCCGGCGCCTCGACGGGTCGGGCGATCGGATCCTCTTCGACGACGGGGACGCCGAGTTCCCGGTGTGGTGAGCGTGAACCCCAGGCAGACGACGCAGGAGGTGAGGAGAGCATGAGCGCAACGCAGCAAAAGGATCTGGTCCCCGTCCACGGCGGCCTCGCGGAGCCCGTCGACCGGGTCATCCCGCTCTCGGAGCGCAAGAAGTTCCTCGCCGAGGCCGCGCGGCTGCCGAAGCTGCACGTCTCGAAGGCCGACGTCTCGACGCTGCATCGGATCGCCGATGGCACTCTCTCCCCGCTCGAGGGCCCGATGAAGAGCGAGGTCTATCACGGCGTGCTGGAGGAGCAGCGCATCCTCGTCGGCGGCAAGCCCTATGCCTGGGGCATTCCGCTCTCCTTCCCGGCGACCGACGAGGAGGCAGCGCGTCTGTCGCGCGGTGCTTCGGCGGCGCTGTGCGAGGAGTCCGGGGCGGTGGTCGCGATCCTCGACGACGTCGAGGTCTTCGCGTGGGACAAGGGGCTGAGTGTCGAGCGCATCTATCGCACGCCGCGCATGGACCACCCGGGCGGCCGCATGCTCGAGCAGGACCCGCGCACGCGTCTCGTCGGCGGCTCGCTGCGCGCGCTGCCGCAGGCCTTCCATCCGGAGTACGGCGAGTACATCCTCTCGCCGCGCATGACTCGCGCACTGATCCGCGAGCGCAAATGGCAGCGCGCGCTCGCCTTCCAGACGCGCAACCCGCTGCACCGGGCCCACGAGTACGCGCTCGTCGCCGGAGCGGAGCGCCTCACCGGCGAGGGCTTCTTCACCGGCGTGGTGCTGAATCCGCTCGTCGGCGAGCTCAAGGACGACGACGTCCCGGCCGTGACGCGGATGCGGACCTATCGCGCGCTCCACGACCGTAGGCTCCTCGGCGAGGGAGACAAGGACGAGGCGCTGTGGGAGAAGGCCGGCTACGACCTGAACGATGTCTTCGAGCTGATCGGCCTCGACATGAAGATGTTCTACGGCGGCCCGAGCGAGGCGATCATGCACGCGATCTATCGCCAGAACCACGGCTTCTCGGATCTGGTGATCGGCCGCAAGCACGCGGACGCT
The DNA here is from genome assembly GCA_964413375.1 of uncultured Spirochaetales bacterium. Lineage (GTDB taxonomy): Bacteria > Myxococcota_A > UBA9160 > UBA9160 > SMWR01 > CAZUYC01. Next base: position 4,402 of record CAYPSI010000116.1, on the reverse strand, counting down.
CCCTATGAGGACGGCTCGCCGATCTGGGGCGACTTCGACGCGCAGCAGGTCTTCCAGGAGCTGCGGGGCGAGCTCCATCTCCGGCCCTGCAACATCGGCTTTGCGGCCTACTATGCGTCGCTCGGCCGCGTGGATCTCACCGATCGACATTCGGACGAGAAGCCGGTGGCCGTGAGCGGCACGAAGGTGCGCGAGCAGCTGCGCGCGGGGCAGAAGCCCGATCCGCGCATCATGCGGCCCGAGACGGCGGAGATCCTGATCGAGGCCTTCAAGGCCTAGGAGTCGCGCAAGCGCAGCGCGCAGCGAGCCGGAGGCGAGCGAAGCTCAACAGGCTAGGAGCGGTCATGAAGATCGGCGTTCCCCGCGAGCTCAAGGACCAGGAGTTCAGGGTCGGGATGGTGCCCGACGGCGCGCGTGTGCTCGTCTCGGGCGGCCACCCGGTGCTCGTCGAGCGCGGCGCGGGGCAGGGGAGCGGCTTCGCGGACGAGGAGTACGCGGCTGCCGGTGCAAAGCTCGTCGACGTGGCCGAGCTGTGGGGCGAGGCCGACCTCGTCGTGAAGGTGAAGGAGCCGCAGCCCCCCGAGATCGCCCGGCTGCGCCCGGGACAGGTGCTCTTCTGCTATCTGCACCTCGCGGCGGCTGCGCAGGTGGCGCGCGGCCTGCTCGACTCCGGCGCGATCGCGATCGCCTACGAGACGATCCAGAGCCCCGACGGGTCCTTCCCGGTGCTCGCCCCGATGAGCGAGGTGGCGGGCCGTCTGGCCGTCCAGATCGGCGTGACGCTGCTCCAGAAAGACCGCGGCGGGAAGGGTCTGCTGCTCGGCGGCGTGCCGGGGGTGCCGCGCGGGCGCGTCTCGGTGATCGGCGCCGGGACGGTCGGGATCAACGCCACGCGTGTGGCGCACGCCCTCGGAGCCGAGGTGGATGTCCTCGACGTCGACCTGCGCCGCCTCACCTACCTGTACGACATCTTCCACGGCGATCTCAACACGCTCTACTCGAACCCTGCGAACGTCGAGCGCTCCGTCGTGTCGAGCGACCTCGTGATCGGGGGTGTCTACGTCTCGGGGCGCAGCGCGCCGAAGATCGTGACCGAGGCGATGGTGCGCGCGATGCAGCCAGGCTCGGTGATCGCGGACGTTGCCGTCGACCAGGGCGGCTGCGTCGAGACGATCCGACCGACGAGCCACACGGAGCCTACCTACCTGATGCACGGCGTGGTCCACTACGGCGTCACGAACATGCCGGGCGCCGTGCCGCGCACCTCCACCTTCGCGCTCACGAACACCACGCTCTCCTACGTGCTCCAGATCGCCGAGCAGGGCGTCGAGGAGGCGGTTCGTTCGAATCGCGCACTCGCGCTCGGCGCGAACGTCTGGCGCGGCGAGCTCGTGTGCCGGGGCGTGGCCGAATCGCTGGGCCTCCCGTGGCGGGAGCTCGCGCCGGCCGCGTAGCGCCGCCGCGGGTCAGGGCAGGATCTCGACCGGCGTACCCGGCGGGGCCCTCGCGGCGACGGCCTCGATGGCCTCGTCGCTGAGTGCGAAGCAGCCCTCCGTCCAGTCGAGATCGAGGTCGCCCTGCCAACGGCTCCCCTCGCCGTGGAAGCCGAGCTGTCCACCGAGCGCGGTGCCCTGGGGCGGCAGCCGCCCCTCGCGGTGCGCACGCGCGATCGCGTCGCGCACAGCGGCGCTGATACGTCCCGCTCGGAACGCGGCGAGCGCGTCGGCGAGCGAGGGGTAGTCGATCGGCAGGAAGCGGTGGAAGCGGCTCGGGCGGGCCGCAGCGGCGATGCGATACGCGCCCTCGGGCGTGCGCCGGTCGCCGCGCATCTGCTTGGGGCCGGGCTCGCGCGACAGCGCGATTGGATAGGACAGGACGCGACCACCGACGCAGTGGGCGCGCAGCGTGCGTTCGGACTTGCGCACCTCGAGCGCTGCGATGTGCTCGCAGGGCGGCGGGGGGGCGATCGCGGGGACCTCCACCGGGGCGGGCGCTTCCGGAGCAGGTGGCGCGGCGGGGGGCTCGAGCCAGCCGGCGCAGGCGCAGAGCCAGAGCGCCGCGAGCGCCGGCGGGAGAGAGCGCTTCGGGGTCGGCACGGCTGCCGCGGATGCGCCGGCTCTTCGCATGCCTGGAACGCTATCGGATCTCGGATAGCCTCGGCCCGGTGAGGCTCCTCCGGACTGGCCATGCGCTCGTGGCGATCCTGATCGGCACGCTCGCGCCAGCGGCCGCCCCAGCTGCGGCCGAGCCCGACCCGGCGGCTGGCCTGGCCCGGCTCCCGCGCGTGGTCGGGGCGCCGCAGAGAGACTTCGTCGAGGAGGGAGACACGCTCCTCGACGTGGCCTTCCGCCATCGACTGGGCTTCGAGCGCGTCGTGCGAATCAACCCGGGAGTGGACCCGTGGATTCCGGATCCGGGCACGGTGGCCCGCCTGCCGACGCAGCACGTGATCCCCGATGTCCCGGAGCGGGGCCTCGTCGTGAACGTGCCCGAGATGCAGCTCTACGATTTCACGCGCCCGGGCGACACCGAGATCCTCGCCATCGCGATCGGCGACGAGATGGATCCGTCGCTGGTCGGTGAGTTCCGGATCGGGCGCAAGCGCGAGAAGCCGGCCTGGCACGTGCCGAAGTCGATCCTCGCCGAGAAGCCCGAGCTCCCGCCGGTCGTGCCTCCCGGTCCCGACAACCCGCTTGGCGATCACTGGATGACGATCGGCACCACGAGCTACGGCATCCACGGCACCAACAACCGCTGGTCGATCGGGCGCGAGGCGACCCACGGCTGCGTGCGCCTGTACAACGACGACATCGCGCGCCTCTACGCGCGGACGCCGCAGGGAACGCCGATCCGGCTCGTGTACCAGACGCTGAAGCTCGGTCGGCGTGGCGACGAGATCTGGGTCGAAGCGCACCCGGACCGTTACGGAAGAGATCCCGAACGCCTGGCCAATGCACTGGCGCGGCTCGCCGCACTCGGTCTCCTGGCCCATGTCGACGCGGACGCGATGCGGCGCGCGGTCGACGAGGCGCGGGGGGAGCCGGTCGCGATCGGCCGCGTGCCGCGCGCCGAGGCGATTCCGCAGGAGCTCCGCGCTACTTCGACACCGACTTCTTGAACATCGCGTCGGCGCGCCGCGCGGCGTCGTCCGCCCGCTGCGCCGCGCTCGCGGCCTGCTGTGCGGCAGCAGCGGCCTGCTGCTCCGCAGCGTCTGCGCGCGCGGTCGCGTCCTTCGCCTGCTGCTCCACGGTGGCCATCCGCCCCTGGAGCCCGTCGACCCGCTGTTCGAGCTTCTCCACCCGCGACGTCGTCGCGCAGCCCACCCCGGCGGTGGCCACGAGGGCCATCGCGAGCCAACGCATCCCAGCAATCTTTCGCATCGATCCCCCTCCCGTTCGTGCCGCCGAACGCTAGACGCTGATCGGAGCCCTCGCAACGTAGACGGGGACGCGTGGGTTGGCGCGGCGCGGAAGACTGCCACAGGCTGGGGCAGGCCGACCCGGGCCAGCGCAGGTGAGGCGCTGCCGACGCGCTGCCACTCGCGGCGCCGCCGCGAGCGTTGGCGCGCTCCCTGCACTGGCTTTGCGCTCGGGGCAGGAGCGGAGGAGGTCGCCGTGCGGGCCCATGTCAAGGAATGGATGAGCGGAGATCCGGTCTGGATCGAGCCTGGAGCGAGCGCGCTCGAGGCGCTCGAGCAGATGCAGGACCGGGGCATTCGCCACCTGCCGGTCCTCGACAGCGAGCGCCGCGTCATCGGCGTGCTTTCGCTCGACGATCTGCGCGCGGCGCTCCCGTTCCCGGTGGGGCTGCGCGATCACCCGACGCTCGACCAGCGCGAGTGCGCGCGCGAGTGGACGGTTGCGGAGGCGATGAGCTACGCACCGCTGACGCTGGTCGAAGGGGACGAGCTCGCCGACGCGGCGGAACAGATGGCGGAAAGGCGGATCGGCTGCCTGCCGATCGTCGACGCCGAGGGTCGCCTCGCCGGGATCCTGACCGAGACGGATCTGCTTCATGCGCTGGCGACCCTGCTCTGGTCGGAGCGTCAGCGCGAACGCCCGCAGCGCGTGGGGGACGAGCTCGAGCGCCTGGTCGGGGGGCTGCGCCGCGAGCGCGAGGCGATCGCCGCGCGCCTCGATCGCTATCACGCGCTCGAGAGGAGCCTCTCGACGCACGCGAGTCGGGAGCCGCTGGATCTCTCGGATGCGGGATCGGATCTCGCGGAGCTGCGTGTGACCGAGAGCCTCGATGCGCTCGCGAGCCGCCGTCTGGCCGCGCTCGATCACGCGCTCGATCGCGCCGCCCGCGGCGTGCTCGGAGTGTGCGAGAGCTGCGCCAACGCCATCGTGCCCGCGCGGCTGCGGGCGCTCCCGGGAGCCACGCTGTGCGTGGCCTGCGCGCG
>CAYPSI010000115.1:0-16385 GCA_964413375.1 uncultured Spirochaetales bacterium | reverse complement strand
GCCACGGACCAGCCTTCGTTGATGCTTCCAACCACGTTCTGGGTGGGAACGAGGACGTCGGTCAGGAAGACTTCGTTGAAGTGGCGCGAGCCGGTGATCGTGACGAGCGGGCGGACCTCGATCCCCGGCGTGCGCATGTCGACGAGCAGGAAGCTGATGCCGCGGTGCTTCGGGACGTCAGGGTTCGTGCGCGCGAGCAGGATGCCGAAGTCGCAGTGCTGCGCGCTCGTCGTCCAGAGCTTCTGCCCGTTCACGACGAACATGTCTCCGCGGCGCTCGGCGCGGGTGCGCAGCGCCGCGAGGTCCGACCCGGCCTCGGGCTCGCTGAAGAGCTGACACCAGACCTCGTCGCCGCGCAGCAGCGGCCGCAGGTAGCGCTCGCGCTGCGCGTCGTTGCCGTGGCGCAGCAGTGCCGGGCCCACGAGATCGATCGTCGACGCGAGGAAGCCAGAGGTCGCGTCGAAGGCTGCGACTTCCTCGGCGAAGATCACCCCCTGCGCGGCCGTCCCGCCGCGTCCGCCGAAGCGGGTCGGCCAGGTGATGCCGGCCCAGCCCCCATCGAAGAGCGCCCGCTGCCACGCACGACAGCGCTCGAAGAACGCGGCCTCGCCCTCCAGGCTGTGGTCGTCGGGGTCCGACGGCCGATCGCTCTCGCCGTCGCGGCGCCGTGCGTTCGCGTCGAGCCACGCGCGCGCCTCGGCGCGGAAGGCCGCCTCTTCGGGAGTATCCTGATGGCGCACGGGAATGCCCCCTATCCGAGCAGCAAACGCGCGGTGCGGGCGAGCTCGTCGCCGACCTCGCGCGGCGTGCGGTGGCCCTGCACCAGCGAGATCATGCAGGAGAAGCAGACGTGCTCGAGCACGCCGACGACCCCGTCGCGGTCTCTCACGGATGCGCCGCCGAGGGCGAGCTCGATCCATCCGCGCATCATCTCCGACAGGCCGGAGCGGTTCGCGAACGCGCTCGGGTCGCAGGAGAGCAGCGCGCGGGTGAGCGCCACCCCGAGCTCCGGCTGCTCTGCGACGCCCCGCGCCATGCGTCGGAAGACGGCCGCGACGCGCTCGCCCGGCGTGGCCCCGCGCGGCGGCGAGTGCCGCAGGCGCAGGCCCAAGGCGCTGCCCCAGACGAAGAGCGACTCGGCGAGCAGGTGGTCCTTCGACGCGAAGTAGCGGTAGAGCGTGCCGAGAGCCACGCCGGCGCGGGACGCCACGTCCTTCATCATCACCGCGTCGTAGCCGCCCTCGGCCGCGAGTGCCGTCGCGGCGTCGACGATGCGCTGGCGGCGAGCTTGCTGCCGTGCGGAGAGCGATCGGCGCAGCGTGACGGTTGCGGGTGCGGTCGTGCGCGCACCGGCACTGCGACGGATGCGCGCGGCGGTGCTCCTGCCGGCGACGGGCGATGCGCTGCGCGGCATCCGGCTCAGGCGCCCGGCTCGAGGCCGCGCGCGATGCGCTCGTGGTGCTGCGCGGTGTTTCCGAGGAGCTCGCGTGACGAGAGTGCTCGGCGCAGATGGAGGTGTGCGTCGACCTCCCAGGTGAAGCCCACGCCGCCGTGGATCTGCACGTTCTCCTCGGCTCCCCGCACGAAGGCCTCGCCGGCCCAGGCCTTGGCGCTACTCGCGAGCATCGCGAACTCCGGGTCCTCGGCGTCGGCGGCTTCGAGCGCCGCGCGTACCGCGCTGCGCCCCGCCTCGAGCGCGATCAGCACGTCGGCGCACTTGTGCTTCACCGCCTGGAAGGATCCGATCGGGCGCCCGAACTGGATGCGCGTGCGCGCGTACTCGCTCGCCGTTTCGAGCACGCGCTCGAGGCCACCCATCATCTCGGCCGAGAGCAGCGCGGCGGCCTCGTCGAGCGCGCGCGCGAGCCCGGGCCCGGCGAGGCCCGGCTCACCGATGCATCGGGCGCGCACGCCTGCGAGCTCGACCCGGGCGAGCGCGCGGGTGCGGTCCAGCGAGTCGAGCCGGCGTCGCGTGAGGCCAGGAGCCTCGGCCTCGACCGCGAAGAGCCCGATGCCGTCGAGGCCCTGCGTTCCCGGCTCGCGGGCCGCGACGAGAATGCGGCGGGCGCTGTGTCCGTCCACGACGAAGCTCTTGCAGCCGTCGAGGAGCCAGTCGGAGCCGGAGCGGCGCGCCTGCATCGCGAGCTCGGCGGGGTCCCAGTTCTTCCCCGGCTCGACCCACGCGAGCGCCAGCACCTCGCCGGCAGCAATCGCGGCGAGCAGCTCGTCGCGTGCGGCGCCCTGCGCGGCGTGGAGCGCCGCGCGGCCCGCGAGGACCGCCGTCCCGAAGAAGGGGGCGCACGCGAGCGAGCGGCCGAACTCGGCCAGCGCGAGCCCGAGCTCGACGAGACCGAAGCCCTGCCCGCCCTGCGCCTCCGGGACCGCCAGCCCCGGGAGCGCCAGCTCCTCGCGCAGCCGCTTCCAGGCGTCCTCGTCGAAGCCGGCATCCGAGTCCATCAGGCGTCGGACTTCCGCCGGGGGAGCGGCCTCGGCGAGGAAACGGCGCAGCACGTCGCGAAACTCGCGCTCCTCGTCGCTGGCCGGATGGCTCATGCAGCCTCTCGCTTCGGGCTGGACTAGAACAAGAATTGATTATAGAATCAATTCTTATTCTGAGGCAACCTGAAGGAGTGGCGATGGCGGAGATCCAGCAGCCCGGACGCGTCCCCGCGGACCGGGTCAGCGATCGCGTGATGAAGGGCGAGACGCCCCTCCAGGTGCTGGCCAGGCAGGGCGATCTCCCCGCGACGCGGATGCGCTCGATCGAGCGCTTCCCCTATTACACCGCCTTTCCCTTCGCGTGGTACCGGGCCTGCTATGCGGACGATGTCCCGGTTGGCGGCCTGCGGCCGCTGCGTCTGCTGTCGCGAGACCTCGTGGTGTGGCGGGGCGAGGACGCTGAGGCGCACGTGATGGACGCCTACTGCCCGCACCTGGGCGCTCATCTCGGCTACGGGGGTCGCGTCGAGGGCTGCGAGCTCGTCTGCCCCTTCCACTGGTGGCGCTTCGGGGCCGACGGCTGCAATACGATGATCCCCTACGATGGAAGCAGGAACCCGGCCGCGCGCATCCGGACCTATCCGACGATCGACCGCAACGGGATGATCCTGTTCTGGTATCACCCGCGGGAGCAGGCGCCGCTCTGGGAGATCCCGCGCGTCGAGCAGTACTACGACGAGGGCTGGACGGACTACGCCCGCAGCGAGTGGACGATCCGCGCTCCGTGGCAGGAGTTCGCCGAGAACGGGCCGGACTTCATCCACCTGCGCACGGTGCACGGCTCGAGCGAAGTGCCGGAGCTCGAGTCCTACGAGCTCGACGGCTACATGACCCGGGTGCGCGCGAGAGTCAGCTTCGCAACGCCGCGAGGCCCCCAGCCCGGGCGCATCGACACGGATTCGTGGGGCCCCGGCTTCTCGCTCGCGCGCTTCAGCGGCATCATCGACGCCTGCTTCGTCGGGGCCACGACCCCGCTCGACTTCGAGGAGACCCTCGTCTCCTTCAACTACATGGTGCGCAAGCTCGGCAGCACTCCCGAGGCACTCGAGGCGACGCGCCGGGTCGGGGAGGCGCTGATCGCCGATCTCCGCAAGCAGGTGGCCGAGGACATCGTGATCTTCGACCACAAGGTGTGGAACCCGAGGCCGGCGCTCTCGCGCGCCGACGGGCCGATCGCCCGCTTTCGCGAATGGGCGCGCCAGTTCTACCTGGACGGCGATCCGCAGGCTGCCGGCCGCCGATGAGCGCGCCGGGCGGATCGCACAAACTGGGGGACTATCGGGGCCCCTCGCGGCCGCAGGATGCAGAGCGGGAACGGCTCGCCTACCTCGCCGCGACGCTCGATCCTGGCACGCAGCGGCGCTTGCGCGCGCTCGGGATTGCGCGCGGCTGGCGCTGCCTCGAGATCGGCGCGGCCGAGGGCTCGATGACGCGTTGGATGGCTGACCAGGTGGGCGAGCCGGGACGGGTCGTCGCGGGAGACATCGACCTGCGTTTTCTTGCGGAGCTGAAGCTCCCGAACGTCGAGGTCCGTGAGCTCGACATTCGCCAGGCACCGCTCGAGGAGTCCGCCTTCGATCTCGCCTACTGCCGCACACTCTTGCTGCACCTGCCGGATCCGAACGCCGCGCTGGCCAGGCTGGTGCGCTCGCTGCGCCCGGGCGGCTGGCTCCTCGCAGAGGACTCCGACATGTGCGTGCAGCTCGCCGCGGATCCTGACCATCCGGACGCGGAGCTCTTCGAGAGCTTCCACCGGCGGGTCTGGACCCATCTGCGCGCGGTCAAATACTTCGACACGCGCTTCGGGCGAACGCTCCCGCCGCGCCTGCGCGCGCAGGGTCTCGAGGAGCTCGGCTTCGAGGCGAGCGCGAGCTTCCAGTCCGGGGGTGAGCCGGGCGCGGAGCTCCAGCGGCGAAACTTCGGAACGAACCTCGGGCCGATGCTCGTCGAACGCGCGGTCGTCGGCCGCGACGAACTCGATCGCGTGCTCGCCCTCTACGCCGATGCCTCCTTCGGCTACCTCTCGGGACTGAATGTCGCGGCGTGGGGCAGGCGACCGGGAGGATGAGAGGGGCCTGGCCATCCCCGAGTGCGGTCGCCTGCGCGGACGTGCCCGTGCTACCCATCGGGGCCCGTGTCCAGTCCCACTCTCGGCCGCACCCGGAGCACCTTTCTCGCTGCGATGGCGCTGGTCGGAGCTGCGCTTGCGCTCCGTTTCACGCTCTTCGCGCCCGATCCGATCTCCGTCCAGGTGGCCGAGGTCCAGCGCGGGCGTGTCGAGCAGACGGTCTCGAACTCACGCGCGGGAACCGTGAAGGCCCGCCGGCGCGCCAAGCTCACCCCGCAGGAGGGCGGCCGCGTCATCGCGCTCCCGAAGCGCAAGGGCGATCGCGTCGCGACGGGCGAGATTCTGCTCGAGCTCGACGCGAGCGTGCAGCGCGCGCGTCTCGACCTCGCACGTCGTGAGCTCGAGTCCGCTGCGGCGGAGCGCCGGCGAGCGTGCGTGGCGGCGCGGCGCAGCGAGCGCGAGCACGAGCGCAAGCGCAGCCTCGGGGAACAGGGAATCGTCTCCGACGACCTGCTCGACGGCGTCGAGAGCGCCGCGCTCGCGGCCTCGGCCGCCTGCGATGCCGCGCGCGCCGGCGAGAAGCGCTCGGAGGCGCAGGTCGAGCTCGCGCAGCGCCAGCTCGAGCACATGACCCTGCGCGCGCCTTTCGATGCGGTAATCGCCGAGCTGGCGGTCGAGATCGGAGAGTGGAGCACCCCCTCGCCCCCGGTGATCCAGGTGCCCTCCGTGATCGACGTGATCGATACTTCTTCCATCTATGTGAGCGCGCCGATGGACGAGGTCGATTCCGCGCAGCTGCGCGCAGAGCTTCCGGCGCGCGTCTCCGTCGACTCGCATCGCGGCCAGCACTTCCCGGGGCGCGTGGTGCGCGTCGGAGCCTATGTGCTCGACATCGAGGAGCAGAACCGCACGCTCGAGGTCGAGGTCGAGCTCGACGACGCGGCGCTCGCGGAGAAGCTCCTCCCAGGTACCTCTGCCGACGTCGAGATCGTGCTCGATGCGCGAGAGGACGTGCTGCGCATCCCGACGGCAGCCCTCTTGTCCGGCGAGAAGGCGCTCGTGCTCGAGGACGGCCGCCTGGTCTCGCGCTCGCTCGAAATCGGCCTGCGCAACTGGGACGTGAGCGAGGTCGTCTCCGGGCTCGCAGAGGGTGAGCAGGTCGTCGTTTCCCTGGATCGCGCCGAAGTCAAGCCGGGGGCGCGGGCGATCGTGGCTCCGGGGGAGAGTCCGTGATCCGGCTCGAGCACGTCTCGCGGATCTTCCAGGTCGGCGAGACGCAGGTGCACGCGCTCGACGACGTCTGCGAGCACATCCTGCGCGGCGAGCACGTCGCGATCATGGGGCCTTCGGGCTCGGGGAAGTCCACGCTGCTGAACGTCGTGGGTTGCCTCGATCGCCCGAGCTCCGGCAGCTACCGCCTGGACGATCGGGAGGTGGCGGAGCTCGACGACTCGGCGCTCACGAATGCGCGCCAGCGGCTGATCGGCTTCGTCTTCCAATCCTTCCACCTCGTGCCGCGGCTCAACGCCGCGGAGAACGTCGAGCTTCCGATGATCTTCGCCGAGGTCCCACGCATCGAGCGAGCGGAGCGCGTGTCTGCGAGCCTCGCCTCGGTGGGACTCAGCGGCAGGTCGGAGCATCGGCCCGATCAGCTTTCGGGGGGAGAGCGTCAGCGGGTCGCAATCGCCCGGGCGATGGTGATGCGCCCGCGCGTACTCCTCGCGGACGAGCCGACGGGGAACCTCGACACGGCGTCGGGCCGTCAGGTGCTCGACCTGCTCGAGCACCTGAACCGGGAGGGCATCACGCTCCTCGTCGTCACCCACGATCCCGGCGTGGCGCGGCGCGCAGGGCGCATCCTGCTGATGACCGATGGTCGTATCGCCCGCCGCGTCGGTCCGGAATCGCTCGGCGTGGGGCTCGGGGGCAGCGCGTGAGCAATGCCGACCTGCTCGCCTTCGCGTTGCGCGCGATTCGCGGCAACCGGGTGCGCACGGGTCTCACCCTGCTCGGCGTGGCGATCGGGGTCGCGGCGGTCGTGATCCTCGCGGCGCTCGGCGAGGGGGCGCGCCGCTACGTGATGGGGCAGTTCGAGAGTCTCGGCTCGACCATGCTCGCCGTCGTTCCCGGCAAGACGGAGACGAGCGGGGCGGCGGCCTTCACGAATGCCACCACGCGCGACCTCACACTCGGCGACGCGGAGGCAATCGGGCGTTTCGTGCCCGAAGCGCGCAGCGTGGCACCGCTCGCGATGGGGAGCGAGACGGTCGCGTATCGCGAACGCCGCCGTCAGGTCGGAGTGGTGGGCACGACCCGCGAGTTCCTCGACGTGCGGCGCCTGAGCATGGGCCGCGGTCATTTCCTGCCGGAGGGCGATCTACGGCGCGGCGATGCGGTGGCCGTGATCGGAGCCGGGGTCGCGCGCGAGCTCTTCCAGTCCGCGGACCCGCTGGGTCAGATCGTGCGCATCGGCGAGATGCGGGCGCGCGTCATCGGAGTGTTCGAAGCGCAGGGGACGCAGCTCGGGATGAACCTCGATGAGGTCGTGATCGTCCCGGTGGCCCGCGCGATGCGCCTCTTCAACCGCAGCTCGCTCTTCCGGATCCTGATCGACGTGCGCGCCCATGCCGATCTCGCGACGGCGAAGCAGAGCGTGATTGCGCTGCTCGCCGAGCGCCACGGCGAGGAGGACATCACGATCATCACCCAGGACGCGGTGCTGGCCTCGTTCTCTCGCATCATCCGCGCGCTGACGCTCGCAATTGCCGCCATCGCCGGAATCTCGCTCGCGGTGGCGGGGATCGGGATCATGAACGTGATGCTGGTCTCGGTGACCGAGCGCACCGGAGAGATCGGCCTCTTGCGGGCGGTCGGCGTCGGCCGTTCGCAGGTGGCGCGCGTCTTCCTCGCCGAGGCGGCGCTGCTCTCGCTGGCGGGTGCTTTCGCCGGACTCGTCGTGGGGCTGCTCGGCGTCGGCGCCCTCGTCACGACCTGGCCGGCGCTTCCCGCGCGTCCGCCGCTGTGGTCGATCGCGAGCTCGCTCGGACTCGCGGTCTTCGTGGGGGTTGGCTTCGGGATCGCGCCGGCCCGCCGCGCGGCACGCCTCGACCCGGTCGCCGCGCTAGGGAGGAGATAGCGGATGGACGATCTCCTCCGGCTGGCCTTCGGAGCGATCCGCGGCCATCGGCTGCGCTCGATCCTCTCGATGCTCGGGATCGCGATCGGCGTCGCTGCGGTGATCCTGCTGACCTCGATCGGAGAGGGGACCCGCCGTTACATCCTCGCCCAGTTCTCGCAGTTCGGGACGAACCTGATCGCGATCCATCCCGGACGCGCGAAGACCTCGGGCATGCCGGGGGCCTTCGGTGGGAGCACGCACCACCTCACGCTCGACGACGCGCAGGCGCTGGCGCGGATTCCGGGCGTCACGAGCGTGGTGCCGAGCGCCGTCGGCACTGCGCGCGTGGAGGCGGGCTCGCGTGCCCGCAACGTTCCGATCAACGGCGTGACCCCGGACGTGGCGAGCGTCTTCGACTTCCGGACGAGGATCGGAAGCTTCTGGCCGGCCGGAGATCCCCGTCGCGGGTCTCCCGTGGTGGTGCTCGGTCCGAAGCTCGCGCGCGAGCTCTTCGGAGACGAGAGCCCGCTCGGCGAGGTGGTCCGCGTCGGCGGAGCGCGGCTTCGCGTGCTGGGCGTGATGGAGGCGAAGGGCGAGATGCTGGGCTTCGATCTCGACGATACGGCCTACGTGCCGGTCGCGACGGCGATGCAGCTCTTCAACTTGAGCGACCTCGCCGAGATCGATCTCAGCTACACGCCGGCGGATGCGACGGAGCGGATCGCGGCCGAGGTGAAGCGCGTGCTCGCCGCACGTCACGCGGGTGAGGAAGACTTCACGGTCACCACCCAGGAGGCGATGCTGGAGGTCTTCGGGAACGTGATGGGCGTGGTGACGCTGGCGGTGGGAGCCATCGCGGGCATCTCGCTCGTGGTGGGCGCGATCGGGATCCTCACGATGATGTGGATCAGCGTGCGCGAGCGCACCGTCGAGATCGGGCTGGTGCGGGCCATCGGTGCGAGCCGGGGCCAGGTGGCGACGCTCTTTCTCGCCGAGTCGGCCGGCCTGGCGCTCGTGGGTGGGATCGCAGGGCTCGCGCTCGGACTTGGAAGCGGCGTCGCGCTGCGCTGGATCGTGCCCGGGCTCCCGGTCGAAACTCCACTCCGCTTCGTCGCCGCGGCGCTCGGAACGAGCCTCGGCGTGGGGCTCCTCTCGGGCGTGCTCCCGGCGCGGCGAGCCGCGCGGCTCGATCCGATCGAGGCGCTGCGCTCCGACTGAGCGCCGCCCGGCGCGGGTAGATCAGTCTCGCTCGAGCTCGACGCGCAGCACGCGGTCTCCGGCGAAGGATCCGATGAAGAGCTCGCTCCCGATCTGGAGGCCGACCGTGCCCGCTCCCATCGGCGGCCCCTCCCCGAGGTACACATCGCGGCCCTGCATCACCTCGACGTCTACCGCGACGATTGCGAAGGGGAGGGGGCATGCGCCGCGCGGGAGCGGATTGCAGACGGCGAAGTCCTCGGAGCCCAGCGCGCGCAGCGAGGCGACGAGCAGTCGCCCGTCGGGGGCCCAGGTCGAGTTGTCGGGGCCCACGACCTTCGCGCTCGCCTCGACCCGGCCGCTCGCGAGGTCGATGCGGCGTACCTCGTCGGCACGCGTCAGGTTCAGGTAGAGCTTCTTCCCGTCCGGCGAGACCTCGACCCCGTTCGCGAGCGGACCGCGGGTTCCAGGGATCTCGCGGACGCCCTCGCCCGCTCGCCAGCGCAGCGCGAAGCCCGGGTCCGCTCTGCCGTGCATCATCGTTTCGAGCCCCTGGGAGAGCGGCATCATGCTCGAGAAGACGAGGTCCCCGTCCGGAAGCCACACGACGTCGTTCGGCCAGACCTCCTCGGGAACGACGATGCAGCCGCGCCACTCGGCCCGCCAATCGCTGCCCGCGCCGAAGAGCTCGAAGAGTTCGATCGACTGCCTCCCGCCGTGCTGCACCACGGCGAGCGCGAGCCTTCCGTCGGGCAGCAACGCGACGTCGATCCCGTGCGGGTCGAAGGCCGGCCCGGGAGCTCCCGGGCAGGTGGCGTCGCCCCATCCGGCGGCGGGCGCTCCCGACGCGTCGCCGCCCCGGAAGAGCACTCGGCGTTCGTCGCTCTGCAGCACGAGGAGCGCCAGGCTCCCCGCCTTCTCGCCTAGCATGCCACCGTACTCGGAGGCGAGGATCGCCGCGCCCCCCGGCAGCGGCGCGAGGTCCTCGGGGCTCTGGAAGCCGCAGACGGGACGGGCCTTTCCGCGCGGCTCGCAGTCGAGGATCGGCCCGGCGGCCCGGCTCGTGGCCGCGAGCGCGAGGCCGAGCCCGACGCAGAAGAAGGAGGCACGAATCCTCAACACGGGATTCCTCCGCGCGGCAAAGTAGCCCGTGGTCGACGCGCGTCGACTGCCTCGCCCCTGTGGGGCTATCATCGCGCGCGAGCCGGCCCCGTACGCTTTCGCCGGCGCCGTCGAGGTGACGCAGCATGCCGACCCCCCCGCGCCCGATCGTCGTGAGCGGCGCCAAGCCCGGCACTGGACATTTCGAGGAGTTCCTGGTGCACCCCGCGCACTTCCTGCTACGCGCCTGGAAGGAGTGCGGTGAGCTCGCCGAGTTCGACCTCGGCGGCATGCGCAACGTGCTGATGGTCGGTCCCGACGCGCAGGAGGCGGTGTTTCGCGCTCCCGACGAGCAGCTCTCGACCGCGGATTCCTACCAGTACATGGTCCCCGTCTTCGGCGAAGGGATCCAGTACGGGGCGCCGCTGTCGATCGAGCGGCAACAGGTCAAGATGCAGGCGAACGCGCTTCGCCCGGAAAAGATGAAGGGCTACGCGCGGATGATCGCGAAGGAGGTGGAGGACTGGATCGCCGGGTGGGGAGACGAGGGGGAGAAGGACTTCTACGAGGAGTTCAAGCAGCTCGTGCTGCGCACCTCGACCCACTGCCTGATGGGCTCGGAGTTCCGCGCGCAGCTCAGCGACGAGTTCGGCGCGCTCTATCAGGATCTCGAGCACGCGATCTCGCCCGCGTCGATCCTCGATCCCTACGGCCAGGACGACGCCTTCGCGCGTCGGGATCGTGCCCGCTCGAGGCTCCAGGAGATCATCTCCCAGGTGGTACGGGAGCGGCGGCGAAGAGGTGGCGATCACCCCGACATGCTCCAGACCTTCATGGAGGCCGAGTATCTCGACGGGACGAAGCTTCCGGACGAGCTGATCCCCGGCATGGTCGTATGGATCATGTTCGCTGGCTTCCACACCAGCTCGAACACCTCGAGCTGGACGATCGTCGAGCTGGCGCGACACCCCGAGTACGTGCCGGCGATCGCGCGCGAGATCGACTCGGTCCATGGCGGCGGAGAGGGGCTCTCGCTGGCCGCGCTGCGCGAGCTGCCCGAACTCGAGCGCTTCGTCTTCGAGGTCCTGCGTCTGCACCCGCCGCTGGTGACCCTGATGCGACACGTGCGGAAGGACTTCGACTACAAGGGCTGTACGATTCCCGCAGGCGATACGATCGTGATCTCTCCCTTCGTCGCGCACCGCATCCCCGAGATCTTCCCGGACCCCGAGCGCTTCGATCCGCACCGCCCGGATCCCTCGAGCGTCTTCGCGGCCATCCCCTTCGGCGGCGGGCGCAGGAAGTGCGTCGGCAATGCCTTCGCGATGCTCCAGGTGAAGGCGATTTTTTGTGCGCTGCTGCGCCGTTACGAGTTCGAGCTCGTCGATCCGCCGGAGACCTATCGGGACGTGATGCCCTCGCTGATCCTGCGCACGAGCGATCCCTGCCGGCTGCGCTACCGCCGGAGGTGTTGAGCATGGGATGCATGCGCGTTCGCGTCGATCTCGATCTGTGCCAGGGCCACGGCATCTGCCAGGAGGAAGCGCCCGAGGTCTTCCGCGTGGTGGAGCGCCAGGGCGATTACGCTCGGGTCGAGGTGATCCTCGAGCGCCCGCCGGAGGCGCTGCGAGAGAAGGTCCTGGCTGCCGCCCGCTTCTGCCCGAACCGCGTGATCAGCGTCGAAGAGGACGGCTGACGCAAGCGAAGCGCGCAGCGAGCCGCAGGCGAGCGAAGGCCGACTGAGGCAAGCGAAGCGCGCAGCGAGCCGGCAGGCGAGCGAAGGCCAACTGACCCGAATCAGGCGGTCAGCTCGCCGCTCACGAGGCCCGTCTCCGGGTGGAGCAGACGGGTGCCCTCGCGTTCGAGCTCCGCGAGCTCCACCAGGTGGATCAGGACCGACGGCGTCTGTGAGGTCTGGATCAGCCGCAGGCCCATGATTCCGGCGCTGTGGCCGAAGGGGTCGATCCAGTTGCCGCCGATTCCCGGATCGCGCTCGGCGACTACGATGCGCACGCTGCCGTCGCTCTCGGGGCGTGCGGTGAACTTCGTGACGTAGCCCTGACCGTCCTCGTAATTGTCGAGATTCTCCTGCCAGAGATTGCAGAGCTGGAAGATCCAGTACTCGCACTCCGGAGGCCGGAAATGGAGCACGAGCGCCTGCGAGGCGGATTTGCGCCACGAGCCGAACGCGAAGTGGCGGTCCGGCACGCCGCCGTTGCTCAAGTAGGTGGCCTGCGAGAAGCGGAGCTGGTTCGGCCGCTGTCCGAGGTTTTCCTGCCACCACGCGCGCACGAGCTCGGAGTAGCCGAGCACTGCCTGGGCCGCCTTCGCGAGTCCGGCGCTCATCTCCTCGGCCCGCAGCGGCCGCGGCTTCGGCCGGTCGAGGCGTTCGATCTCGAAGTGGGGCGCCTCCTCCTGCTCGCGATCGTGATGGACGGTCCGGATCAGCACGCCGACCGTGTCGGGGCGAAGTGCCAGCCAGTTCCCGGGCTGCTCGCGCTGGCTCAGGATCACCTCGAAGCCGCCGTTCGCCTCGAAGCGGATCTGGTCGCTGCGCAGGAAGCTCGTGGTGCGCAGGATCGCCGGGTCGAAATCCCGCAGGCCCTTGGCGCCGAGCGGGGCCCAGTCGCGCGCGCCGAGGTCCGCGGGCTGCGCCGCGCTCCAGGCGGCCATCACGAAGTAGGGGATCGTGCCGCGCCGCCCGCGGATCCGGTACTCGAAGCTCCCGTCGACGAACTCGGCGAGCAGGTGATCCTGATCGGGGCACTGCACGTTGATGCTCTGGCGCCATGGGGCGTCGCGCAGCCGAGGGCGATCGGGCTCGCAGTTCTCGACGAAGCGCTCGAGCCCGTTGCGGGCTACGCGCGTGAGAAAGCGGTACCACTCGGCGTGGTCGAGCTCGCTGGGCTCGTCTCCCCAGCTCTCGATCGCGTGGCCGGCGAGACGCAGGGTCTCGCAGAAGTCGTCCCAGGCGCGGCCGGAGAGCAGCCGCTGCTTCGCGGCGTCCTTCACGATGCGACCCGCAGGCGAGCGGAGCTCATCGTGCAAGCGAAGCGCGCAGCGACCCGCAGGCGAGCGGAGTTCATCGGGCCCGCAGCAGCTCGGGCGCGCGCGCTTCGACCATGCGCCGCAGGCCCTCCTCCCAGCTCACCTTCGCGGGCCCGACCAGCCCCTGCAGGCGGGTGGTGTCGACCTGCACGCTGTCGAGCGCCTTCTCCGTGACCTCGAAGCGCGGCGTGAGTCCGGTGAGCTCGCCGAGATGGGCGCACCACTCTTCGATGCCGACGTGCTGCTGCCCGGCCCAGTTCACGATCGTGGCCGGTACGCTTGCGGCGCGCAGCAGGCCCGGGACCATCGCGATGATGTCGTCCTCGTGGATCAGCGTGTAGCGACTCGGGCGGTCCGGGTGCACCGGGATCGCGACGCCACCGCGCATCATCATCAGGTGGTAGAAGGGCCAGCCGCCGTTGTCTCCGTAGGGGACGCACAGCCGTGCAATCGTGGTCGGGAGGCGAAGCTCGCGGCACAGCGTGCGCGCGACCACTTCGGTCGCGATCTTCGCGATGCTGTAGGTCGGCATCATCACGCGGTGATTGTCTCCGAGCGGATCCGTCTCGCGGAACAGCTGACGCCCTGCGGGCTGGTAGACGCCGGTGGTCGAGCAGTGCAGGAAGGCCTTCGCGCGACGGCAATGGCTCATCAGCAGGCCCGTGGCCTCGCCGTTGGCGCGCAGGTCGGTGTCGAAGTTCCCGTCGGGGCTCTTCGAGACCGCCAGGTTCAGCACGCTGTCGAAGTCGCTCGGCAGCGCGCGAAAGTCGCCGTCGCCGAGGTCGGCCGCGACGCAGTGAACGCCCGCGGCCTCCAGCCGCTTGCGCGCGGCGGCGTCGGAGAAGCGGGCCACCCCCCAGACCTCGTTCTCGCGCGCCAGCGCCAGCGCCAGCGGGAGTGCCACCTGCCCCGTCGGTCCCGTGATCAGGATCTTCTGGTCTCGCATGGACGGAGTCTCTCACGCCGCGCACGGCGCGGCAACGGGAACCCGCCCGGCCCGCGCGGGGGTTGCGGCGCCGCCCTGTCGCTAGGCCTCGAGCTTCAGCACGCGGAGCGCGTTCTCACGCAGGAATTTCGGCCACACGGAGTCGCGGAAGGGAACGTCGCGCATCTCGGTCATGATGCGTTCGAGCGTGAGGCCCATCGGGAAGTAGCCGGCGTAGAGGATCTTGTCGGCGCCGCGCGTGTTCGCATAGTCGATGATCGCCTTCGGGTAGTACTTCGGAGCGAAGGCACTCGTGCAGTAGTGCAGGCCGGGCCACTTGAGCATCAGCTTCACCGCCAGGTCCTCCCAGGGCTCGCAGCCGTGCATCGTCACGATGCGCAGCTCCGGGAAGAACCAGCACACCTCGTCGAGGCGCTCGACGTGCTGGCCGAGCATCGGCACGCGCGGACCGGGGACCCCGGCGTTGATGAAGATCGGGATGTCGAGCTCCACGCATTTCGCGTAGAAGGGGTACATCCGCTTGTCGTCGATGGGGACCTGCGTGCCGGCGGGAAAGGTGCTGACGGCCCTGATCCCGAGCTCCGCGTGCGCCTGCGACACCTGGCGCAGTGCGTCCATCCCCTGGCTCGGATCGAAATGCAGGGACGGGATGAAGCGGTCCGGGTGCTCGCGCACTGCGCGCCGGGTGTCCTCGCTGTGGACCCCGATCATCGCGCGCTGCAGCTTCCACTTGTCCATCTCCTCGAGCGTGGCCTCGACGGGGTCGCGACCCTTGCCCCACTCGTGCGGCACTCCCTTGAACATGTACTGCGCCGGAAAGCGGAAGCCCTGCTTGCTCTCCTGGTCCCGCGCGGCCGCGCGCAGGCTCGCGTAGGTCTTGTCGGGATCGAGGATCGGGAGCGAGAGCATCAGGTCGATGATCGGGACGTCGGCGGGCATCGGCATCGCGCCGCGAGCGTACCACCGTTGCCGCGCCGGTCGAGGATCGGCCTCCCCTCAGTCGACGCCCAGATTCTCGAGGATCGAGGCTCGGATCGATCCGTAGATCCCCTGGAGCATCTTGCGTACGTGTTCCTCGGAGTCGCCCGCGGCCTCGAAATCGACGTACCAGTCGACGATGCAGTCGCTCGGACCGAGTTCGCGCACGGTCAGCGTGTAATGGAGCGAGCGCAGCGGCAGCTTCGAGAACTCGAGCACCTCCCAGCGCAGCACACGCTCCTCCTCGTCGCATGCCTCGAGCCGCTCGCGGATCGCGTTGCCGTCGACGAGGTGCAGCGTACGGATGCATCCGATCCCATCTCCCTCGATCTCGCAGCGCAGCACTGCCGGCCAGCGCTCGCCCGTGCGCAGATCGCCGACGAGCGACCAGACGGTATCGGCCGCGAGGGGGATGGTCTGCCGGACACTGGTGTGGGCCATGCGTTTCGCCTGCCCGGGTGTGCAATCCAGCGTCCCGAGTGTACGCCCGCAGCAAGGCGCCCGCAGCAAGAGCGGGGGATCGCGCGGCCCGGCCAATCGTGGGTATCGTCGTGCGGTACTCGCGGCCAGCGCCCGCGGGGAGCGGAGTCGATGGCGCTTCGCAGCAAACCCGGGTTGACCTTTCGCCACGGCCTCGCGTGGATCGCGTTCCCGATGCTGATGGGCGGCTTCGTCGCGCTCGCGGCCTGGGGGCTCGAGCGGGGCTATCCGCCCGCGACCTGGGGCGCGGCTCTGACCGTCGCCAACTTCTTCGTGATCCTTGCGGTGGAGCAGTGGCTGCCGCGCCATCCGGCGATGAACGTCTTCCGGGATCGCCAGTCGCTCCGCGACATCGGTCACGGGATCCTGCTCGCCGCGGCGCGCCCGCTCGGCAGCGCGGCGTCCGTCGCGCTGCTCGCGGGCCTGTCGGAGCTGCGCGCGCTCGCGCCGATTGCGAGCCCATGGCCCGCGTCCTGGCCCTTCGCGCTCCAGTTCGCGCTCGCCTTCCTGGTCTGGACCTTCGCGGACTACTGGATCCACCGCAGCCTGCACCGCTTCGACCGGCTCTGGTGGTTCCACGCGATCCATCACGATACGCCGCAGATGCACATCTTGAAGTCCGGCCGGATCCACCTCGGCGAGGAGATCCTGAACGCCGCGACCAAGCCGATTCCGCTGCTGCTGCTCGGCGCGCCTCCGGAGATCCTCGTCTTCGTCGGGCTGTGGATCGTCTTCGACGGGAACCTCGTCCACTCGAACATCGACCAGCGCTTTCCCTCCTTCGCCCACTACTTCCTGCCGACCGTGCAGCTCCACAATCTCCACCACTCCCGGGAGCGCAGCACGCAGGACAGCAACTATTGCGGCTCGAGCGCGATCTGGGACCTGCTCTTCGGGACCTTCAGCCACCCGGACCGGGTGCCGCTCGGCCCGATGGGTCTCGAGGCGAG
>CAYPSI010000114.1:0-26147 GCA_964413375.1 uncultured Spirochaetales bacterium | reverse complement strand
CAGGAACTTGCAGAGGATCAATGAATCGATCAGCGCGGAGCGGTTCTCGGTCTCGAGGGAGAGCTCCGCGGCATGTGCGTCGCCGTGCAGGCGGTCGACGCGGTCCGAGAAGTCGAGCTCGTAGGCGCCGCTGCGGTTGTGATCCGCACCCCGCGTCCCCACCGCGAAGCCCAGCGCCATCGTCTGGAGCGCGCGCGGCTCGTAGCCGGGAAGCTCGAGGCCCTTCACCTGGGCCGCGAACGCGAGCGTTCCGCGGCCGATGTGGAGCGCGGCGCGACGCGAGCCCTCGGCCAGCAGAGCGCCGAGCCCGCGCCGGTGCGCGATGTCGTCGAGCAGTGCCAGCAGCCCCTCGGCATCCCCGAAGCGAGGCGCCTCGGGTAGATGGCCGCGCTCCGCGCATTCCATCGCGAACGCGATCGTGCCGCCGGCCGACACCGTGTCGAGCCCGAGCTCGTCACAGCGGCGCGAGGCGGCGAGCACGGCGTCCGGATCGGAGATGCCGCACAGCGGGCCGAGCGCGAAGAGATTCTCGTACTCGACGCGAGTCTCCCCCTCGCGACCGAAGCCGTAGATGTGCTCGCAGCCGATCGTGCAGCTCGCACACGAGGCGCGGGCGCGTTCGCGCAGGGGTTGGAGCTCCTCGGCGGCCAGCTCCTCGGCCCGCTCGAAGCGGCCGCTCTGGAAGTTGCGGGTGGGGAGCGCCCCGATGCGATCGAAGGCCAGCAGGTTCGCCACGGTGCCGAGCTCCCGGTACTTCGCGGTGGCAGGGCCGAGCGAGCGCCGGGAGAGCTCCCGAGCCAGCTCGGCGACCCGCTTCCGATCGGCAAGCGAGGTGGGCACGTCGCCGCGGACGACGAGGGCCTTGAGCCGCTTGGCGCCCATCACTGCACCCAGGCCGCCGCGGCCGGCGTGCCGGCCATCGTTCGAGATCGTCGCGTAGCGGACGCCGTTCTCCCCGGCGATGCCGATCGCCGCGACGCGGCCCTCTGCCGAGAGCGCGCGCTGCGTCTGCTCCGCGCTCTTCCCCCAGAGCGAGGTGGGCCGCAGGCTCCCGTTCACCAGCTCGGAGGGCTCGCTGCAGCATCCGACCAGCACGATCGCGTCGACGCCGGTGCGCTTGCCGGCGATCGCGAAGTGCGAGCTCGAGAGTCCGTCGCTGATCATCCCGGTGAGCGGCGACTTCGCGACGACCGCGAGCTTTGCGGAGGTGGTGAGCGGGGTTCCGACGAGCGGCGAGAAGCTGAAGATCAGCGGGGCTTCTGGCGCGAGCGGGTCCACGCCCTTGGGCGCCTCGCGGTGCAGCAGCCAGGCGCCGAGACCGACACCACCGAGGGTTCGTCGCAGCGTCTCCGCCGGCAGCGGAAGGTGCTCCCCGCTTCCGGTCGAGAGGTCGAAGCGCCAGTAGCGACCGTGGAAGCCGTGCACCCGCGCTAGCCCCCAACCGATGCGTCGAGCACGATCACGTGCTCGCCGGGCCCGATCGGGATCGCGGCGTCGCGCACGAACGCGCGCCCGTCGAGAGAGACCAGAAAGGGCTTTGCCACCCGGCCTTCTCGAACCAGCTCGAGGGTGGGCTCCACGTGCGCGAGCAGCTCGGCCAGCGTTCCGATCGGCACCTCGAGCTCGCGCCGGCCCAGCGCCAGCCGGGCGCGCCCGAGGAACTCCAGCGTCGCCGTCGCTTCGGGCTCGACCTCGCGCACCGCGTCGAGGTACTCCTTCGGCGTGTTGAAGCCGCGCAGCGAACGCAGTCCGGGCAGCTCGTGTTCCGACACGCTGCGGTAGTTTGCGGCCTCCAGCAGATGGAGCGGGCGCAGGCGTCCGGCCTTCAGCAACGCGTTCGCGCAGGGAAGTGCGGCGCGGGGATAGACGGCTGCGAGCGTCTCGACGAATCCGCCCACCTTGGGTGCGGCGGCACCTTGGTAGGAGAGCAGTGCCCGGACGAAAGCGGGCTCGAGGAAGGGCGCATCGGTAGAGGTCACGTACGCGAGCTCCGCGCTCAGCTGCTCGAGCCCCTCGCGAATGCCGGCCAGCGGTCCCCGTTCCGGCTCGCGATCCCGGACGACGCGCGCCTCGAGCGGTGGAAGCTCGAGCTTGTGCGACGAGACCACGACCACCTCGTCGACGACCTGGCGCAGCAGCTCCACCACGTGGGCCACCATCGGCTGCCCCTGCCAGGGCAGCCACGCCTTGGCCCGGCCCATCCGCGAGGATCGGCCGCCGCACAGCACGATGCCGCCCGCGCGCATCGCGTCACTCCCGCCGCACGGAATCCGGGAAGTTGCGCAGGATCGACAGCAGTGGACCCAGCGCCACCTGCCCCAGGCCGCAGATGCTGGTCCGCAGCAGCGTCCGGCTCATCTCCTCGAGCAGCGCCCGGTTCGACTCCGAGACCGCACCCGCGCCCTCGAGCAGCTTCACCGCCTTCTCCGTGCCGACCCGACACGGCACGCACTTCCCGCAGGATTCGTTGCGGAAGAAGCGGGTGACGTTGAGTCCGACCTCGAGCAGGTCGTGTCCCTCCGCGACGAAGAGTGCGGCCCCGGAGCCGAGCATCGAGCCCGCCTCCTCGAGCGTCTTGAAGTCGATCGGAACCTCGAGGCTCGAGGGAGGCAGGAAGTTGCTGGAGGCGCCGCCCGGTGCCACGGCCGCAAGTCGTCGACCGTCGCGCATCCCACCGCAGCGCTCCAGCAGCTCGCCGAGCGTTGTGCCGAAGGGCACCAGCACGACTCCCGGCTCTGCCACGTCGCCGCTCACGCTGATGAACTTGTGCCCGGCGAAGCCCGGTTTGCCGAGGCTGCGCCACCACTCGAGACCGTTGCGCAGGATGCCGGTGGCGTGCGCGAAGGTCTCGACGTTGTTCATCAGCGTGGGCCGCCCCCACAGCCCGATCGTTCCCGGATAGGGCGGCTTGTTGCGGGGCTCTCCGCGCCGGTCTTCCATGCACTCGAGCAGAGCGGTCTCCTCGCCGAGGATGTAGCCCCCGGGCGAGACGAAGACCTCGACGTCGAAACGGAAGTCGCGGCCGAAGATGCGCTCTCCCAGCGCACCTGCCGCGTAGGCCGCGTCGATAGCCCTCTGGAGTGCCAGCCGCTCGGGTCCGTATTCGTGGCGGATGAAGACCCAGCCGCGCTCTGCCCCGATGCACCAGGCCGCAAGCGCCATCCCCTCGATCACCAGATGCGGGAGGTCGCGCAGGATCTCCCGGTCCTTGAAGGTTCCGGGCTCGCTTTCGTCGGCGTTGCAGATTACGTACCGGAGCGTCGCGGGCTCTCGGGCCACCAGCGACCATTTGCGGCCGGTCGGAAATCCGGCACCGCCCATGCCCCGCAGCCCGGATTCCTCGAGCCGCGCCGAGAGCGCCCCGCGCTCGCCATCCAGCGCCGCTCGCAGCGCGCCGTAGCGGTCCGTCTCCTGCGCGTAGATCTCCGCCTCTCCCCAGTTGCGCCGCGGCGGCTCCGGCGGCTCGCGCCCGGAACTCTCGATCGCCTCGAGCAGATCCTCGCTGCGTGCCAGCGAGATCGGCCTGTGGCCGATTGCGGCGGCGGGTGCGGCGTCGCAGCGCCCCAGACAGGACACCTCCCGCACTGCCACGTCGTCGCGGCCGGCCACGAGCTCGCGCAGCCGCGTACAGGCAGCGGCGCCGCCGGCGAGCGCGCAGGAGAGATCGCGGCAGACCTCCACCTCGACCCGCTTTGGCGGAGTGCGACGGAAATGCGTGTAGAAGGTGGAGAGGCTCTCCAGGCGGTGCAGCGGCACCCGGTGCCGCTCGGCCAGCTCGCGCAGCGCGGCCTCGCTGAGCCAGCCGTCGCGCTCCTGGAGACGCGTCAGTTCGTGGACGAGGGAGTACAAGCCCCGGCCCCTCCGTTGGCTCATTGTATAGGAACCCGGAGCGGCCTGGGCTCGTGATGGATGACCTGGCAGTGGGCGCAGGGCCTTCGCCCCCTACTGCTGGGACTCCTCGAAGTCCTCGGTGCTGCCCTGCACGGCCTCGCTAGGCGCGGGCCGCGTGGCGTCCGGCGCGGCGGCCGAAGAAGGTCGATTCGCCGATGCAGGTGCCGCTCGCGTAGCCGGTGCCGTCCTGTGCGATGTTCGAGGCGCAGGCGCCGATCGCGTAGAGCCCCGGGATGATGGCGCCGTCGCCGCGCACGACCTCGCCATCCTTCGAGACGCGCAGGCCGCCGAGCGTGAAGCACATCCAGGCGCCCGCGCCGACGGAGGCCTGCAGCGCGGCGTAGGGCGGGTGGTCGAGCGGCTTCAGCCACTTCTTGCCCTTGTGGAAATCGGGGTCCTTCCCCTTCGCTGCGTTCTCGTTGAAATGGCGGACCGTCTCCTGAAGGGAGCCTTCGGGCATCCCCAGCTCGCGCTCCATCGCGGCGAAGTCGTCCCAGGCGTCGATCGGCTCGTAGCCGCCGAACTCGGGCCGACCAAAGCACTCGTCGTCCACGATCAGGTAGGCGATGCCCTCGGGCTGCTCGCTCGCGATGATGCTGGTGCGCGAGTGGTAGGAGTCCTCGGCGACGAAGCGCTTGCCGAGCTTGTTCACCAGGATGGCCTTGATCAGGCTCTCCGGCGGGTAGAAGGGACAGGTGACGAGCGCACCGTCCATGTGCAGGGCCCTTCCGCCGGCCGCGAGGCCGAGCTGGATGCCGGAGCCGTCGTCGTAGGGTGTCATCTGCCGCGTCATGCGCGGGTCGACGAGCTTCGGGCAGTACTGCTTCAGCATCTCCTCGTTGGCGGTGAAATGGCCGGTGGCGAGAATCACACCCCGGCGCGCGCGCGCGCTGCGCTCTTCGCCGAAGACGGCGTAGCGCACGCCGACGATCCGGTCGCCCTCGCGCACCAGGCTGTGGACGTGGGCGTCGATCACGACGCGGACGCCCTGCTGCTGCGCGCGCGCGATCAGCTTCTCCATCATCTTCGCGCCGCCTAGCTCGCCCACCTGGGCCACCTTGTGGCCGCGCGGCGCGGGCTTCGCCTTCTCGCGGTAGGGCCACACCTCCTCGTTCCCGGACCAGATCAGGCACTCGTCCGTCATCTGCAGCACGTGCTTGCCCTTGTACATCGTGTCGTTGAAGGGCACCCCCTGCGCCACCAGCCAGTCGAAGTGCAGGGCGCTCTGCTCGCAGTAGAGGCGGATCTTCTCCTCGTCGGCGTCGGGGCTGACGGCGAGCAGGTAGGCCATCATGTCCTTCACGCTGTCCTCGACGCCGACGGCCTTCTGCACGCGCGTGCCACCCCCCAGGTAGACGTGACCGGCTGCGTTCGCGGTGAGCCCGCCGCCCCCGCTCGCGCGCTCGAGCACCAGTACGTCGGCGCCCGCGCTGCTCGCCTCGATGGCCGCGCAGCTCCCGGCCGCTCCGAAACCGACGATGACGACGTCGGCCTCGGCGTCCCAACGCTGGATCTCGCTGGCATCGACGACGGAGTAGCGGCTCATGCGGATCTCCTCGGGTGCTCGGCCGGCCCGTGAGGGTAACGCGTCCCGCTGCTGCGGCGACACGGGTCGCAGACCAGGGAAGGCGAGTCGTCCTCCCCCCGCGGAGGCGTCAGTCCGCGAGCTCCGGGGCCGAGGCGAGGCGCTGTGCCTTGCGCCCGCTGCGCTCCATCGGCTTGTCGAGCTCGGCGCGATGCTGGTCGAGCACCGTCCAGAAATCGAGTGCGCGCAGTGCGAGCTGAGCCGAGGCCTCGCGCAGTGCGTCGCTTGCCCGGACCTGCCTCACGTTGCGCTCCATGTCCTCGGCGTCCCAGCCGCGGGTGTGGGCGATGAAGGGGAAGGGCGGTACCGCGAAGCCGAGCTCGCCCCAGAAGGTGAGCAGCTGCCCCGCCACGCCCTGGACGTTGTCCTGTCCGCCGGTGATGATGAAGGCGATCACCTTGTTCTTGATCAAGACCCGGTCGTGCAGGGTGATCTGGTTCTGGATGCAGTTCAGGCGCTCGACCATCTTGTAGTAGAGCGACGAGGCGTTCCCCCAGCGGATCGGCGTTGCAACGAGGACGACGTCGGCCCAGTGCACGAGACCCTCGTAGACCGGCGTGAGCTCGTCGGAAGGGTCGCGCTCGGTGATGGCGCAGGGCCAGGTGCACGCCCGCGCCGCCTTCGAGTAGTTCCCCTCGCAGTGACGGAATCCGAGATCGCGCAGGCGGAGGAGCTGCGTGTCGACAGCGCGCGCCCGCTGCGCGGACGCGAGCGCGTGCTCGAGAAGCGCGTCGGAGGTGGAGAAGCGCGGATTGGTCGTGTCCATCGCGGTGGTCGAGAGGCCGAGCACGCGCGGCGGGGCCCCGGCGGGCTTCGGATGCTCCTCGAGCAGGTGCGGCTTCTTGTGCTTGATGAGCTTGCGAGGCAACTCGGGCGGAGTGCCGACGTAGACTCCGTCCTCCCGTTCCTCCACCGCGAAGACGGGGACCTGCTCCTCGTCGTAGCCCTCCGGCCCCCGACCCGTGATGATGCTGTACTCCCACGCGTGCCACGGGCAGACGACGTACTCGTCGCGCATGCGGCCTTGTGCGAGCGGCCCGCCCTTGTGGTTGCACGCGTTGCCGATCGCGCGGAAGCGGCCCTCGTGAAAGAAGAGGGCGATTGCGTGGCGCTCGGCCCGCAACGCACACGGAACCTTTGCCAGCAGCTCCTGCCTCGAGCCGAGCCGGTGCCAGGTAGGCATCTCACCTCCGAACGCAAGCGCCGCGCCCGACCGCTGGGGCGCGCGCACCCATCGGCCCGACTCGCCGCCATTTCGCCGGGATCCGAGTCTCGCCGGCCCTCGGGGGCAATGCTACACCTCGTGCGGTCGACGGGAGGATGGTCGGGTATGAGCAACGATGGGCTCCACAAGCGCCAGAAGGCCCTCGAGGAGGAGTTCTTCGCGCGCAAGAACCAGCAGCTGCGCGACAAGCTCAAGGCGACTTTCGATCAGGAAGTGACTCGCGACCTGCTGAAGGCTGCGACCGGACTCAGCGATCCGCAGATCCTCGACCGTCTGGTCGCGCTCCAGGTGCGCGGAGAGACGATGGCCGCCTTCTGGCTCTATCCCCTCGTCGAGGTGGCCTGGGCCGACGGCAAGCTCGACCGCGATGAGCGCGACGCGATCCTCACGGCGGCCGTGGCCGCAGGGATCGAGAAGGGCAGCGCAGGCTACGAGTTGCTCGAGGCGACCATCGCCGACGGTCCGACCGAGGCGCGACGCGACGTGTGGTTCGCCTACGCGCGGGACCTGGCGGCTCGCCTCGACCCGAAGGAGCGACGCGCCGTCCGCGAGGACCTGGTGCGCCGCGCGCGCGTGGTGGCCGAAGCGAGCGGCGGCGTGCTCGGCATGCGCAAAGTTTCGGCCAACGAACAGCGCGTGCTCGACCGGATCGCCGAAGCCTTCCCCGACTGAGCGAGCGCTGATCTCGCCCGGTTTTCGACGCTCGCTACAGCAGCAGGCGCAGCCGCTCGAAGTCACCCAGCACGCGGCGGCGGAAGAAGGGGCGCCCGAGCCTCCCGAGCCAGCGCGAGCCCTCGAAGTGGGCGAAACGCGTGCGCCTGCCCTCGTCCTGTGGCGCCACGGCCATGCCGATGTCCGCGAGCCGCGAGTGCATCACGCACCAGCCCGGTCGCAGCACCGCGCGGAAATGCATCGGGAGCCCGAGGGAGCCGCGCGTCACGACCTCGAGATGTTCGCCGTCGCGCGCGGTGATCTCGGCCGAGCGCACGCCCTCCTCGAAGCGGGGCACCCCGCGCTCGAGATCGCCGACGATCGACCACACCTGTTCGGGCGCTGCGTCGAGGACGCACTCGACGAGTGCTACGTGAGGGAGCCCCGCGGCGAGCGCACGCAGCCGCACCACGGGGTCGATCTCGACGCTGGGCCAGGCGCTCACGGGCTCCACCTCTCGCGGAAGGCCTGGCGCGCGCGATGCAGCCGCGACTTTGCGGTGCCGAGCGCCACGCCGAGCTCTCGGGCCGCCTCGGCTTCGCCGAGCCCCTCGAGATCGCGCAGCACGAGGATCGCGCGCTGCTCGGGAGTCAACGCGGCGAGCACGCGCCGCACATCGCGCGCGAGGCTCGGGTCGCCGGGCGCCGGCAGCTGCGCGAGATCGACAGCTTCGGTCTGGGCGGCGCGACCCCGTCGCGCGTGGCGAACGGCCTCGCGCGTCGCGATGCGGCGCGCCCAGCCGAGGATGCGCTCGGGATCGCGCAGCTTTCGCAGATCGCGCATCACCTGGATCAGCGCCTCCTGTGCGGCATCCGGTCCGGCGTCGAGCGCGATCGAGCCGCAGACCCGACCGACGGTCGGGAGCAACGCGTCGAGCACCTCGCTCATCGCCACGGCGTCCCCCGCCTGGGCGGCGCGAACCCGCTCCACATCCGGCACACCCGGTAGGGGCGACAAGGGCCCGAAAGGTTCCCGGGGCCCGGAGGCGTGGGAACCTTTGGCAGTCGCTGCTCCCCTGGAAGGTGTGGAACCAGACACGGAGAACACCCGATGATTGCAGATCCGCTCGCCGAACTTCCGATCGCGCGCGATACCCGGACGGTCGTGAGCGTCGTAGGAGGAGGCATCGCCGGTCTCGTCGCTGCGATCAGTCTCGCCGAGCGCCGCGCCCGCGTCACGCTGTACGAGGCGCGCGGTCGGCTCGGCGGGCGCGGCGACTCGACCCCCGGGCCGCGGCGCGCGAACCTCGGGCCGCACGCGCTCTACCGCCACGGCCCCCTCGAGGCGTGGCTGATCGCGCAGGATCTGCACCCGGCGATCGCGTTCCCGCCGTTGACGGGGGTGCGCCTGCTGTATCGCGGGAAGCTCCGCCGGCTTCCGACGCCACTGCTCCCGATGGCCCGCCACGCGCGTGAGCCGGCCCCGCTGGAGGCGAGCTTTCGGGATTGGGCTACCGCACGGATGGGCGCGAAGGCCGCCGAGGCGGCGATCGGCTTTGCAGCGCTCCCGACCTTCCACGCCGACCCGGGCACGCTCTCGGCCGCGTTCGTGCAGGAGCGGATCCGGCGCTCGCTGCTCTGGCGACCGGTCGGCTACGTGCTCGGCGGCTGGGCGAGCCTGGTCGCAAAGCTCGAAGCCCGCGCGCGGGCGCTCGGGGTCGAGATCCGGGTCGGCTCGAAGCTGGGCGAATTGCCCTCGGACCCGTGCATCGTCGCGACGGACCTCCCGGCCGCTGCACGGCTCTTGCGCGATCCGGCGCTCGACTGGCCGGGGCCCCGAACCGCGCTCCTCGACGTGGCGCTGCGCTCGCGCCGCGACGACGCCTTCGCGGTGCTCTCGCTCGACCATCGGGTCTATGCGTCCCGCTACAGCGCCGTCGATCCGGGTCTGGTCCCGGTCGGCGAATCGCTCGTGCAGGCGCACGCGGGCCTCGCCCAGGACGAAGAGCTCAAGGACGGGCTCGCGCGGATCCGCGCCGTCCTCGATGCGGGCTTTGCGGGCTGGCGCGAGCGCACGGTCTGGGAACGCCACGGGATCGTCGACGGCGGCGCCGGAGCGGCGGATCCGCCGGGCGCCGGCTGGCGCGATCGGCCGGCGATCGATCGCGGGAGCGCTCGCTGGCTCGCGGGCGACCGCGTCGCGGCACCGGGCGTCCTCTCCGAGGTCTCCTTCGCGAGCGCGCGCGCCGCAGCCCGCGCTGTGCTCGAGAAGGCCCTCGGCTGATTGCCTCCCTTCGCAGCCTGGTAGGATCCCCGGGGCGGGGGAGGCGGAGGGGTGCAATGGCTTCGGGCGGCAAGCATTCGGGCGGCAAATTTTCGGGCGGCCGACTGGAAGGCAAGACGGTCGTGCTCACCGGCGCGACCTCGGGCATCGGGCGTGCCACCGCGCTCGGGCTCGCCGACGAGGGCGCGCACCTGATCCTCGTCGGGCGCACACCGGAGCGCTGTGAGGAGACGCTCTCCGAGATCCGCCGTCGCAGCGGACGAGACGATGCGGTGATGCTGCGCGCGGACCTCTCTTCACTGAAGGAGGTGAGGCGGCTCGCCGACGAGGTGCTCTCTCGTGCGGAGCGCCTGCACGTGCTGGTCAACAACGCCGGCGTGACGCTGCGCCAGCGCGAGCTGACGGCGGACGGACTCGAGGCCACCTTCGCGACCAACCACCTCGCCTATTTCCTGCTGACCGGGCTCCTGCTCCCGCGCCTGCGCGAGAGTGCGCCAGCGCGGATCGTCAACGTGGCCTCGGATGCGCACCGCTTCGGACGCCTCGAGCTCGACGATCTACAGAACGAGCGCCGCTATCGCGCGCTGCGCGTCTACGGCCAGTCGAAGTCGGCGAACATCCTGTTCACGCAGGAGCTCGCGCGCCGCATCGCCGGGAGCGGAGTCAGCGCGAATGCGCTGCATCCGGGCGGGATCCGCAGCAATCTCGGGCGCAGCGAGGGGAGGGGCCTCGAGGCCGTGCGCAAGCTCGTCGGCCTCTTCCTCAAGTCGCCGGAGGAGGGGGCCCGCACCTCGCTCTATCTCGCGTGCTCGCAGGAGTTGGAAGGGGTGTCGGGTCGCTACTACGCGAAGTGCCGCGAGCGCAAGCCGGCCTCGCACGCGCGCGACCCGGAGCTCGCGCGTCGGCTCTGGGAGCGCAGCGAAGAGCTCAGCGAGCTTCGCTATCCCTAGGACGTTGCGACGACTCGAGCGGTGGCAGCCAGCTCCGCTCGCCTGCGGCTCGCTGCGCGCTTCGCTTGCCGTTGCAATCGCAGAGTGGTCTTGCGTTGACGTCCCGTCAGGGGGCCAGGTGGGTCGGGTCGAGGCCGAGAGAGCGCGCCTCGCGTTCGAGCTCGGCGTGGAGCGCTTCGAGCTGGGCCGCGCGCGTCGGATCGCGCGCGAGGTTGTGCTGCTCCCCGGGGTCGGAGGAGAGGTCGAAGAGCTCCGTCCAGTCGGGGTGACCCGGGTACACGATGAGCTTTGTGTCGGCCGCGCGCAGCGCGAGCTGGGTCGGGATCTGGAAGCTCGGCTCCTGGAAGAACTCGTAGAGGAAGGCGAGCCGCCAGGGGTGCCCGCGTTCTTCGATGAGCTCGCCGAGGCTGCGCCCATGCAGGGGCCCCGGTGTCGGGATCCCCGCGAGCTCGAGCAGCGTGGGTGCGAGGTCCACGTTGAGCACCGGCGCGTCCACCGACAGGCCTCGCGCGACGCCGTGCTGGGCAGGCCAGCGCACGAGCAGCGGAATCCGGATCGACGCCTCGTAGGCGGCGCGCTTGGTGCGCATGCCGTGCTCGCCGAGCAGATAGCCATTGTCTCCGGCGAAGATCACGACCGTTCGCTCGCGCAGGCCCAGTGCGTCGATCGCTTCGAGCAGGCGGCCGAACGCGTCGTCCATCGCGCTGAGGAGGTCGAAGTAGCTGCGCACGGAGTCTTCGCTGCTCGCGTCCCACGCGCGCGCTCGTGGCGCTTCGTAGGGTGGCAGGGCCAGCGCATTGCGCGCGGGCTCGATCCGGACGTCGCGGTGTCGGCCTCGCGCGCGCTCGGGAACGGAGGCCTGTCGGTGCGGTCCGTGGGGCGACTTGTAGCCGACGACGAGCAGGAAGGGCTCGGAGCGGTGGCGGCGCAGGAACTCCAGAGCGTAGTCGGTCGCGACGTCGTCGACCCAGCCCTGCGTCGCCTCGGGTGCACCGTCGACCAGGAAGGTGCCGTCGAAGTAGCTCCCCTGGCCGACGTAGCTCGCCGACCACTCGAAGCCGGGCCGCTCGACCTGATCGCCCATGTGCCACTTCCCGACGTAGCCGGTCCGGTAGCCCGCGCTTCGCAGCAGGCTCGCGATCGTGTCGGTCGATGCGGAGAGCGGTGTCTGGTTGTCGACGACGTCGTTGGTGTGGCCGTAGAGGCCGCTGAGGAAGCTCGCGCGCGAGGGAGAGCACAGGGAGCTCACGACGAAGGCGTTGCGGAAGCGCACGCCCTCGCTGGCGAGGCGGTCGAGACTCGGGGTCGCGAGCCACGGAAAGCGCGCTTGCGGCCCCTGCTCGCGCTGCACCACGCCGAGCGCGTCGAAGCGCTGGTCGTCGGAGAGCACCACGACGAAGCTCGGCCGCTCGCTCGTTTCGGGGCGCGCTCCGCAGCCGAGCAGCGCCACGAGCAGCAGCACTGCGCAAGCGGTCCCGGCTCCATGGCGCTCGACCCGCACGATCCGTCCTCCGGGGGGGGCAGAGTGCCCAGCATGTCGCGAACGCGGCGCCGATGCCAGCGCGATCGGGCGACGACGCGGTCCGCTATGCTGGAAGGCAGCGCCGGAAGAGGTGACCCCGGCCAGGAGGATCCCGATGCAGCTCCCCTTCTACTTCGATTATGCGTGCCCCTGGGCCTATCTCGGTAGCTGCCGCGTCGAGCCTTATTTCAAGGACCTCGGCATCGAGATCGACTTCCGCCCGGTGAGCCTGCGCGTCCTCTACGAGCCTTCGGCCGATGGTGCGCCTGCGCCGAAGCTCGGCGAGCGCAAGCGGAACAACACCGGGAACGATCTGCGGCACTGGGTCGAGATGATCGGCGCGGAGATGGCGGCGAAGCAGCCGAAGGAGCGCCCCGACACGAGCCTGCTGCTGCGCGCGGCCTTCGTCGCGAAGGACGCGGGCAGGTTCCGGGAGTTCCACTACCCCGCCTACCGCGCACGCTGGGCGGAGGCGCGCGACGTCGCCTCCCCGGCGGTCGTACGCGCGCTGCTCGAGGGAGCAGGCCTCGACGCCGACGCGGCCATCGCGCGCGCCTCCTCGGCCGAGCTCGAGCAGCGACTCGAGGCCGAGAGCCGGTCCGCAGTGGCGAAGGGCATCTTCGGGGTGCCGACGATCTTCGTGGGGGACGAGATGTTCTGGGGGAACGATCGCTTCGAGCTCGTGCGTTTCTTCGCGCAGAAGGCCAACCGGGCCTAGGCGATCACGCCTTCCGCGCGCAGCTCCGCGCATTCGGCTTCGGTGATTCCGAGCTCCGCGAGAATTTCGTCCGTGTGCTCCCCGTGCATCGGGGCCGGGCGGCCGGGCTCGGTGGGGGTGCGGTCGAAGCGGGCGGCGGGGCGCGGCTCGCGCATGCGGCCGCCAGTCGGGTGATCGCGCTCGAAGATTGCGCCGTTGTGGTGCACCTGCGGGTCGGCGATCACTTCCTCGAGCGAGAGCACGGCGCCGGCGGCGACCTGCTCTGCGACGAGTCTCTCGAGGAGCTCGCGCGTCTTCCAGCTTCGGAAGGCCTCGTCGAGCAGCGCGCCGAGCGCCTGGAAGTTCTGGGGATTGCGGCGGCTCTCGATCGCGCCGAAGCGCGGGTCGCTGCACCACTCGGGGTGGCCGAGCGCGCGGAAGAGGCCGTGCATCTCGGCGTCCGAGACGGCGAAGTAGATCAGGTGGCCGTCGACAGTCGGCTGGAGGCGGTAGAGCTCGTAGAGCGTCGGCCCGGCCTCCACGCCCTCGCCGATCATCGTGTGCGCCATCATCCCGTCGGGCCAGAAGAACGCGAGCGAGGCGTCGAGCATCGGCACCCGCAGGTGCTGACCGCCGGCGCCGCGCTCGCGCGCGAAGAGCGCCGCGCAGATCGCCTGCGCCACGACGTAGGCGCTGGCCTTGTCGGCGACGACGTTTCGAATCAAGTCCGGCACCGGGAACTCCGGGTTGCGCTGCACTGCGACGTGGCCGGTCAGGCCCTGGATGATCGGGTCGTAGACGCGGCGGTCGCGGTAGGGTCCGGAGTCTCCGTAGCCGCTGATCGAGGCGTAGATCAGGTCGGGCTTCACGGAGCGAAGGTCGTCCGAGCCGAGCCCGAGGCGTTCGGCGGCTCCGGGGCGCCAGTTCTGCACGAAGACGTCGGCGCGGCGCACGAGATCCTTCACGATCTCGCGCGCGCGAGGCTGACGGAGGTCGAGCACGAGCGAGCGCTTGCCGCGATTCGCATTCGCGAAGAAGGCGGAGAGGCCCCCGCGGCGGAAGGGGCCGAAGCGCATGAAGTCGCCGATCCCGGGCGGCTCCACCTTGATCACGTCGGCGCCCTGGTCGGCGAGCATCATCGTCGCGAGGGGACCCGAGACGATTGCCGACACGTCGACGACGCGGATTCCGGCGAGCGGACCGGGCATGGGCACCTCCGTACTTCCAGAACCAGTCTACAGCGTCGCTCCGACGCCCACGCTGGCGAAGGTCGTGAGTCGCCCCGCGCTGTCGCGCGACTCGACGCGCAGCAGCGCTCCGGAAGCGTCCTGGCGCAGCACCCGTGCGCTGGCCCTGACGGGGCTCTCGCGCGCGAGCGAGAGGTAGTGGAGTGCCAGGTCGCGCGCGACACAGGCCCCGCCGAGCGCCGCGCCTCCGGCCGCC
This sequence comes from uncultured Spirochaetales bacterium, assembly GCA_964413375.1. Classification (GTDB taxonomy): domain Bacteria; phylum Myxococcota_A; class UBA9160; order UBA9160; family SMWR01; genus CAZUYC01. The sequence continues at coordinate 11,900 of CAYPSI010000114.1, read as the reverse complement.
TCTGCGGCGAGGGTGGCGAGGAGCGCCGCGACCCCGCCCTGGAGCGCGCCGAGGCTATTCACCGTGTACGGGGCGAGGGGGAGCTCGAGCTGACCCGAGCTGGCGTCGAGACATCGAACGCCGATGCGCGGCACGAGCGGCCGATCCAGGCCGGAGCCCGGCAGCGCGAACTCCGTGCGAGCCGCGTCGTGACCGACACCCATGCGCTGCTGCGGCTCGCGGGCGGGAACGATCGCGAAGCTCGTCGTCGCGAAAGCGAGCGGCCCCGGGGCGCCGTCGGAGAGGGTCAGCTCGAGGACGATCGACGTGCGCGATCGGCGCACCAGCGCGGGGCGCGCCTCGACCGTTGCACCCTGCACCGGGCGCAGGCGGTGGAGGACGATGTCCGAGGTCGCCACCCAGTCCGGGCTCGCGCTGCGCACCGCGAGCTCGCCGCCCGCCACATCGACCAACGTTGCGAGCACGCCGAGGTGAACGTCGCCCGCGGGGCCACAGATCTCCGGCACGACCGGGAGCCCCGAGCGCGCGCCGCTTGCGTCGCGCTCGGTCCAAAGGCGCAGATCGCGCAGCACGTGCTGCTCGGGAGGGTATCCGGAGCTGCTCCCCCGCTCGGGCCCGCGAGCGGCGTTCATCGAGCTAGCGTTGCAGGCCGGCGAGCTGGGCCTGCCGCTTGAGCTCGATCTTCGCGATCGAGCGGCGGTGGACCTCGTCGGGACCGTCGGCGAGGCGCAAGGTGCGCATGCTCGCCCAGGTGTGCGCGAGGCCAAAGTCCTCGCTGACGCCGCCTCCGCCGTGGGCCTGGATCGCGTGGTCGATGATCCGCAGCGCCATCGTCGGCGCCTTCACCTTGATCATCGCGATCTCGGCGGCGGCGACCTTGTTGCCGACGTGATCCATCATGTACGCGGCCTTGAGCGTCAGGAGCCGCGCGCACTCGATCTCGATCCTCGCATCGGCGATGCGCTCCTCCCAGACGGAGTGCTCGTAGATCTTCTTTCCGAAGGCCGTTCGCGTCATCAGGCGCCGACACATCTTCTCCATCACGCGCTCGGCCACGCCGATCACCCGCATGCAGTGGTGGATGCGCCCGGGACCGAGCCGGCCCTGCGCGATCTCGAAGCCGCGCCCCTCGCCGAGCAGGATGTTCGAGGCCGGAACGCGCACGTCCTCGAAGACGACCTCACCGTGGCCGTGCGGAGCGTCGTCGAAGCCGAAGACGGGCAGGTTGCGCACGATGCGGACGCCCCGGGCATCTCGCGGCACGAGGATCATGCTCTGCTGCTTGTGTTTCTCGGCGCTCGGGTCCGTCTTCCCCATCAGGATCAGGAGCTCGCAGCGCGTGTCGTTGACCCCCGAGGTCCACCACTTCCGGCCGTTGATCACGTACTCGCTGCCGTCACGCCGGATGCTGGTTTCGATGTTGGTGGCATCCGACGATGCGACGGCAGGCTCCGTCATCGCGAACGCGGAGCGGATGCGGCCTTCGAGCAAGGGTACGAGCCAGCGCTGCTTGTGCTCTTCGCTGCCGTAGCGGACGAGCACCTCCATGTTGCCCGTGTCCGGGGCAGAACAGTTGAAGACCTCCGACGCAAAACCCACGCGCCCCATCACTTCGCACAGCGGCGCGTACTCGAGATTCGAGAAGCCGGCCCCGTGCTCGCTCTCCGGCAGGAAGAGGTTCCAGAGGCCTGCCTCGCGCGCCTCGTGCTTCAGCTCGTCGAGCAGCGGCGGGCTCTGCCAGCGGTCGGGGAGCGCCGCGTGCTCGCGGTAGTACTCCGCCTCGTTCGGATAGACTTGCTCGTCCATGAAGCGCCCGAGCCGCTCGAGCGCGTACTTCGTCTTCTCGTTGTATGCGAAGTCCAAGGGGGGGCCTCCGACGATGGTCGGCGCCCATGGTACACGGGGCGCGCGCGAATGGCGTCAGAAGCAGGGGGTCTTCGAGGGCTCCTGCTGCCAGAAGGGGACCACGAAGGCGCTGCCTCCGGTAGAATGGGGGCGGTCTCGGCGCGCGCCGCGGCCCGCACCGGAGGTTCTTGCGTGGAGCCCATCCAGAGCTGGCCGCGCCTCTCGACCCGCCTCGCAGAGTGGCAGGCGATGGGGCGCCTGCTGCGCCATGCGCCGCGGGTGCTGCGCCCCAAGGCCCCCTGGAATGCCTCGCGCCTGCTCGCGGAGCGGGCTGCGCGAGACCCCAGCGGGACGGGCCTCCTCTATCTCGAGCGCCGGTTCACGTGGCGTGAGCTCGACCGCAGCGTCGACCGCACCGCACGCGCGTTCCAGGACGCGGGAGTCGGCCCGGGCGACGTCGTGTCGCTGCTGATGGACAACCGACCGGAGTTCCTGTTGGCCGTGACGGCGCTCTCGCGGCTACGCGCGGTGGCCGCCCTCATCAACACGAACGTGACCGGTCGCGCACTCGAGCACGCGATCGCCGTCGGCAAGCCGCGGCTCGTGCTCGCGGGCGCAGAGCACGCGGAGAAGCTGCGCGAGGTGCTGCCGTCGCTCTCGGGGCTCGGGCAGGATGCGGTCTTCGCGTGGAGCGACGAGGGCGCAGCGGTGCCGACCGATCTCGCGAGCTTCGATGCCAGGCTCGAGGCCGCGGAGTCGCCCCCCGCGGACGTCGGCCCGCCCCGGGCCGACGAGTGCATGTGTTACATCTACACGTCCGGGACCACCGGGCTCCCGAAGGCCGCGATCGTCCGCAACCAGCGCTGGCTCCTCGCGGGCGCGCTCTTCGGCTCGGCGGTGCTCGAGCTCGGCCCGGGCGACATCGTCTACGTGCCGCTTCCGCTCTACCACAGCAATGCGATGTACGCGGGCTGGGGTTCGGTGCTGCTGACCGGCGCTGGATTGGCGCTGCGCAGGAAATTCTCGGCCTCGCAGTTCTGGAGCGACGTCCAGCGCTTCGATGCCAGCGCCTTCGTCTACATCGGTGAGCTCTGCCGCTATCTGCTGGACCAGCCGGAGCGCCCCGAGGAGCGCTCGCATCGGCTGCGCGTGATCACCGGCAACGGGCTTCGCCCCGACGTCTGGGCTCGTTTCCAGGAGCGCTTCCGCGTGCCGCTGATCCGCGAGTTCTACGGCGCAACCGAGGGGAATGCGCCGCTCGTGAACGTGGTCGGTCGCCCGGGCATGGTCGGACGCCTCCAGCCGAGCCAGGCCGTCGCGAGCTGCGAGCTCGAGACGGGCGAGGTGAAGCGCGGCGCGGACGGGCGCTGTGCGCGGGTGCAGCCCGGTGAGACGGGTCTCCTGCTCGGTCGCATCAGCGGCATCACCTCCTACGATGGCTACGTCGATGCCGAGGCGACGCGGCGCAAGATCCTCGAGGGCGTGTTCCACCCGGGCGATCACTGGTTCAACACGGGCGACCTCGTCGTCTTCCACGAGGATGGCTGGGTCTCCTTCGCGGATCGCGTCGGAGACACTTTCCGGTGGAAGGGAGAGAACGTCGCGACGAACGAGGTGGGCGAGATCCTGAACGGTGCCGCCGGCGTGCTCGAGAGCAACGTCTTCGGCGTGAAAGTACCGGGTGCCGATGGGCGGGCCGGCATGGCCTGTTTGCGCAGCGGCCCGGATTTTTCGCTCGACAAGTTCACGGCTTACGTGATGGAGCACCTGCCCGGCTACCAGCGCCCCTACTTCCTGCGCATGCTCGGCGACGAGATGCGCGTCACGGGTACCTTCAAGCACCAGAAGACCGACTATCGCCGCGAGGGTTACGATCCCGCGCAGGTTCAGGATCCGCTCTACTTCTTCGACGGCGAGCGCTATGTGCCGCTCGATGCCGGTCTCTTCGAGGCCCTGCAGGCGGGGAAGATCACTTTGCGCTGAGAGCTGCGGGCAGGCGCAGAGCGTCGGCCCGCAGCGATGGAGGAGAGCCGTGGCCGACGTCTACCGCATCTTCGGGGCCGAACCCTCCCCCTACTCGGTGAAGGTCCGATCCTATTTCCGCTACAAGCAGATCCCGCACGAGTGGATCACGCGCGACGTGAACACCCAGGCGGAGTTCCAGAAGTTCGCGAAGCTGCCGCTGATCCCGGCGGTCGCGACCCCCTCGGGCGAGGGCCTCCAGGACTCGACGCCGATCCTGGAGAAGCTCGAGCTGCTCTTTCCGGAGCCCCCGATCCATCCGGAGGATCCGCTGCTGTGCTTTCTCTCGGCGCTGCTCGAGGAGTTCGGCGACGAGTGGGGCAACAAGTGGATGTTCCACTACCGCTGGGCCCGCGACGTGGACCGCGCGGCGGCCAGTGAGTTCATCGCGCGCACGATGATGCCGGATCTTTCCGGGGCGGAGCTGGCTGGCGCTGCCGCGGGGATCCGCGAGCGCATGGTGAAGCGGGTCTGGTTCGTGGGTTCGAGCGAGCAGACCGCGCCCGCGATCGAGGAGTCCTACCGCGATGCGCTCGCGATCCTCGAGGCGCACCTCGCGCACCGGCCCTTCCTGTTCGGCGGGAGGCCCGCCTTCGGAGACTTCGGGCTCTGGGCCCAGCTCTACGAGTGCGGGACGGATCCCACGCCGGGCGCGATCCTTCGCGAGCGCGCGCCGTCGGTGGCCGCATGGGTGGAGCGCATGCAGGAGCCGGAGCTCGCCGGGCCCTTCGAGGCGCGCGAGGCGCTGCTCCCGACTCTCCTCCCGCTGCTCGAGCGCCAGGTGGGACGGCTCTTCCTGCCCTGGTCCGACGCGAACGCGCGTGCGATCGCCGAGGGACGCGACATGTTCAGCGTCGATCTCGCCGGGAAGGCCTGGACCCAGAAGCCGCAGAAGTACCACGCCCGCTCGCTGGCCGAGCTGCGACGGCGCTATACGTCCGTCCCCGATCGCAGCGCCCTCGACCCGATCCTCGAGCGCAGCGGCTGCCTGCGCTGGCTGCGCCCCGCCACCTGAGCGGAGAGCCGAAAGCGCGGACGGTCTTCGCTTCTCGCTCTCGCTCTTCGATCAGGGAGCCTCGAGCGCGCCGCCGTCCGCGCGCTCGAGCACGAAGACGGGGATCTCGCGGTGCGCCTTCGCGCGCTCCTGGTAGACCGCGTAGACGGGTGCGCGCGCGACGATCTGTCCCCACAGGCTCGCGCGCTCCTCACCCTCTGCGAGGTGCACGCGAACGCGGTGCTCGCGGCGATCGACGATCACGTGCGCTTCAGGGTGCGCGCGCAGGTTGCGCGCCCAGTGCGGATCCGTCGGCATCCCCCCGCGCGATCCGATCACCGCGACGCACGCCGCGCCGGCCCGGAAGTGCGGGAGCACGACGGCCCGCTGCTTCCCGGTCCGGCGGCCGACGCTGACGAGCAACAGGGGGCGGTTGTAGGCGACGCCCTCGGAGCGCGCAAAGACCCAGCTCACCGGCGAGTGGCCGAGTTGGCGCACGCAAAAGCGGTCGACGGCTGCCCCTGTCGGGGTCAGCGCGAGCTTGACGGCGAGCTGGCTACCCTTCACCGTAGACTCCTCGGCGAGGGGTCGAGTATCCGATCCTGTGAGCCCCCGGTCAATCAGGGCAGGAGGCTTGCCGATGGAGGTTTCGAGCGATGAGCCGACGGGTCGCGATGGTCACCGGCGCCAGCCGCGGCATCGGCCGGGCGACCGCGCTGGCGCTCGCCGAGAAGGGCTTCGATCTCGTACTGGCGGCGCGCACCGTCACCGGGAGCGAGGTGCACGAGTATTCGCCGCGCAAGGGGCATTCGCTCGAGCGCGCGATGCCGGGGACGCTCGAGGAGGCGGCGTCCGAGGTCCGGGCGCGCGGCCGCGAGGCGCGCGTGGTGCGGCTCGACCTGCTCGATCGCAATAGCGTCGACGCGGCTGCCGAGGCGGGGCTCGCGGCCTTCGGCCAGGTCGACCTGCTCGTGAACAACGCGATCTACCAGGGGCCGGGGATCATGGACCGGGTCCTCGAGGTGGAGCTCGGCAGCGCGGAGAAGATCTTCCTCGGCAACGTGATCCACCAGCTCCTGCTCGTGCAGCGTCTGCTGCCGCCGATGCTCGAGCGCAAGAGCGGATGCATCGTGAATCTCGTCTCCGCCGCCGGCATGGGAGATCCGCCGGCGCCGCCCGAGTCCGGCGGCTGGGGCTTCGTCTACGGCGCGTCGAAGGCGGCGCTGATCCGGATGGCCGGAAGCCTCGCCGTCGAGCACCGCGACTCGGGCGTCGCCTTCTTCGGCGTCGAGCCCGGGCTGATCCTCACCGAATCGATGCGCATCCTGGGCCTCGACGAGCAGCTCGCGAAGAACTTCGGCGGCGCACCGCCGGAGGTGCCGGCGGCGGTGATCGCCTGGCTCGCGACCGACCCCGCCGCGCAGGAGTGGCACGGAAAGACCTTGCACGCGCAGGAGGTCGCGCTCCGGCGCGGGCTCGTCCCCGACTGGCGCAAGAAGAAATGACGGCGAGCGCAAGCGAAGCGCGCAGCGAGCCGCAGGCGAGCGAAGTCAAACGGACTAGCGACCGAGCAGTTGGGAGAGCTCGGCCAACGCGTCGCCGTAGGCGTCGGTCACGAGCAGGCCGTGGATCCCGACGCGTTGCGCGGCCTCCACGTTCCCGGGGTAGTCGTCGAGGAAGACGGCGCTCTCGGCCGGGACGCCGAGGCGCTCGAGCGCGAGCGCGAAGATCTTCGGATCGGGCTTGCGCAGCCCCACCTCGCTGGAATCGATCACGTGGTGGAAGAGCTCGTCGAGCGGGATCGAGCGCCGCCAGTAGTCGCGGAACTCGAGCGCGTTGTTGGTGACCAGCGCGCAGCCGAGCCCCGAGCCCTTGAGCTCGCGCGCGAAGGAGACGACCTCGTCGCGCGTTCCTCCTCCGCCGCGGCTCATCGCGGTGAAGAGGTGGAAGGGGTCCGAGTCGATGCCGTCGCGGCGCCCGATCTCGATGATCTCTGCGCGTGCGCTCACGAGCGTCGTCTCTCCGCGTTCGAGGCGGTGCCAGGGATGGTCCGTGTCGTGGTCGTAGGGGCCGAAGACGATCTCGAGATAGCGGCCCGGGTCGACACCCATCTCGCGCGCCACCCCGGCCATCGCATCGAAGGGAGAGCCCGAGAAGACACCTCCGTAATCCCAGATCACCGCGCGGATCACGAGGACTCTCAGCGCCCCTCGAAGCGCGGCTCGCGCTTCTGGAAGAAGGCCCGGAACGCCTCGCGGGTGTCCTGTGTCGCGAGGTTCACGCACTGCGCGTGGCACTCCGCCTCGATCGCCGCCTCGAACTCGCGCAGACCGGCCTCGGAGAGGATCCGCTTCGTGAGCGCGAGTGCCACGGGCGGCCCCGCAGCCAGGGTCTCGGCGTAGTCTGCGACGGCCGCGTCGAGCTCTTGCGCCGCTACCACGCGGTTCACGAGGCCCATGGCCTGCGCCTCGGAGGCCGAGATCCAGCGACCGAGCAGCGCCAGCTCCTTCGCGCGGTGAAGCCCGACGAGCCGGGGAAGCAGCCAGGTGCTGCCGAGGTCCGGGGAGAGCGCGCGGCGCACGAAGATCTGGCAGAAGCGCGCTTGCTCGGAGGCGACGATGAGATCGCATCCGAGCGCGAGGCTCCAACCCGCGCCCGACGCGAGCCCGTTCACACGGGCGATCGCGGGCTTCGAGAGCCGGTGGAGCGCCACCGCGGGCCGCGAGATCCGGCGCATCGTCGCGAGTGCGTGGCGCTCATCGCCGTCTCCCACGAGATCGCCGCCGGAACAGAAGGCGTCGCCGTGGCCCGTGAGCACCACGACCCGGACCAAGGGGCTCTCCTCGGCGTGCTCGAGCGCGCGGGTGAGCTCGTCGGCGAGCGCCAGGTCGATCGCGTTCTTCCGCTCCGGTCGGTGGAGCACGAGCGTGAGGACGCCCGACTCCGCTTGCTCGCGCCGCAGGATGTCCACCGCGCTCCGCCCCGTGTAGACTGAGTCGGCACGGTAGGCTCCGGGTCCAGCCCGGTCAACCAGCAGCATCCTGTGATCACACGCGTCGAGAACCAGCGCATCGTCGACGAGGGGAACCGCTTCGCGCGCGCCCTCGATGCCGCGGACGTGGCCCGGCGGGCCGGCGTGGTGGCGCTGCTCCCGAACGCGCCGGAGATGCTCTTCGCGGTCCGCGGCGCGAGCTGGTCCGGGCGCACCTGGACGCCGATCTGCTGGCACTGGAAGCCCGACGAGGTCCGTTATGTCGTTCGTGACAGCGAGGCGCAGGCCTTCGTCGCGCACGCGAGCTTCGCGGAGGCGGCGCTGGCCGCCTGTGCGAGCGTGCCGCCGCGGGCTCGCTTCTGCGTCGGCGGCGAGATCCCGGGCTTCCGGCGCTACGAAGAGGTCGCGCAGCACTCCGACGCGCCGCTCGCCGATCCGCTGGCCGGCGATACGCTGCTCTACACCTCGGGCACGACCGGCAGGCCCAAGGGCGTGTTGCGCCCTCCGAGGCCCCCGCAGCCTCCGCCGGGCCTCACCGGCGCCGCCGGAAGAGCGATGCTCGAGCGCGCCGCGGGTGCTGCCGCGCAGGGACCGCACCTCGTCGCGGCACCGCTCTACCACTCGGGTCCGAATACCTATTGCGAGGGAGCCATCCTGCTCGGCGCCGACATCGTGCTCCTCGACCGCTGGGATGCGCAGGAGTTCCTGCGTGCGGTCGAGCGCGAGAGCGTCGTCTCGACCTTCCTCGTTCCCACGCACTTCGTGCGCCTGCTGCGCCTCGAGGAAGGACTGCGTCGGAGCCGAGATCTCTCGAGCCTGCGCCTCGTCGTGCACGGGGCCGCTCCGGTCGCGATCGAGGTGAAGCGGCGCATGATCGAATGGCTGGGCCCGATCCTCTTCGAGTTCTACGGCGGCACCGAGGGGGGAGGCGTCGGAATCGGTTCCGAGGAATGGCTCGCGCACCCGGGCTCCGTCGGCAGGCCCGGCCCGGGGCTCGAGGTGCACGTTCTCGATGCGGAGGGCCAACCCTGCGCGACGGGCGTGGCGGGAGACGTGTACTTCCGCGCCGGCACGAGCTTCGAGTACAAGGGCGACCCGGAGAAGACGGCCGAGGGCCGCCGCGGCGATCTCTTCACGCTGGGCGACGTCGGATACCAGGACGCCGAGGGCTACCTCACCCTTTGCGACCGGCGCGCGGACGTGATCATCACGGGCGGCGTCAACGTCTATCCCGCGCAGGTCGAGGCGGTGTTGCTCGAGCACCCTGCGGTCGCGGATTGCTGCGTCGTCGGGGTGCCGCACGCCGAGTGGGGGGAAGAGGTGGTGGCCGTCGTTCAGCGGGATCCGACGCGTGCGGTGCCGGAGCTTCCTACGGAGCTCCTCGCGCACTGCCGGGAGCGCCTCGCCCGCTACCAGGTGCCGCGCCGCATCGATTTCGTCGAAGGGCTCGAGCGTACGGAAACCGGAAAGCTCGCGCGGCGCGCGATCCGCGATCGCTTCCGGACCTGAGCCCGCTTTCACGGCGGCGGCGCTACCCTCGCGCCGCTCGAGCCTGTGAAAGGAGTCCCCGATGATCCTCGGCGTCCACCACCCGGCGCTCGCGGTCCCCGACATGCAACGCGCGCGCGACTTCTACTGCGGTGTCCTCGGCTTCGAGGTCGCGATGGAGGCGGACATCCCGCCCGGGATCGCGCCGATGAACCAGGCCTTCGGCATCGCCGAAGCGGGCTGCAAGGTCTGCCTGCTGCGCAAGGGCGAGTCGGCCATCGAGCTCTTCGAGTTCGCACAGTCCGAGAAGGGCGACGCGAAGCGCCCGGTGAACCGCATCGGCATCACCCACTTCGCGCTCGCGACCGACGACTACCAGAAGGACTACGACCACCTCGAAGCCCACGGCGTCAGCTTCAATACGCCGCCGATGGGCGAGACCCCCTCGCGCTGGGCCTACGGCCGCGACCCCTTCGGCAACGTGATCGAGCTGCTCGAGAACGTCCCGGGCGGCCCGACCACGCTGCGCTTCGGGTCCTAGACTAGACCTCAGCGGGCCCGGGGCGCATCGGGGCGCTCGCCCCCGATCGCTGGCTCCGCGGCGTCGATCGCCGCCCATGCGCGCCGCGTGACCTGGAGCGTCAGGAACACGCAGACGCCGAGGCCCAGCAGCAGCAGCACGCCCTCGGTCTCCCATTCCCGGTGTCCGCTTGCCGCCATCCGCGTGAGATGCGCCGCCGCGGCGCCGAAGTAGACGGTCGGAAACATGTGCATCAGCATTCCGGCGTTCCCGAGCACCGCGAAGCGGAGCGGAACGCCCGCGGCGCCGAGCGCGTAGCTCAGCAGGGCCTGGTTGACCGGCACCAGGCGGACCAGGAAGGTGAAATGCGCCCCACCCTGCGGCGCCGCCATCACGGCCGCGCGCAACTTTGCACGCGACTCGAGCAGCCGGAGCACGCGCGCTCGGAGCCAGCGGCCGCTCACCAGCTGGACAACGAGGCACATCAGGTATACGCCGACGAAGTAGTAGAGCGTGCCGGCGGCGATCCCGAAGGTCGCGCCGGCTGCGATCCCGAAGATCGAGTCGGGAACGAGCAGCGGCGAGAGGAGCAGGATCCCGGCGATCAACGCCAGCGGTCCCCAGGGCCCCAGCTGCGCGATCCCGCGCTCTAGCTGCGGCAGCCAGGCTGCGACGTGATGCCCCTGCCACGCGAGCAGCGCCAGCACCAGCGCGCCCGCGACCCACGCGATGCGCGAGGATCGCACGGGGCTCCTCACGTGGAGGGCCCTCGACGCTGCTCCTCGCGGAGCAGGCGGAAGGCCGGGTCGGAGAGGAAGCGCACCGGCATGATCGGGTCGAAGAGCGTCGTTCCGAAGCCCAGCAGTCCCGTTCCGTACGCGTTGGTCTTCAGGCCGAGACGTCCGTACATCTCGAGGCAGGCGCCGATGCAGGTCCAGCGGTCCTTCGCGAGTCTGCCCATGAAGAGGCCCAGCCAGTCGTAGCCAGACGAGTGCAGGATGCGGGCGAGCCGCTCCGTCCACGCCGCCGGAAGCGGCAGGCGCGCGAGGATCGCGCGGCGGCGCCGATTCACGCGTTCCGACCACTTGCGGTTGTCCTCGATCATCTCGAGCGCAATCTCCTCGGCGCGTCGGACCTGCTCGGAGCTGAGTTTCTCCCGCGGACGCAACACGATGAAATGTCCGCTCTTTCGCAGCGACGAGGTGAAGTTCTCGACGCCGTGCATCAATGCGCCCTGGTCCATGCGCGAGGTGAAGGACATCAGCGTGCCGTCGCGGGCGCGAAGCACCGTCTCGCCGTGGCCGACGCTCTCGCGGAGTCTGGCCGCCACCATTCCGCTCGTGAGGATCAGGTCGCCCGGCTCCAGCACGTCGGCCGGTGGGCTCACCCAGCAGCCGGCGGGGACCGGCCCGTGGCCCTGCCGGACGAAGCGGCGCCGATTGCGGAGGTAGAGCAGGAAGAGCAGGGTCCAGGCCACCAGCTCGCCGCCGGCCACCACGCGCGTGGCGGTGAAGTGCGTGTCGAGCGCCGCCAGGAGAGCGAGTCCGATGCCGAGCCCGCAGGGCAGCACGAACTCGAGCCTGGACAGGATGTCGAAGTAGGTCGTGAAGAGGCGGTTCATCCGCAGGAAGGTCAACGCGAGCCACGCGCCGCTCAGCAACGCGGCAGCGATCGCGAGCTTCCAGTGGAGCTCGTCGTCGAGAAAGCGCCAGCTGAGCCAGATCAGCCCGAGATAGGCGATCGTGTCCGCGGCCTTGAGCGTGCGGACTCGAAGCGAAACCATCGACCCGCTCGCCCCCCCCGCCGCCCCACGGAAGGTCTACCCCAATCCGCTCGTTCCAGCACCCGCCTTCAGCGGCGAGGTTCTCGGGTCCTTGGGGGCGAGAAGCGCTCTAGAGCCGGATCGGCAGGCTCGCGTAGCCCTGCACGAACTCGGTGCGCAGGCGCACGGCGTTTTCGAGATCTACCTCGTAGTCGGGAAGGCGCGCGAGGATCGTCTCGAGCGTGATCTTGCCCTCGAGACGCGCCACGTGTGTGCC
>CAYPSI010000113.1:0-77887 GCA_964413375.1 uncultured Spirochaetales bacterium | reverse complement strand
TCAAGTGATAGAGGTTGCCGAGGAACTCGTCGAAACCGTGCATCGTGGGCAGATGCTCGTCACGATCGCCCTCGTGGTTCTTGCCGAACTGACCGGTGGCGTAGCCCTGGCTCTTGAGCACCGTCGCCATGGTCACGTCGGTCTTCTGCCAGCCTTCCTTCGCGCCGGGCAATCCGACCTTGGTCATGCCGTTGCGGAGCGGCACGGAGCCCCCGATGAAGGCGGCGCGACCGGCCGTGCAGCTCTGCTGCGCGTAGTAGTCGGTGAAGCCGACGCCCTCGGCCGCGATGCGATCGATGTTGGGCGTCGGGTAGCCCATCATCCCCCGGTTGTTGCGGCTGATGTTCCAGGTGCCGATATCGTCACCCCAGATGACGAGGATGTTCGGCTTCTTGGCGGGTAGCGCAGGGGCGTCTGCCGCCTGAGCGACGCCGCAGATCGCGGCGAGGGTCAGGGTCAGCGAGACGATGCGTTTTCGAGCGAGCATGGTTCGTTTGACCTCAAGCCTCTTCAGGTGGATGAGAGCGGTTGATCGCGGATAGGGATTCTTAGCAGCGTTCTCTGGCAACGTCCGATCCCTCGACGCTCGCCAAGCAGGGGCGAAATGAGGGGAAAATGAGCCGTACAAGGGGTGATTTCAACGGGTCGGGGGTTCGAGGCGGGCCGTGGTTGACCTCTTCGAGTTGCGCAGCATGGATGGGAGGGGCCGCGATTGCGGACGCGGCGGATTGACGGCGGGATGCCCTGGGGCGATGCTGCGGGCCCGCGGGGTGGTCTTCGTCGCAGGGGAGGGGTCGTTGTCGCTACGTCGTGTGGTGATGCTCCGCCACGGAGAGACGGTCGGAAACTCGAGCGTGCGCTTCCATGGCGCAGCCGACGTTCCGCTCTCCGACTCGGGTCGCTCGCAGGTGCGGGCGGCGGCGCGAGCGCTGCGTCAGGAGGTCTTCGACCTCGTGGTCGCGAGTCCCTTGCGCCGATCCTGGGAGGCGGCCCTGCTGGTGGCCGGCGGGGCGCCGGTGCGCCTCGAGGATGGGTTTCGCGAGATCCACTTCGGGCGCTGGGAGGGGCTCACCGCCGGCGAGATCGAAGGGCGCGATCCGGTGCTCTATCGGGAGTGGCGGGAGCGGGCGCCCAGCTTCGAGTTCCCTGGCGGCGAGATCCGCGCCGAGTTCCGCGCTCGGGTGAAGGCGGCCTTCGAGCGCATCGCCGGGAGCGGTGCGAAGAGCGCGCTGCTCGTCTGCCACAAGGGCGTGATCCGCGCCATTGGAGAGCAGCTGCTCGGCGGGCCGCTTCCGGACGACGAGCCGCAGCTCGCCGGCGCGGTCGGCCTCTCGCGCGACGCCAACGGCGCCTGGTTCCTCGGCCGCCGCGGCAGCGACCCGACCCCGGCCTGAGGAGCTCCGCTCGGCTGCGCCGCCTTGCGACTACTCCCCCTCGCTCTCGCGTAGCTGGGCGAGGACGCTGTAGTCATCGAGCGTGGTCGTGTCGCCGATCGCCTCGCGGCCGGAGGCGATGTCGCGCAGCAGGCGGCGCATGATCTTGCCGGAGCGGGTCTTCGGCAGCGCATCGGTGAAGCGGATCTCGGCGGGCTTCGCGATCGGCCCGATCTGCTTCGAGACGTGCGCGCGCAGCGCCTGGCCGAGGCCGTCGACCTTCGATCCCGCCACGGGGGTCACGAAGGCGACGATCGCCGTGCCGGTGATGTCGTCGGGACGGCCGACGACGGCCGCCTCGGCCACGAGCTCGTGCGAGACGAGTGCGCTCTCGACCTCCATCGTTCCGATCCGGTGCCCCGAGACGTTCATCACGTCGTCGATGCGCCCCATGATCCAGAAATAGCGCTGCTTGTCGCGGTGGGCGCCGTCCCCCGCGAAGTAGGCCTTCTCGTAGCGGCTCCAGTAGGTCTCCTGGTAGCGGGCCGGGTCGCCCCAGATACCGCGCAGCATCCCCGGCCACGGTTTGTCGATCACCAGGAAACCGCCGTTCGGGGGCTTCACGGGCTCGCCCTTCTCGTCCCAGACGCCGGCCGAGATTCCGGGGAAGGGCAGCGTGGCGGAGCCCGGCTTCGTCGGGATGGCGCCGGGGAGCGGCGTGATCATGATTCCGCCCGTCTCCGTCTGCCACCAGGTGTCGACGATCGGACAGCGCTTGCCGCCGATCACGCGGTGGTACCAGATCCAGGCCTCGGGGTTGATCGGCTCGCCCACGCTGCCGAGCAGGCGCAGCGAGGAGAGGTCGTGCTTCTTCGGATGCTCGTCGCCGAGCCGGATGAAGGTCCGGATCGCCGTCGGAGCGGTGTAGAAGATGCTGACGCGCCAGCGCTCGATGATGTCCCAGAAGCGATCGGGTGCGGGCCAGGTGGGGACGCCCTCGTACATCAGCGTCGTCGCGCCGTTCGCGAGGATGCCGTAGATCACGTAGGAGTGGCCCGTGATCCAGCCGATATCGGCCGTACACCAGTAGGTGTCTTCGTCCTTCAGGTCGAAGATCGCCTTCGCGGTGGTCGTGACGTGCACGAGGTAGCCGCCCGTGGTGTGCAGGATCCCCTTCGGCTTGCCGGTGGTGCCGCTCGTGTAGAGGATGAAGAGCGGGTGCTCGGCGTCGAGCTTTGCGGGCGGGCAGACGGCCTTCTCGTCGCGCACGACGTCGTGCCACCAGTGGTCGCGCCCGGCCACCATCTCGACGGGTTGCCCGGTGCGCTTCACGACGACGACGTTTGCAACGCCCTCGCACTGTCGCAGCGCCTCGTCGACGGCTGGCTTGAGCGCGTTCGGCGCGCCGCGCCGGAAGCCGCCGTCGGCCGTGATCACGAGCGAGGCACCCGCGTCCTGGATGCGGTCGCGGAGCGACTCCGCAGAGAAGCCGCCGAAGACGACGCTGTGCGGCGCGCCGATGCGCGTGCAGGCGAGGATCGCGATCGCGAGCTCCGGGATCATCGGCATGTAGAGCGCGACGCGGTCGCCCTTCTTGACGCCGAGCTTCTTCAGCGCGTTCGCGAAGCGGCATACCTCGCGGTGGAGCTCGCCGTAGGTGAGGACGCGCGTGTCCCCGGGCTCTCCTTCCCAGACGATGGCGGCCTTGTTGCGCCGCCACGCGTTCTCGCCCTCGAGGTGCCGGTCGAGGCAGTTGTAGGAGACATTGAGCTTCCCGCCGACGAACCACTGCGCGAAGGGCTGCTTCCAGGCGAGGGTCTTCGTCCACGGGGTGAACCAGTCGACGTGCTGCTTGGCCATCTTGGCCCAGAAACGCTCCGGGCTGAGATTCCCGAGCGCGCGGTATTCCGCGACCTTGCTCCGATTCCAGTTCGCCTGCTTCGCGAACTCCGGGCTCGGTTTGAAGACGCGCTTCTCCTCGAGCAGGGATTCGATGTCGGACAATGCTTCTCCCTCGGGTGCGACGCTCGCTAGCGACCCTTCGAGCGAAATGCATCGGGCAAGCGCGCAGCGCGCGCAGCGAGCCGCAGGCTAGCGAAGCGCATCTGGCAAGCGCGCAGCGCGCGCAGCGAGCCGCAGGCGAGCGAAGTTCAACGAACCAGTGCCTCGAGCTCTTCGGGCGCCTTGGGGATCGCGGCCGTCAGCACCTCGCAGCCGTCGGCCGTCACGATCACGTCGTCCTCGATCCGCACGCCGATCCCGAGGAAGCGCGCGTCGACGCCCTCGAGCGAGGGTGCGAAGTAGAGGCCGGGTTCGACGGTGAAGACCATTCCAGGCTCGAGGCGTCGCGCTTCACCGGCCTTCCGGTAGGTCCCGGCGTCGTGGACGTCGAGTCCGAGCCAGTGGCTCGTCTGGTGCATGTAGAAGCGCCGGTAGCTCTCCTTCGCGACGAGCTCGTCGACGCTGCCCGAGAGGACGCCGAGCTCGACGAGGCCCTCGGTCAGGCTGCGCACCGCCGTCGCATGGATCTCGGGTAGCGTGATGCCGGGTCTGCAGCTCGCGAGTGCGGCCTCTTGCGCGGCGAGCACCACGTCGTACACCGCTCGCGCGGGAGCTCCGAAGCGACCCCCGACCGGATAGGTCCGGGTCACGTCGGAGGCGTAGCCTGCGAGCTCGCAGCCCGCGTCGATCAACACGAGCTCGCCCTCGCGGAGCTTCTGGTCGTTGCGCACGTAGTGGAGCACCGTCGCGTTGGCACCGCCGCCTACGATCGTCGTGTACGCGGGGCCGCGCGCGCCGCGCCGGCGGAAGGCGTACTCGAGTGCCGCTTCGAGCTCGTACTCGAAGGCGCCCGGGTGGGCGAGGCGCGCGGCGTCGCCGTGCGCCTCGCGGCTGATGTCGGCGGCGCGGCGCATCAGGTCGAGCTCCGCGGGCTCCTTGTGCAGGCGCATTTCGTGGATGATCGAGCGCGGGTCGACGAGCGCCTCGGGCGGCACGCGACCGAGGCGAGAGCGCAGGCGCATGTTCTCGCAGGTCTCGACGATCTTCGCATCGATCGCCGGATCGCGGCCGAGCATGTGGTAGACGCGCTTCGCCGCCGCGAGCAGGTCGGGAAGGCGCGTCTGGAAGTCCTGGTTCGGGTAGGCCTCGTCGGCCCCGTGGTCGCGGGTCGCTCCTTCGACGCCGGGGCGGACTCCGGTCCAGGTCTCGGCGTCCGGGTCGCGCGGCTCGACGAAGAGCGTGTACTCGGGTCCGCCGTCGGTACGCAGCACCGCGATCGCGTTCGGGTGGTCGAAGCCGGTGAGGTACCAGAAGTCGCTGTCCTGGCGGAAGGGGAACTGCGAGTCGGCAGAACGGGTGATCAGGCGGCCGCCGATCAGGATGGCGACGGCGCCGGGCCCCATTTCCTCGCGCAGCCTGGTCCGGCGAGCGGCGAACACGGTCTCGGAGCTTACCGCACGAGCGCGGGTCCGGTCGGCTCCGCGGGTGCGCAGACGACCGAGATCCCGCCGCAGTGCGTGGCGCAGACGCGGTCGCCGCTGAGGACGCCGCTGTAGTAGAGGCCGCCGGGATCGAGCTTCGGGAGGCGAAGCGTCGTGAGGGATCCCGGCGGATCGAAGACGTGGAGAACGCCGCTCCAGCGCGTCACGACTGCGCGACCGTCCGCCGCGAAGTGGATGTCCTGCACGAAATCGAGGCCCTCCGGGAAGCCCCCGTCCGCGAGCAACAACTCGTCGGCTGCATCGGGCCTGCGGACCCGCAACGCCAGGCGGGAGCCCAGCACCTCGGCGACGAGTCCGGTTCCGTCCGGTCCGAAGGCCACGAACTGGACCTCGGGGCTCTCGATCCGCTGCTTCTCGCGGCCGGAGCGGTCGAGCACGTAGGCGTCGTGGCGGATCGGGCCGTCCTGTAACGGAAAAAGATCGGTCGTGACCCAGATCTCGTCGCGTGCGGGGTCGAAAGCCACCGTCTTTGGGGCGACGCGATACCCGGCCGGGGCGGCGAGCGGGTGCTCCGCGAGGGGCTCGCCATCGAGGTCGATGACGAGGACGCTTCCCGGATCCGGCCCGCCATCGGAGCTTCCATAGCGCGAGACCAGCAGCGTGCCGTCCGGGCCCGGCGCGATCTCGTTGAGCATTCTGCCGAGTCCGTCGAGGCGATGCACCGTGCCGGTGCGAAGGTCCACCCAGCCCATCGAGTCGAACCAGGTCGTGAAATAGACCCGCCCGTTCGGGTGAGCGAGCACATCCCACACACCGGTCGGCCACTCGCCGGGGCCGGCGTCGAGCGGCTCGGCGAGCCGGCGGGTGGCGAGGTCGAAGCGGCCGATGCGGCGGGGGCCGGGGGTCAGCCGGTCCGCAAGCGGATCGCCGTAGGCGCGCTCGGCCGACCAGAATGCGGACTCCCCGAAGTAGAGCACCCCGTCCCTCGCGTCGCCGTACCACGCGCAGATGCGCTCGCTGCCTGCCACCTCGGAGGCCGTGGCGATCTCGACGCTCGCGACCGGTGGCTGGCCGCTGCGCAGCGCGCAGGCCGCGGTGAGCGCGGCGAGCACCAGGAGCGACGCGAACGCGTGTCCACTGCCGCCGACTCGCGCTCCCCTGCCGCCAGGGTATGCACCCTCCGCAAGCCTCTGACGGGAAAGGGATTCTCGCGGCGATCCGGCTCCGGGACGGGCTTCCGGTCGCGTTCTCCGCAGCCGAGGGCGGCAGGAGACGAGCAGGGCCCGCTGCCCGCGCTCTGCTGCGATTCCTATGAGTTGGCGTGTTTTCGACGTGCGTGCCCCGCTGGCACGCATCCTGCTCTCCAGTCGAAGCGAGCGAGACGGCACGGTCGGGTCGAAGGTTAGATTGCGGGCGCGCAAATTCGACACGGTCGGCTCTTCGGGAGACTGGGATCAAGCAAGGCGCTTTCCCCCAAGAACGGCACCCCGCCTTTTCGGTCTCTCGCTAGACCGCTTCGCATCGAGCCCCCCGGCCGGAAGTTCCGCGCCGGGGGGCAGCTATTTCCGGAGACGGTCTCCAGGAATCCAGATTCTCAACGGGAATCTGGATTCCTGAAGACCGTCCCCGCAAGCGTGGCGGGGTCAGGGTTTTGCGGGCGGCTCATCGGCGGGCTCGCTGGCGCGCTGACACACCTCGACCGCCTCTTTGCCGAGCTCGCGTACGAACCAGCCCTTGAGCTCGCCGAGCTCTTCGAGGTCCGCCGCGCTGCGCGGCGCCTTCCAGGCCATCGCCTCGAGCGCCGAGTTCGGGCACAGGACGCCCGGGTCCATCTCGAGCTCTACGGCCTTCCGGGAGCGCCACTGCTTGAGCACGACGAGACGGCGATCTCCGGATCGGTCCATCCGACGACGGCCGGTTCCGAGGCGCGGGAGCGGACCGTGCTCCTGGCTGCGGCCCTCGCGCACCGCCGAGAGCGTGTCGCGTCCGAGGCGCCGGAGCAGCAGGTCGGTGATTCCCTTGATCTCCGAGAGCTCCGAGAGCTTGCGCGGCTTGCGCTCCGCGATCTCCATCAGGGTCCGATTGCCCATCACCTTGAACGCCGGGCGGTCGAGCTCCTGCGCCCGCGCATCGCGCATCATGTAGAGCTCGCGCAGCACCGAGAGGCTTCGCGGGTCGAGCCTGCGCGCCCCCTTGATGCGCAGGTAGCCGTACTCGTCCACCTGTCGCTCCGGCCACTCGCGGCCGGCGAGGGTCTCGAACTCCTCCTCGGCCCAGGACAGGCGCTTCGCCTTGCGGAGCTCGCGCGTGAGCTTCTCGGCGAGCTGGATCAGATAGAGCACGTCGGCCGCCGCATAGCTCTTCTGCTGGGCGGTGAGCGGGCGCTGCGACCAATCCGAGCGCTGCTCGTCCTTCGGCAGGTCTACGCCGAAGTGTCGCTGCGCGAGGCTCGCGAGCCCGACGGACGGGTAGCCGAGCAGCTGCGCGCTGATCATCGTGTCGAAGAGGTTCTCGAAGCGGAACGAGCAGTCGCGCTTGAGCACGAAGATGTCGTACTCCGCCGCGTGGAAGACCTTGCAGATCGACGGCGACGCGAAGACGGGGCCTAGCGGCGCGAGCTCACTCGGGCCACCGCAGGCGAGCGGATCGATCAGGTAGATCTGACGGCGGGTCGCCACCTGCACCAGGCAGGTCTTGTCGAAGTAGTGGTAGAAGCTGTCCGCCTCGGTATCGACGCTGATCACCTTCTCGGTGAGCAGCTCTTGCGCGAGGGCGTCGAGGTCCGCCCGCGTCGCGATCATCTCGAAATCAGCCAACTCGTTGGCCTCTTCGCGTTCCATCCGCATGACGGACGACCGCTCGGGGGGCGGTGCTGGGAGGCGCGACGCCGAGGAGGGCTGAGCAACGTCGCCGACACAAGCTAGCCGACGCAGCGCCAGCGCGAAAGCTCGGCCACGTCATCGACGACCCGGCCCCCACCTGCGGCCGCTGCTCGGGTAAGCTCGGCGCGTGCTGCGCGCCGGAGTCGGCCTCTCGACCCTCCCGGAGCCCGGACGGGCCGCGGAGCAGGCGTGCGCGGAGGCGATGGCGGGGGCAGGGCGCTGTGACGCGGCGATCCTGCTGACCGGTCCGGGTCGCGGCGATGCGATGCCCGAGCTGCTCGCTGCCGCGACCGGGGCACTCGGGAGCGACGCGGTGGTCGGGACGACCGCGCACGGCGTGCTCGCTCCGGATCGCGAGCATGCCGAGGACGGGGGGCTCGTCGTCCTGGCCCTTTCCGGCATCGAGGCCCACCCCTTCCTGATTCCGGATCTGGCCGGCCGCGAGGAAGCCGCAGCCGAGGAGATCTCCGCCGGGCTCGGCTCCGGGGGTCGCGAGGAGGATCTGCTGGTTCTCTTCCCCGACCCCAGGACGCTCGATCTCGGGGTGCTGCTGGCAGAGCTCGGCGCAGCGGTCGGCGCCGCATCGATCGTCGGCGCGGGGTCGGCCGATCCGCTCTCCGGGGTACCGCTCCAGTTCGAGGGCCGCGAAGTCGTGAGCGGCGGGCTCGCGGGAATCGCACTCCGGGGCAAGCGCCCAGCCCGCATCGGGGTCACCCAGGCGTGCAGGCCCGCGACCGACTTGCTGACCGTGACGCGCTGCCGCGGGCACTGGGTACTCGAGCTCGACGGCCGCCCAGCGCTGGACGTCTACCGCGAGGTTGCGCGCGGCCCGCTGGCCGCGGACCTCGGCCGGGCCGCTGCGTTCCTGCTGGTGGCCCTCCCGCTCGAGCGCGAGGCTGAGGCGCTGCGACCTGGCTCGTATCTCGTGAGGCACGTGATCGGGTTCGACAAGAAAGAGAATGCGTTCGCAATTCCAGAGGCGCCCCGGCCGGGCCAGCGCATCGCGCTTGCACAGCGCGAGCCCGAGGCGGCGCGGGAGGATCTGAAGGCGATGCTCGAAGGGCTCGCCGGAGGTTCACCCGCGTTCGGCCTCTACCTCGACTGCTGCGCGCGTGCGATGCCCTTCTTCGGGATCCCCGGGCTCGAATCCGCCTACCTTGGCCGGGCCTTCGAGGGCGTGCCGATCGCCGGCATGCTCGGCTCCTGCGAGATCGGCCCGATCGGTCGCACGACTCAGCTGCTGACCTACACCGGAGTCCTGGCGCTCATCGACGCGTGAGCCCCGAGACGGCTCTTGCATCGGCTCCGAAGCGTCGATAGATTTGTTCCATATATCGATCGAGTGTTCTGATATATGGAACAGTCACTTTCAGCGACCGAAGCGACTGCGAGCATCGGCACCAGCATCGAGAAGGCGCTCGATGTGCTCTTCCTGCTGCACCACGAGGGTGCGCCCCGCGGCGTCTCGCAGATCGGGCGCGCGCTCGGGCTGCCGAAATCGAGCGTGCACCGCCTGCTGGCGGCGCTCTCGAGCCGCGGCCTCGTCGAGCGCGATGAGCGCGGTCGCTACCGGACCGGAATCGCGCTGGTCGTGCTGGCGCGGGGCGCACTCGAACGCGATCCGATCGTCCGGGCCGCCCGCCCGATCCTGGTCGCGGAGGCAGAGGTCCTGGGCGAGACGGTCTTCCTGATCGCAGCGCGGGGCCGACGACTGCTCGTGCTCGACAAGGCGGAGGGGACGGGCTTCCTGCGCGCTGCGCCCGAGGTGGGCTCAGCCGTGCCGCTCCACGCGACGGCCGCTGGAAAGCTCCAGCTCGCCTTCGGCGACGGCGAGATCGAGTGGCCCGCAGATCCGCTCGAGCGCTTCACGGCGCAGACTCCGGCCGGGCGCGATGCGCTCGAGCAGCAGGTGGCGCGCGCGCGCAGGCAGGGCTTCGCCGAGAATCGCGAGGAGTGGGTCCCGGGGCTTGCGGTGCTCGCGGCGCCGGTGCTCGCGGGGGGGCGCCTGTGCGGCATCGTCTGCGTCGCCGCGTCCGCGGTGAGACTCGAAGCGCTGGGCCGTGACGCCCTCGCCGCGCGCCTGCGCGCGGCGGCCGCCCGCGTGGCCGCCCGCCTCGAAGGGAGGGTCTCATGACCGCAAGCGAAGCGCGCAGCGAGGCAAAGCCGAGCGAAGTTCACCGGGCCGGTGCGCTCTGCTGGCTCGAGGGTCGCATCCTTCCCGCACACGAGGCGCGGATTCCGGTGCGAGACCACGGGCTCCTCTACGGCGACGGCCTCTTCGAGGGCATCCGCGTGCGCGGCGGGCGCGTCTTCCGCCTCGACGATCATCTCGCCCGCTTCGCGATCGGCGCGAAGGCGCTGGCGCTCGAGCTCCCGGTCTCGCCGGCGGAGCTGCGCCGCATCGTGCTCGAAACCGTGCGCGCACACGCGACGCCCGAAGCCTACGTCCGGCTGCTCGTGACACGCGGTGAGGGCCCCCTCGGTGTCGACCCGCTTCCCTGCGGCCCGGCCCGGATCGTGTGCCTCGTAGACCAGATCACCCTCTATCCGGAGGAGAAGCGCCGGCGCGGCATCGATCTCGTCACGTCGAGCCTGCGGCGGCCGCCGCCCGACGTGCTCGATCCCCGAGTCAAGAGCCTCAACTACCTGAACAACGTCCTTGCCAAGCAAGAAGCGCGAATGCGCGGCGCCGACGAGGCACTGCTGCTCAACGCCGCCGGGCTCGTTGCCGAGGCGACCGTTGCGAACGTGTTCGTCGTGCGCTCGGGAGAGCTCCGCACGCCTCCCGCCAGCGACGGTGCGCTCGAGGGCATCACGCGCGCGACCGTGCTCGAGCTCGCCCACGCGCTCGGCATCCCGTGCTGCGAACGCAGCCTCGGCCGCTTCGACCTCTTCGCGGCACAGGAATGCTTCCTCACCGGCAGTGGCGCCGGGCTCGTCGGCGTGCGTTCGCTCGACGGCCGCCCGATCGGCGACGGCGCTCGGGGCCCCGTGCTCGCGAAGCTCGAAGCCGCGTTCGCCGATGCCTGCGTGTCGATGGGGACGCCCTTCGACCAGGCTTGATCCCGCTTCGGCGGTCCGCCCGCTGCGCTAGCTTCGGCCAGCGGCAATGGTCGACTACCACCCCTTCTCGGCTGCGATCTGCGACGATCCGTGGCCGACCTATCGGCACTTGCGAGCGGACGCGCCGGCCTTCTACCTGCCCGAGTTCGACTGCTGGTTCCTCTCCCGCTTCGAGGACGTGTGGAACGCCTGCGCCGACCCGCGTTTCGTGGCCGCGGACGGCGTCACGACGATCGAGCTGCTGCTCGGCCAGGACTTTTCGGAGCGAGGCAGCTCGCTCGCGGTGCAGGATCCCCCCATTCACACGCGGCTTCGCGAGCAACTGGCCCCCTTCTTCATGCCGCAGGCGGCGCGCGAGCTCGAGGCGTCGACCCGCGAGCTCGCCGCGAGCCTCCTCGACGAGGCCCTCCCGCGCGGCGAGCTCGACGTGATCCACGATCTCGCGATGCGAGTGAGCGTGCGCGTGGCGTGCAGGATCCTCGGCATCCCGCTCGAAGATGCGGACCTGCTCGCGGGCAACGTGAACGCGAGCTTCCACCGCGAGCCGGATTCGCGGGGACAGACGGCAGCCGGGCAGGCGGCCGGGAGCCTGCTCCGGGACTATCTCGCGAAGTGGGTCGCCGAGCGGCGTGTCCGCCCGCATCGCGACGGGATCGTCGAGCGCCTGCTCGCGTTCGAGGTGGAGGGGCGCCCGCTGCTGGACGAGGACCTGCTCTCGAATCTCACGCTCCTCGTCGTCGGCGGGACGGAAACCCTCCCGAAAGTCTTCGCCGGCTGCATCGACCAGCTCGCGCGGAACCCCGAGCAGCGCGCGCGCGTCGTCGCCGATCCGGGCCTCGCCCCCGATGCCTTCTGGGAGGCGCTGCGCCTGGAAATGCCGACGCAGATGCTCGGACGCACGCTGCGCGCGGAGGTGGCGCTCCACGGCGAGACGCTCCGCCCCGGGCAGAAGGCGATGTTCCTGTGGGCCTGTGCCAATCGCGACGAGCGCGAGTTCGCCGACGCCGACCGCTTCGACGTGTTGCGCCGCGCGCGCCGCATCCTCTCCTTCGGTCACGCGACGCACCGCTGCCTGGGCCACAACGTGGCCCGGATGGAGGGGCGCGTGCTGCTCGAGGAGCTCCTCGCGCGCGTTCCCGAGTACGAGGTCCTGGCGGATCGCGCGGTGCGGATCCGCTCGGAGTTCTTCTTCGGCTTCGCCGCGCTCCCGATCCGCTTCTAGCCCGGCCTGAGCCTTCGCTCGCCTTCGGCTCGCTGCGCGGCCGCTTCGCGGCCTGGCCGCGCCTCCTCGCGGCGTGCGGCAAGGCTCGTGGAAGGGGGCTAGCTTCGCGGCGTTCCCCCCGGAGCCATGCGGAAGGAGGCTCTTGCATGCGCTGGTCCCGGTCCTTCATCCCGACGCTGCGCGACGACCCTGCCGACGCGGAGGCGCTGAGCCATCGCCTGCTCGTGCGCGCGGGCTACGTGCGCCAGCTCACCGCGGGGGTGTACTCGCTGCTTCCGCTCGGTGTGCGCGTGTGCGCGAAGATCGGGCGCATCGTGCGCCGCGAGATGGACGCGATCGGCGGACAGGAGTTCTCGCTCCCGGCGCTGCACCCGGCGGAGCTGTGGGAGAGGTCGGGTCGCTGGGAGACGATGGGCGACGAGATGTTCCGCCTCCAGGACCGCAAGGGCGGACGCTATGCGCTCGGGATGACGCACGAGGAGGTCTTCACGCAGATCGCTTCGGAGCTGCGCAGCTACCGCCAGCTTCCTCAGCTCTGGTACCAGCTCCAGACGAAGTTCCGCGACGAGCCGCGCCCGAAATCGGGACTCTTGCGCGTGCGCGAGTTCGTGATGAAGGACTCCTACTCGCTCGATCTCGACGCCGAGGGTCTCGACGCCGCCTTCCAGCGCCACTTCGAGGCCTACCGCAAGATCTTCGCCGGCTGCGGGCTCGACCCGCTCGCGGTCGAGGCCTCCTCGGGTGCGATGGGCGGGAGCGAATCGATCGAGTTCATGGTGCCGAGCGATGCCGGCGAGGACTGGGTGGCCGCGTGCGCCGCCTGCGGCTACGCGGCGAACGTGGAGAAGGCGCGCTCGCAGCTGCCCGCACTCGAGGACGGGCCGGGCCTCTCGGCGCCCGAGGCCTTTCCGACGCCGGGCCAGCGCACGATCGAGCAGCTCGCGAGCTTCGCGGGCGGCGCGCCCCCCGAGCGACAGATCAAGACTCTCGTCTACGTGGCAGGCGGCGAGACGGTCCTCGTGCTGCTGCGCGGTGACCACGCCCTCGTCGAGCAGAAGCTCAAGGACGGCCTCGGCGCGAGCGAGGCGCGCCCCGCGAAGGACGAGGAGATCCGCGCCGCGCTCGGCGCCTCCGCCGGGAGTCTCGGCGCGGTGGGTGTCTCGGGCCCGCGCGTGATCGCGGACCTGACGCTCGAGGGCCGGCGCGACATGCTGACGGGCGCCAATCGCGACGACTTCCATCTCCGCGGAGTCGATGTGACGCGCGACATCCGCGTCGATCTGTGGCTGGACCTGCGCGGCGTGCGCGACGGCGAGGCCTGCCCGATGTGCGAGGCGGGCCTGGCCGTGCAGAAGACCATCGAGGTCGGCCACATCTTCAAGCTCGGGACGCGCTACAGCGAGAAGCTCGGCGCCGCGGTCCTCGACGAGGCCGGCCGTTCGCGTCCGATCGTGATGGGCTCCTACGGCATCGGGATCGGGCGCTGCATGGCGGCCGTCGCCGAGCGCTGCGCCGACGCAGCCGGTATCGCCTGGCCGCTGCCGGTGGCGCCCTACGAGGTGGTGCTCACGCTGCTGAACCCCAAGGACGTCGCCACTTCCGAAGCGGCCGGCGGAATCTACGACGCGCTCGTGAAGGAGGGCATCGAGGTGCTCTTCGATGATCGCGACGAGCGCCCGGGAGTCAAGTTCAACGACGCCGACCTGATCGGAATCCCCTATCGGCTCACGGTCGGGCCGAAGGGCCTCGCCGAGGGCCGCGTCGAGCTCGTGCGCCGGCGTACCCGCGAGAGCCGCAACCTCGAGCTGCAGAAGGCTGCCCGCGAGGTGGCGGAACGCGTCTTCGAGGAGCGCGGCCGGGCCTAGCCGGCCGAGAGGTGCCGCAAGCGAAGCGCGCAGCGAGGCAAAGCCGAGCGAAGTGCACGCAAGCGAAGCGCGCAGCGAGGTGAAGCCGAGCGAAGTTCACGAACCCGTCGTTCACCTGATCGACGCCTCGGTCTACGTCTTTCGGGCCTACCATGCGCTGCCGCCGATGCATGCGCCCGACGGAATGCCGACGCATGCGGCCTACGGCTTCACCAACACCCTGTTGCGTTATTTGCGCGAGGCGGCGGCCACGCACGTGGCGGTCTGCTTCGACCACTCGATGCGGAGCTTCCGCAACGATCTCGAGCCGGGTTACAAGGCACAGCGCGGCGACCCCCCGGAGGATCTGATGCCGCAGTTCGAGCTCGCGAGCCTTGCCGCGCAGGCGATCGGCCTGGTGACCTGCGAGGCAGCGGGCTTCGAGGCGGACGACTGCATCGCGACGCTCGCGGCCGGGGTGCTGGCGCAGGGTGCGAGCGCCGTGGTGGTGACATCGGACAAGGACCTCTGCCAGCTCGTGCGCGAGGACGGCCGCGTCCTGGTTCACGACTTCGGGCGCGCTGAGACCCTCGACGCCGACGGCGTGCGCCGCCGCTTCGGCGTCGATCCGGAGCAGATCCCGGACTATCTCGGCCTCGTGGGAGACGTCGTAGACAACCTGCCCGGCGTGCCGGGAGTAGGCGCGAAGAGCGCGGCTGCGGCGCTGCAGGCTTTCGGGCGCATCGAGGCGATTCCCGAAGAGCCGGCGGCCTGGGAGGGCGTCGCGGTGCGCGGCGCCATCCGGATCGCGCAGCGGGTGGCCGTGCATCGCGAGCGGGCGCTTCGCACGCGCGACCTCGCGCGGCTGCGCAGCGATGTTCCCGGACTGCGCTCGGAGCTCTCGCTCTTGTGCCGGCGGGGACCGGATCCGAGCCGGGTGGCGGAGCTCTTCGATCGACTCGGCTGGGGGAGGATCGCCACGCGCGCGCTCGAGCCGCCGGGTTGATCCCGAAGAACGCTCCTGCATTCGTTGCGATCGGGGGTACACTGGCGCCGCGCTGCCCCGCGCGGGCGACGCATACTGGAGGAGGGCGCATGGAGATCTTCAGCATGGAGGGGTGGTACTTCCTGCTCCGCTGGTTCCACTTCCTCGCAGGCATCACCTGGATCGGGATCCTCTACTACTTCAACTTCGTCCAGACGCCCTTCTTCGGGAGCGAGCTCGGCGGCACCGCGAAAAGCGCCATGACGCGCGGCCTCGTGCCGAACGCGCTCTGGTGGTTTCGCTGGGGCGCCATGTTCACCTTCCTCACCGGCTGGCTGATCGTGCTCACCAAGCTCGGCCACGAAGGGGCGCCGCTCGGCGGTGGCTACATGACGCGGATCCTGACGGGCGGGATTCTGGGAACCTTCATGTGGGCGAACGTCTGGTTCGTGATCTGGCCGGCGCAGCAGGTGGTGATCGCGAACGCGAACACCGTTGCGGCGGGGGGCCAGGCGAATCCGGCGGCGGCCGCACGCGGCGGTCGGGCGGGCATGGCCTCGCGCGTGAACACGCTCTTCTCGATCCCGATGCTCTTCTTCATGGCCGCGGCGAGCCACTTCCCGACGCTCACCAAGGAGCTCGACATGGGCGGCGGGTCGCTCGGGGCCTACTGGATCGTCGCGCTCGTCGCGATCCTCGCCGTCGAGGCGAACGCGCTGATCGGACCCGGGGCGAAGACCCAGAAGCCGCTCACGACCATCTCCGGGACGATCCACGCGGGGCTCGCGCTCACGATCGTGCTCTTCCTGCTGCAGTCGGTGCTGCTGTAGGCGGAGCCGCAGGCGAGAGAAGTCGGTCGCGCAAGCGAAGCGCGCAGCGAGCCGCAGGCGAGCGGAGTCAGTCAGGCTCTGACGCTGGGGGGATCGTCGCCAGGTACGCGGCGATGTCCCCCAGGCTCCCGGCCAGGTACTCGTACTTCGGCATGGTCGAGCTCGGGAGCTTCGGCGTGTAGCCGGGCGGGTACTCCGCGCGCAGCACCTTCGCCTCCAGGAGCTCCTGCGAAGCCCCGGCGACGGCGGGCCCGAGGGCACCGCCCTCGCGCGGATCCCGGTTGTGGCAGGCGGTGCACACGTTCTCGTAGACGGTCTTCCCGCGCGCGGCGACTTCGTCGAGGCCGGCGCCCTCGTCTCCGCCACCACAGGCGAGGGCGGCGCTCGCGAGTGCCGCGAACCTGCCCGCGCGAAAACTTCTCGTTCGCGACACCTCGTATCGCCTCCTTCGAAGGTGCGGCAGGGTAGCGCGGCCGCCGGTAGAGTCGCGCGACGATGGTCGCGGTCGGGCGATGGTTCACGCTTGCGAACTGGCTGACCGGGCTTCGCCTGGCGCTCGTACCGGCGCTCGTCGGCGCGATCCTCGCGGAGGCTCCGTCGGTTGCGGCGCTCGTCTTCGGCGTCGCGGTCGCCACGGACGTGGCCGACGGCCGCATCGCACGCCGCCGTGCGGAGGACTCCCCGCTCGGAGGAGTTCTCGATCACGCCGTGGATGCGACCTTCGTCACGGCCGGCACGGCAGCGCTCGCGTCGCAGGGCGCGCTTCCGCTGCTCCTGCCCATCCTCATCGCGGCGGCCTTCGTCCAGTACGCGGTCGCCTCGCGCACGCAGGCGGGCGGGCTGCGGGGGAGCCGCCTCGGCCGCTGGAACGGCATCGCGTATTACGCAGCCGTCGCGGTGCCGCTCGTGCGCGACGCTGCCGGCCTCGGCTGGCCCGCTCCGGCGCTGGTTCGCGCGATGGGCTGGCTCCTCGTCGCCACGACGCTCGTCTCGATGGCAGACCGTCTCAGGTTGTTGCTGCGCTCCCGAAGAGCTCCCGGTTCGCCCGACGCAGGAAGAGGAGACCGATCGCCGCGTTGAAGAAGATGAAGAAGTTGTGCTGCACCAGGCCGAACGCAGCCATCTCGCCCGGCTGCTCGGGGAAGAGCACCACCCACAGCGTGATCGCGACGCTGCGCATCGGTCCGGGCGTGGCCGCACCGAAGAAGATCACCGGCAGATAGCAGAGCATGTCGAGCCACTCGGCGTGGACGCCGAAGAGCTGCAGCGCCAGCGTGTAGACCACGACGGCGGCGAGCAGCGCCGGCGATCGCAGCGCGATGATCCCGACGTAGTGCCAGGCCCCTGCCTTGCGAAAGGCGTGGAAGATCTGGCGATCGCGCAGCCCCGAAGCAGGCGCGAGCGCGCCGCGGAAGTACGCGAGCCAGAGCGCCAAGAAGGCGAGCGCGCCGGCGAAGATCCACGGGATCGCCCGAAACACGGCCGGGAGCTCGTCCCCGCGCAGCGAGATCCCGAGCGTCGCCCAGGCGAGCAGGTAGTAGAACTCGCAGAACATGATGAAGAGCATGCTCGAGCCGACCTGCCAGCCTGGGACGCCGTCGCGGCGATTCAGGTACACGGCGATCGCACCCTTGCCGACCTGCTCGTTCAAGATCGACAGGATGTATGCGCTCGCACGGATCGGGAGGATGCCCGCAAGGCTGACGCGGGTGTTGAACCAGCTCACGACCCGCCACGTGACGAGCGAATCGATCACGAAGTAGAGGATGGAGTAGGGGATCATCAGCGCGAGCCAGCGCGGCCAGCTCACGCGCGCGAAGACCGCCCCGAGATAGGCGACGAGGCCCTGGCCCTCGCGTGCGGCTGCGGCGTCGAGCCTGCCATACAGGAACGCGAAGCAGCCGAAGGTGACGAGCCACGGGAGCGCGCGCTGCCAGAGGGGGGAACGCCGGGTGGATCGCGCGTCGCTCATGTCGGGGGCAGCATAACACGCATTGACGCGGGGCCGGGTCCGGAGTCCAATGCGGCGATGCGGGATGGATCCCCGTCTGCGGCGGCGTCCCCTGCCGAGCGCGCCTGCGGCGCGTGCAGCCTGTGCTGCACCGTCCTGCGGGTGGACGAGCTCGCGAAACTCGGCGGCACAGCGTGCCTGCACCAACGGCCAGAGGCCGGCTGCGCGATCCATGCACGCCGGCCGTCGATCTGTCGGCAGTACCGTTGCCTATGGCTGCAGGGGGGGCTCGAGGAGGGCGACCGGCCGGACCGCCTGGGCGCCGTTCTCGACCTCGCGAGCCGCGGCGGCTTTCCGGAGCTCGTGGTGCACGAGGCGGAGGCCGGGGGCTTCGATCGCTGCTTGCGCCTGCGCGCGATCGCAGAGCGCTACCGGGCCTCGATGCCGGTGCGGATCCTCGACAGCGAGTGCGTGCTCGATGAGGGTCGCCCCTTCCGCGTGCTGCTCCCGGGTGGAGACGAGCAGCGCATCGCGGGCGAGCGGATCGAGACCTGGCGCGATGGCGTCCGCGTCGCGGAGCGGCGGCTGTCCTGGATCGAGCGGCTCGTTCGGCGTGCGGCGCTCGCAGCGAGGCGCCTGCGGCTGCGCCGCCACCGTCGGGGACCGCGCGCGGCGCCGGGAGAGCCCTCGTGAGAGGCCCGGGGGGCACGCTGCTCGGCTTCCGCGCGAGGCGAAGCGTGGGTAGAATCGGCAGACGATGATGCAGGGCGGCCCGGAGTCTCCTCTTCCGCTTGCGACGGACCCCGCGTCGGAAGGGCTCGTGCGGCTCACGCACATCCTCTATGCGCTGCACGCGTTCAGCGCGCTGATGGGCGTGATCTCGTCGGCAGCGGTGGTGACGGCCTTCCTGACCGGCTGGCCCTCGATCCTCGCCGTCATCCTCAACTACGTAAAGCGCTCCGATGCGCGCGATACCTGGCTCGAGTCGCACTTCAGCTGGCAGCTGCGGACCTTCTGGTTCGCGGTCCTGTGGGTTTCGGTCGCCGTCGTGCTCTTCGCAACGGTGGTTGGAATTCCCCTCGCGTGGATCCTCGTGGTCGCGACGGGTTTGTGGGTGCTCTACCGCATCCTGCGCGGCTGGGTCGCGCTCAACGACGGCCGCCCGATCGATTTCTAGCCGCAAGCGCGAAGCGCGCGCAGCGAGGCTCCGCCGAGCGGAGTCGATCGGGAGAGCGCGAAGCGCGCGCAGCGAGGCTCCGCCGAGCGGAGCCCATCGGACGAGCGTGGCGCGGGCTACGCGAGGCAACGCCGAAGCGCCTCGTCGAGCGGCGTCAGCGAGATTCCGAGCCGGCGGCAGGCGTCGGCGGGGTCGATGCGGTCGTCGTGGTCGAGGACGTCGAGCATCGCGCGCGTCACCGGCGGGTCGGCGAGGAGGCGCTCGGCGAGCCACGCACCCGCAAAGGCGACCGCGCGCGGCAACCGGATCACGCGCGGTGGTCGCGCGCCGAGAAGCGCTGCCGCCCGAGCGACGAGCGCGCGCTGGGTCAGCGACTCGGGGCCGGCGAGGTCGAGCGCCACGTCGTCGAGCCCAGGCGCGTCGAGGCCGCGCACGATCGCCTCGACCAGGTCGCCGGCGTAGATCGGCTGCTCGAAGCTCGCGCCACCGCGCACGAGGAGCGCCGCGGGGGAGCGCGCGCGGGCTCGCAACGCCGCCGCCGCAAAGTCGTTCTCGCCGAGCACCATCGGGACTCGCAATACCAGGGCCGGTGTGCGCGCGCCGAGCAGGATCTGCTCCGCGCGACCCTTCGACGCGAGGCAGGCGTTCGCGGAGTCCGGCCGCGAGCCGAGGATGCTCGGATAGACGATCCGACGCAGGCCGGCTGCGTCCGCCGCGCGTGCGAGTGCCTCGCAGGCTCGTTCGTGCGCGTCCACGTAGCGACTCGTCCGGCTCTCCTTCAGGATGCCGACGAAGTGCACCGCGTGCGTACAGCCGCGTGCGGCCGCGGCGAGACCCTCCTCGTCCGCATAGTCGAGGACGAGAAGCTCGGGGGCGGGCAGCGCACCCGCGGCGCGCACGGCCAGCGCGGCGCGTTCCGATCGCACCACCGCCCGCAGCGCGTACGTGCCGGCCAGCCGCTGCAGCAGGCGACGGCCGAGATTGCCGTTGGCGCCGCTGACGAGAATGGTGCCGAGAGTCATGGCCTCGCCCTCCCCTGTCCGATGAGCTTGGCTCGGGTGCGCGAGGATATCACGCGATCATCGCGCGTTGACGCGGGGATCCGGGCCGGCTTCCATCATGAGATGGTGCGTGGCGTTCGGTTCGCGTCGGGCATTGCGTTCGCCGTGTTCCTGGTGGCGACGGTCTGGCTCGGTCGACTCGAGCGCGGTGGCCCTGCGCACGGAGATCTGCTGCTCGCGGGCGGTGTGCCCGCCACGCTCAGCCTGCCCGGAAGCGGCGACGTGGCGGTGCAGGATGCCTTTCTCGATCCGCCGCCGCGCGGCGAGCGGCCGCCCGCGATCGTGTTGATGCACGGCTTCGCCGGCGACCGGCTCTCGCTCTCGAGCCTCGCGCGCCGACTCGCGGCCTCGGGCTACGCGGTGCTCGCGATCGATGCGAGCGGTCACGGCGAGAATCGCAATCCCTGGCGCCGCGGCTTCGTGCGCAGCGACGGGTTCCAGGCAGACCTCGCGGCTGCGGTCGACTACCTGCGCCTCTCGCCCTTCGTCGACGGCGAGCGGATCGCGTTGATGGGGCACTCGATGGGCGCGGGCGCGGCGCTCGACTTCGCGACCCGCGATGCCGGGATCGACGCTGCGGTGCTGATCTCCGGCGGCTGGCGGCTCGACGGACCCTATCGCCCGCCGAACGCGCTCTTCCTCGTCGCCGAGGGCGATCCGGCCCTGGTCCGGGACCGCGCTGGCGTGCTCGTGACGCGTCTCGCCGAGGTCGAGCGTGCCGAGGCCGGGCGCGCCTACGGGAGCTTCGCGTCCGGCACCGCGATCCAGCTCGCGGTCGTGCCCGGAGCCGATCACCTCTCGATCGTCTGGCGCGGCGACTCCGTGCGGGAGATCGTGGCGTGGCTCGACGCGGCCTTCGGCATCCCGCGCGAGGCCGTCGAGGTTCCGACGGACGCGCGCATCCCCGCGCTCGTAGTGATGGCGCTCGCGTTCGCCGGAGTGCTTCCGGGGCTCGGCCTCCTGGTGGCATGGCTCGCCGGGCGACGCGATTCGCTCCCGGCGCTCCGGCGGGGCCGCGGCCTCGCCCTGCTGGCGGTGGCGCTCGTGGCGGCAATGCCGCTGCTCGCCACCGGGTCGCCCGCCGAGATCGTGTCCGCGGAGCTGCTCGACTCCCTGGTCGCGATTTTCGCGCTCGCGGGATTGGGACTGCTGCTGTGGATCCGCTGGCGCGAGCCGGGGCTCCTCGCGTGGATCGGCCGCGATCCCGCCGCCCCGCTCCTCGCCGCAGGGCTCGGGGTCCTCGCCGTCTTCTCGCTCATGTCCCCCTTCGGCGTCGCACTGCACCGCGTGACGCTCACGCCCGAGCGCGTGCTCGTCTTCGGGATGGCCGCAGCGGGGTTCTTCCCGCTCTCGCTGGCCTTCGCATGCCTCGTGCGCCGGGGGTCGGTGTTCGGCGCGATGCTCTTCGGGCTCGCGGGCCGCACGCTGATCGTGCTGCTCCTCGGCGCAGGCGTCGCGACGGAAATCCTCCCCTTCGTGCTGGTGCTGATGCTCCCGATGCTGTGCTTCGCCTTCGTCGCGATGGAGATCCTCGCGGCCTTCGTCTACGCCGGTTCGCGAAACCTGCTCGCGATCGCACTGCTCGACGCCGGCTGGCTCGCGGCGATCGCCGCGGCCATCCTGCCGGTGCGCATCTAACCCAGCGTGCCTTCATCAGTGGTTCCATGCCAGGGCCGCGGTAGAGTCGATCGGTGCGTTGCGCCAGCTGCGGCTTCGAGAATCCCGAGGGGTTCAAGTTCTGCGGTCAGTGCGCGAGCCTGCTCGGAGCAGGCCCGCGTATGCTAGTGTCGCTTGCCTGGAGGAGCCACGATGAGCCAGCCGGAATCCATTGCGTTGATCGACGGTGAGCGCGAGGTCGTGATTCCGGCGAGCATCGCCGGGGAGACGGTGCGAATCGCAGCCGATGCGCTTCGCGACGCGACCGGCTGGCGGCTCGAGCCCCGCGGGCTCTGCCGCGGCGAGGTCTGCGTGCCGGTGCGCAATCGCGAAGAGCTCGTGCACGCAACGGGCATCGATCTCGCGGCCTTCGCGCGCGCGGTCGACCGCCCGCTCGCACTCGACACGGCCGAGCGCGCGGCCGCGCTCGGCACCTCGGCGGCCGAACGGGGCGCGCGGATGGCGACGCTCGAGGCGCCGGACTTCACGCTCCCGGATCTCGAAGGCCGCATGCATTCGCTCTCCGAGCACCGCGGCAAGAAGGTGCTGCTGATCGCCTACGCCTCCTGGTGAGGCTGCCGCGAGGACCTGCCCGTGTGGCAGGCACTCTACGAGGAGCTCGGCCCCCAGGGCTTCGTTCCCTTCAGCGTCGCGCTCGATCAGAGCCCGGAGGACCCGCGTCCCTACATCGAGCGCGCCAAGCCTACGCATCCGAGCGTCGTCGACACCGAGCATCTCGTCGCGCAGCTCTACGACATCCGCAACGTTCCGACGATGATCTGGATCGACGAGAGCGGGCGCATCGTGCGCCCCCACGACGCGCAGTTCGGAACCGATACCTTCACGCAGTTCCACGGCAAGCAGAGCGAGCCCTTCCTCGCCGCGCTGCGCGCGTGGGTCCGGCGCGGCAAGGGCGCCCTCGACCCCGATACGGTCCGAAGCCACCAGCCGGTCCCAACGGCGGAGACGCAGCTCGCGCGCGCACACCGCTCGCTCGCCTGGTGGCTGCACCGACAGGGGCGCACGCAGGCCGCGGAAAGACACTTCCTACGTGCGGGCGAGCTCTCGCCGGGCGACTGGACGATCCGCCGCGGCTCGATGCCGATCCGCGGCATCCACCCGATGGGCCCCGCCTTCTTCGAGCTCGCGAAGCAGGGCGTCCCCCGCTACGCGAGCGAGGCGCTGCCGCTCCCGGGGGCCGAGGACTAGGCGGGCATCGCTCTTCGACCGCCGTCAGACGCTCGAGCGCCCGCAGGCCGGGTGATCGGAAGCGAGGAGACCGGCCCTGGACCAGCGCAAGCTCCGCCAGCTCTTCGACATGAGCGGCCGCGTGGTGATCGTGACCGGCGCGACGCGCGGCATCGGGCGCGCGCTGGCCGAGGGCTACGTCGCGGCAGGCGCCAGGGTCGTCGTCACGAGCCGCAAGCCGGAAGCCTGCGATGAGACGGCGCGCGAGCTGCGGGCGATGGGAGGCGAGGTGCTCGCAGTTCCGAGCCACCTCGGCGACCTCGCGGCGATCCGGGAGCTGGTACAGCGCACGGCTTCTGCCTTCGGCGGAATCGACGTCGTGGTGAACAACGCGGCCAACGCGCTCGCGCAGCCCCATGGCGAGTACACCTCGGAGGCATGGGCGAAATCGCTCGACGTGAACCTGCGCGGGCCCGTGTTCCTGGTGCAGGAGGCACTTCCCCATCTCGAGAAGAGCGCGCATGCGGCCGTGCTGAACGTGGTGTCCGGCGCCGCGTTCCTGTTCTCGTCGAGGGTCTCGCTCTACGCGATCGGGAAGGCGGGGCTCGTGGCCGCGACGCGCTCGATGGCCGCCGAGTTCGACCGCTACGGGATCCGCGTGAACGCGCTCTCGCCCGGAACGGTGGATACCGACATGGTTCGAAAGAACCCGCCCGAGGCCAGGGCCCGGATGACCGGGATGCAGATCATGAAGCGCATGGCGAACCCCGACGAGATGGTGGGACCGGCGTTGCTGCTCACTTCGGACGCGGGGAGCTTCATCACCGGCCACGTGCTCTTCGCCGACGGCGGCATGGTCCCGCGCTGAACGCCTGGCGTTCGCGCTCCCTGGAGGTGGAATTGGCAGATCCCCCGCACGTTGCTCGGGTGCGCGAGCAGTTCACGCGGCAGGCCGAGGCCTACGCGGGCATGCAGCAGACGCGCGACGAGGCGGGCATGCGCCTGCTCGTCGCACTCGCCGGCGCGAAACCCCAGAGCCGCGTACTCGACGTGGCCTGCGGGCCGGGCTTCCTGACGCTGGCCTTCGCGGGGGCCTGCGCGAGCGCCCGCGGCATCGACGCGACGCCCGCTTTCGTCGAGCGCGCGCGGCGACTCGCGCAAGAGCGCGGGATCGGGAACGCCTGCTTCGAGGTGGGAGACGCAAACGCGTTGCCCGAGCCCGACGCCGGCTGGGACATCGTGGCCTGCCGTGCCGCCTTCCATCATTTCCCGGATCCGACGCGCGTGCTCGCCGAGATGACTCGTGTCGCGAAGCCGGGCGGCACGCTGCTCGTCGCGGACCTGCTCGGGTCGGAGCTGCCGGAGCGCGCCTCGCTCCACGATCGCATCGAGCGCCTCTGCGATCCGACTCACGCGCGCGCGCTTCCGCTCTCGGAGTTCTCAGAGCTCTTCCGGGCGCAGGGTCTCGAGGTCGCGAGCCAGTTCGGCTCCGAGATGCACTACGACGTCGAGGAGTGGCTCGCCCACGGCGGTCCCGACGCGGACGCGGCGGCCGCGACCCGCTCGCTGCTCGAGGCATCGATCGAAGGCGATCGCGCCGATCTCGCGGTGCAACGCGCGGAGGGTCGGCTCCGCTTCCGCCACCGGACTGCCGCGTTCGTGCTGCGGATCCCCCTCGCGTGATCGCGCCACGATCCGGGGCATCGACGGCGGCCGTTTAGTCGATTTCCGACCAGCGCCGGTTCGGGTAGAGCGCGGCTGCGGGGGCGTGGAGCCACTCGTCGCGCCAGGCGCGGCGGGTGAGGTAGCGGACGACCGCTTCGTCTCCGAGCGAGCGCGCGCGGATCGCGCGGTCGAGTGCGCGCAGCCCGTCGGCGAGGCTGCGCGACCGGCGGCCGAGCAGCGCGCCGAGCTCCTCGCGTTCGCTCGCGGCGAGCGCGGGGCCGAAGCGCCGCCTGCGATCCAGGACTTCGACGAGAATCCGGGCCTCCGCGGCGCGCGAGCGGGCGAAAGGGCTCGCGAGCGCCGGAAGGACGTCGTGCTCGAGCGCGAAGCGCGCGGCCTCGGCGAGCACGTCGCCGGGGGCGTCGTCGTCGGGAAACGCGGGTCTCTCGACCGCGACGCCCATCGCTTCGGCCAGCGCCTCGCAGGTGGCGCGGTCGCCCACGTAACGATAGGCGAGGAACCACGCGACCGGCTCGCGCGGTCGCAGCAGCGCGGTCACCGCGTGGATGCCCACCATGCCCCGGACGTTCTGCTGCACGCGGTAGTACTGCGCCGCGGCGCGCGAATAGGGGATCCCCGCTTCGCGCTCGTAGAGTCGGAAGAGGCCCGCGAGGCCACCGCAGGGGTTCCAGAACTCGCGAACGCAGAGGTTTCCGAGGTCCTCCAGAGGGTCGCCGAGGTGACCCCACTCCCAGTCGATCACCGCGCTCACGCGGTCGCCCTCGAAGAGGAAGTTGCCCGGACCCGTGTCTCCCTGCACGAGGCTCACGCGCGCGATCTGCGTGGGTGCGTTGCGGCGCAGCCAGTCCACTCCGTAGCGGAGCAGAGGCTCGGTGTAGGAGCGCAGGAAGGGCTTCCAGCGGGCCAGCACGAGCTCCACCTCACCGAGAGCGGCGCGCTCGGCGCTCGTCGGAAGCTCCGGCATCTGCGGCGCGATCCCGAGCGCGTCGAGGTCGAGCGTGTGCATGCGTGCCATCACCCGGATGAAATCCTCCATCACGCTGCGCTGCTGGCGGCGGTCGGAGAGTGCGTCGAGGTCGCTCCGCCCGCGCGCCCGCTCGAAGAGGGTGCAGTGGAGCGCGTCGCTCACCCCGTACACCTTCGGCACGGGAACCGAAGTCCCTCCGAGGGCCTCGACGATCTTCGTCTCCTTGCGCAGCGACCAGGGGCTGCCGGGATCCGGCTCGCGCTCGAGGCGCAGGAAGCACTCGAGCACGGAGCCGTCGTCGCGTGTCACATCGACGATCCAGGCCTCGCGGCGCGCCACGTGCCGTTCGAGGCGTGTGAGCTCGCCGCGCCCGGTCCGCGCGACCCACTCGACGATCCCAGCCGGAAGATCGTGGCGAAGCCCGCTCACTTCTCGCGTGGGCGCGGACTCAGGCGCTCGGCCAGCGGATCGAGCAGGCGACCGAGGAAGTAGGGCAGGGCGGCTCGCAGCTTGCCGGGCGTCAGCTGCCGCGCGGAGGCTTCGGGAGCGCGATCCCTGCGCACCTGGAGCTCGAGGTTGTGGTCCACCGGTTTGAAGCGGTCGCTGCGCCGCGGATCGCGGTAGTCGGTCAGCGACTGGAAGAGCTCGCAACGATAGTCGAGCTGGCAGTCGGGGTGGAGGCGCTCGAAGACCATCTTGTAGGGACCTTGATCGTCGTTCGGGAGCACAGGCTCGGTCTCGAGCGAGAGATCGAAGAAGCGCTTCAGGAAGGCGACGTCGCCGATGTAGATGCCCCCGCACAAGTAGCGAAGGGGGCGCTGGTCCCCGGCGATGCGGTCGTAGAACTCGCGGTTTCCGGGGATCTGCGGCCAGTCGTGTGAGTCCGCCTGCACCAGCATCCGGCAACCGAGCTTCTCGAACGCGGGGACGATCCCATGCAGGTCCTCTGTCACGAAGGCGTCGTGGGAGTCGAGGCAGAGCACGTACTCGGTGTCCACCGTCTCCAGGTACTGACGCATCAGCGTGATCTTCCGGATGTTCCTCCACGGGCCGGGAGGGCGGATCACGTCGACCTGCACTCCTTGGTGATGCAGCGAGAGCTCCGCGCTGCCCGGAAAGCGGAAGCTCGTGAAGGTGACGATCGAGAGCTTCGGGAGCTTGCGAAGGGTCGGGGCCGGGCGCGGCCAGCGGTAGCTCTCGAGCCCGAAGACCCGGCCGTTCTTCGAGAAGTGGAAGTGGCGGTCCGGCTCCCCGATCACGTCGAAGAAGTTCCGCTTCAGCTCGAGACCGGCGCGGCAGATCGAGTCGCCACCTGCGTGGTGGAAAACACACGGATAGGTGCCCGTGTCGACGTTTCGGATGCGGACGGCCATCGCGGCCGGAGAATACCCTGCGGCCGATGCGGTCGCCTCGCGGGTGCCCGCCGAAGTGCCGGGAAGCGCGCCAATCTGGCCGATCCCGCGTCGCCTGATAGGCTTGCTGCTCCCCTCCCCCGACCTGGGAGCCGCCTTATGTCCCGGCCGCCCGTTCTCGTGCGTCCGCAGAGCGTCTGCTTGGTGATCCCGCCGTCCTCCTTCCTGCTGGACGAGCGCGTCTTCATGAGCCTCGGGATCCTGAAGGTCGCTGCGGTGCTCGAGCAGGCGGGCCTCACGGTCGAGATGCTCGATCTCTCCGGCATCAAGAACTACGTCGAGGCCTTTGAAGCCCACCTGCGCAGCACGACGGCCCGCGTCGTGGCGCTGACCACGACGACGCCCCAGCTGCCGGCCGCGGTGGCGCTCGCGCGCCGCGCGCGCGAACTCAGGCCCGAGCTACGCCTGATCCTCGGCGGACCCCACGTGACCCTCGTCTCCTCGGCCGTGAAGCTCGAGAAGCGCGCCAAGAGGGAATCTCGCGCCCACGCGGCTTTTGCGCGGATGGCGGAGATCTTCGACGTGCTGGTCTCGGGAGACGGCGAGCGTGCGGTCCTCCATGCGCTCGCCGCGGACGCGCCGAAGCTGATCGACGCCGACGATCCGAAGAACGGCATGTTCCTGAGCAACAGCGACTTCGAGCGCACCCCCTTCCCGGCTCGCCACCTCGTCGATGCGTCTAGCTACCACTACACGATCGAAGGCAGGAACTCGACGAGCCTGATCGGTCAGCTCGGCTGTCCCTTCGGCTGCGGCTTCTGCGGCGGCAGGAACTCGCGCACCTTGCGGGCGATCCGCGTGCGAGGCGTCGAGTCGATCATCTCCGAGGTCGAGCACCTGCATCGGGATTATGGCTACACCGGGTTCATGTTCTACGACGACGAGCTCAACGTGAGCCCCAAGCTGCTCGAGCTGCTCGAAGAGCTCTGCAAGCTACAGGCGCGGCTCGGCGTCGACTTCCGGCTCCGCGGCTTCGTGAAATCGGAGCTCTTCACGGCCCAGCAGGCCGCGGCGATGTTCCGCGCCGGCTTCCGCTGGATCCTGTGCGGCTTCGAGGCCGCCTCGCCCCGGATCCTGGACAACATCAACAAGCGCGCCACCCTCGAGGACAATACGCGGGCGGTGCAGACGGCTCGTGCGGCGGGGCTCAAGGTGAAGGCTTTGATGTCCGTCGGTCACCCCGGGGAGAGCGAGGAGACGATCCGGGCGGTACGCGACTGGCTGGTCGAAGCGAAGCCGGACGACTTCGACTGCACGATCATCACGACCTACCCCGGCACGCCCTACTACGACGAGGCCATCGCGCATCCCAGCGAGCCGGGCGTGTGGACCTACACCGCAAAGAAAAGCGGAGACCGCCTGCACGCCTACGAGGTCGATTTCTCGGAGGTCGCGGAGTACTACAAGGGCGATCCGGACAGCGGCTATCGATCCTACGTTTTCACCGACTTTCTCTCGGCGGCGCAGCTCGTCGAGATGCGAGATTGGGTCGAGCGCGACGTGCGCCGCAGGCTCGACATTCCCTTCAACGCCTCGGCTGCGTCCGTTGCCTACGAGCACTCGATGGGGCAGGGGGCGAACGCGCTACCGGCCTTCGTGCTGCGGCGCTCGTCGGGCGGCGTCGGGCCTCGCGCGAAGCGGCCTGCGCAGCCCGCTTCGGCCGGGATCCACGCGGGAGCCGAGTAGCGCACGCGAAGCCTGCGCGCTTCGCCGCAAGCTACGCGCGCCGCGCGGCCCACGCTGCGCCCGCCACCAGGCCCGCCCATCCCGCGAGGCTGCCCACCGCCAGGCCTGGACCGACGGCGTCGCCGAGGGCGCCGTGGAGCCAGGGGAGGGTGAAGCCGCCGAGCGCACCGGCGCCGACGACGAGACCGGTGGCGGTGCCGCGAGCGAACCCGGCGCGTTCGCCGGCGAGCGCCACCATCAGCGGGAAGACGACGCCGAGCGCCGCGCCGGTCGCGCCGAAGACGAGCTCGAGCGGTCCGAGCCGCGCGGCGACACCGACGCCCAGTACGAGCGCGCCAGCGGCCCCGGCAAAGACGAGGTAGCGCGCGTCGATCGCACCGCGCGCGAGCAGCAGCGCCAGGCGGCTGGCCAGCATCCCCGCCCACAGCGCGCTGATCGCCGCGAGGCCATGCTCTTCCGCCAGACCGAGTGTCTGCGTCGCATAGGGAACCGCGAGCACGCTGAGCGCCGTCTCGATGCCCACGTACGCAAACGAGATCAGCGCAAAGGGCAAGAGCGCGCGGGCGAGTCCGGGCGGGAGCAGGCCCGAGCCCGCTGCGCGCACGCTGCGGGCGTGCGGCGGGAAGGGCACCGCGAACGCGGCCGCGGCGAGCAGCAGGTGACCCGCGCCGAGCGCGCGAAAGCTCCAGCTCCAGTCGCCCAGGGCTGCGAGCCAGGCCGCGAGCGCCGGACCCGACATCGCGCCCAGCGTTGCTGCGGCATGCACGAAGCTGAGCGGCTTCGCTGCGCGCGCGCCGTGGAGCTCGCCCACCGCGACGTTGAGCAGCGTCTCGAAGACGCCGAGCCCGACGCCGATCGCCGCGAGGTGCAGGCCCGCGCGCGCGAGCCCCATCGAGCGATCGATCGAGAGGAGCGCCGCCGCCGCGAGGAGCGTCGCGGCCACGAAGAGCGGGCGGCGCGCCACGCGGTCGACGAGCGGCCCCGCGCCGAGGACGCCCACGCCGAGCCCCACCGAGAGCAGCGAGACGAGAAGTCCCGAGCCCGCCAGATCGAGCTCGAGGTCGCGCGCCAGCTCGGCCTGGTTCGCGCCCACCAGGACGAGCATCACCCCGAAGAGCAGGAACGCAGCGAAGGCGAGTGCGATCACGGAGGCCGCACGCTAGCAAGGCCGCGAAGCGGCCGCGCAGCGAGGCGAAGCCGAGCGGAGAGATCACGACCCTTCGGGTCGACGCAACGTCCCAGGGCCTGCCTAAACCATCCCGAGCTCGAGCTTCGCGGCCTCGGACATGCGCTCGGGGGTCCACGGCGGGTCCCAGACGAGCTCGAGAGCCACGCTGGTGACTCCCTCGACCTCGCGGGCCTTGGTCTCGACCTCGGACGGGAGCGCCTCCGCGGCAGGGCACATCGGCGAGGTCAGCGTCATGCGGATCCCGACCTTCCCGGCCTCGTCGACCTTCACCTCGTAGATCAGGCCGAGCTCGTAGATATCGACGGGGATCTCCGGGTCGTAGACGGTTCGCAGCCGCTCGATGATGCTCGCGCGGACCGCTTCGACGCCATGGGGGCTCGTGCTTTCTTGCATGCTCTACTCCGTGCTCGCGTTCTCTTCGCCGGCAAGCGCGGCGCGCAGCGTGTGCCAGGCGAGCGTGGCGCACTGGACGCGGATCGGGAACTCGCGAACGCCGACGAAGACCTCGAGCTTGCCGAGGCCCGAGGCGTCGACCGGCGTGCGCGCATCGGAGGTCACGGCGCGGTGAAAACCTCCGAAGAGCTGCTCGATCTCGGCGAGGGTCTTGCCCTTCACCGCCTCGGTCATCAGCGACGCAGACGCCTTCGAAATGGCACAGCCGGAACCCTGGAAGCCGACCGCGCGCAGCACGCCCTCGTCCACCTCCGCGAAGACCTCGAGCTTGTCGCCGCAGAGCGGGTTGTGCCCGTGGGCCTCGCGGTTCGCGCGCTCGGGCCGCGCGAAGTTCCGCGGCAGCTTGTTGTGATCGAGGATCACGGACTGGTATAGCTCGCGCAGCTCCTGCATCAGGCGAAGACCTCGCGCACGCGGGCGATCCCGGCCACGAGGGAGTCCACGTCCTCGCGCTCGTTGTAGAGCGCGAAGGAGGCGCGGATCGTCGCCGGCACCCCGAAGCGCTCCATCAGCGGCTGCGTGCAGTGGTGTCCGGTGCGAACCGCGATCCCCTCGTGATCGAGGATCGTGCCGACGTCGTGGGGATGGACGTCGTCGAGCACGAAGGAGACGACTCCGACGCGCTCGCGTGGTGTGCCGACGAGCCGAAGCCCTGGGATCGCCGCGAGGGCTTCCGTCGCATGCAGCAGCAGGTCGCGCTCGTGCGCGGCGGCCGCCTGCGGGTCGATCTCGCCGAGCCAGTCGATCGCTGCGCCGAGGCCGACGACGGCGGCGATGTCGGGTGTCCCCGCCTCGAAGCGGTAGGGAATCTCGCGGTAGAGCGTCTTCTCGAAGGAGACCGAGAGGATCATGTCGCCACCGCCCTGCCAGGGTGGCATCGCCTCGAGGTGCTCGGCGCGCCCCCACAGCACGCCGGCGCCCGTCGGGCCGAAGACCTTGTGACCCGAGAAGGCATAGAAGTCGCAGCCGAGCTCCTGCACGTCGATGCGCAGGTGGGGCGCCGCCTGCGCGCCGTCTACCAGCACCGGTACGCCGCGCGCATGGGCCATCCGCACGATCTCGCGCAGCGGGTTCACGCTGCCGAGCGTGTTCGACACGTGCGTCACCGCGAGCATGCGCGAGCGCGGCCCGAGGAGTGCTTCCAGCGCCTCGAGTCGCAGATCGCCCCGGTCGTCCACCGGCACCACGCGCAGTCGCGCGCCCTTCTCCTCGCAGAGCATCTGCCAGGGGACGATGTTCGAGTGGTGCTCCATCTGCGTCACGAGCACTTCGTCGCCCGCGCCCACCCGGGCACCGCCGAAGCTGTGCGCGACGAGGTTGATCGCCTCGGTCGTTCCGCGGACGAAGATCACCTCGCGCGCCTCCGGCGCGCCGAGGAAGGCGCGGACCTTCTCGCGGACGGACTCGAAGGCTGCGGTCGCCCGCTCGGAGAGCAGGTAGACGCCGCGGTGGACGTTCGCGTAGTCGTGCTCGTAGAAGGCGTTCATCGCGTCGAGCACGCGACGCGGCTTCTGCGCGCTCGACGCGCTGTCGAGGAAGACGAGGCGCTTGCCGTGCACGCGCTCGGCGAGGATCGGGAACTCTTCGCGTACGCGCTCCGCGTCGAAGGCCGGACGGGTGGCCGGGGCCCGGGCTCCCGCGCTCACGACCCTGCTCCTTCGGCCGCAGGGTCCATGCGGGTGGCGAGGAGCGTGGCGAGCGCCATCCCGAGCGCCGGAACGGGGAGCGCATCGAGCACCTCGGCGGCGAAGCCCCGCGTCAGCATGTCGCGGGCCTCGCCCTCGTCGAGCCCGCGCGCGCGCAGGTAGAAGAGCGCGTCCTCGTCGAGGCGCCCGATGCTCGATCCGTGGCGGCACTTCACGTCGTCTGCGTAGATCTCGAGCTGCGGCCTGCTGTCGACCTCGGCCCTGGGCGAGAGGAGCAGGTTCGGGTTCGACTGCTCCGCGTCGGTGCGCTGTGCTCCGGGTCGCACGATCACGCGGCCGCGGAACACGCCGCGGGCGCCGCCATCGAGGATGCCTTTGTAGAGCTGGCGGCTCTCCCCGTGCGGCATCGCGTGGTCGATCAGCGTATGGTGGTCGAGAAGCTGATCACCGTCCCCGGCGAAGAGGCCGTTGAGCCGGCAGCTCGCCCCCTCCTCCGCGAGCAGCACGTTCGCGTCGTTGCGCACCAGAGCGCCCCCGAGCGTCAGGGTGTGGGCCGAGAGACGCGCGTCGCGCTCGACGCGCGCACCGAGATTCGAGATGTGGGTGGTCTGGTCCGCCTCGCGCTGCACGAGCATCAGTCCGAGTTCGGCGGCGCGCTCGACGCGCACCTCGATCACCGCGTTCGTGAAGCCCCGCACAGGCGCGAGATCGACGTGGTCGACGATCAACTCACAATGGCTCTCGGGTCCGGCGACGACGAGCACGCGGGGGTGCCGAACGCGGTCGGGCTCCGCGCCGGAGGAGGCGAAGACCACGTGGATGGGCTGGGGGAGCCGGGTGCCGCGGGGTATGAGCAGCACGGCGCCGTCTTCGAGGAACGCGGTGTTGAGTGCGGCGAAGGGATGGAGCTTCGGATCCACGAGGCTGCCGAGCTCCGCCTCGACACGCTCGGGCTCGCTCGCGAGGAGCTCCGCGAGGCTCATGACGCGCACGCCGGCCGTCAGCGCGGGCGGCGCGGATAGCTCGGGCCGGTAGGCGCCGTCGACGAAGGCGTAGACGCTGCACGCATAGACCGGGAACGAAACCCGCTCGAGCGCCTGGCGAGAGACCGGCGCCGAGGCGGTGGTGAGCTCGAAGGGCACGCGCGCGAAGCGGGTCAGGCTCGTGTAGCGCCAT
Organism: uncultured Spirochaetales bacterium; assembly: GCA_964413375.1. GTDB lineage: Bacteria > Myxococcota_A > UBA9160 > UBA9160 > SMWR01 > CAZUYC01. The sequence continues at coordinate 44,997 of CAYPSI010000113.1, read as the reverse complement.
TCCTCGAGGCGCGTGTGCGGAAGCCCCACCTCCGCGAAGCGCGCCGCGGCATCGCGTCGCATCCGGGCGAGCCATGCGGGCTCGTTCCGGCGCGCCGCGCCCCAGGCGGCGTGGCGCGCGACATAGTGGTCGCGAGCGGTCTCGAGCGCGTCCATCAGCCGGCCGCTCCGGCCTCGAGCCATCCGTAGCCGCGGCGCTCGAGCTCGTGGGCGAGCTCCTTGCCGCCGGAGCGTACGATCCGACCGCCGGCGAGGACGTGCACGTGGTCGGGGACGATGTAGTCGAGCAGCCGCTGGTAGTGCGTGATCACGATCATCGCCCGCTCGGGATCGCGCAGCGAGTTCACGCCGCCGGCCACGATGCGCAGGGCGTCGATGTCGAGCCCCGAGTCCGTCTCGTCGAGGATCGCGAGACGCGGCTCGAGCAGCGCCATCTGGAGGATCTCGTTGCGCTTCTTCTCGCCGCCGGAGAAGCCCTCGTTGATCGAGCGGTGGAAGAGCTTCTCGTCCATCTCGACCCGTTTCATCTTCTCGCGCGCGAGCTGGAGGAAATCCATCGCATCGAGCTCGGGCTCGCCTCGGTGCTTGCGAATCGCGTTGAGCGCGGCCTTGAGGAAGTAGGAGTTCGAGACGCCGGGAATTTCGACGGGGTACTGGAAGGCCAGGAAGATCCCCTCGCGGGCCCGATCCTCGGGAGAGAGCGCGAGCAGGTCCCGCCCCTCGAAGAGCACCTCGCCCTGCGTCACCTCCACGGAGGGGCGTCCGGCCAGCACGTTCGAGAGCGTGCTCTTGCCCGACGCGTTCGGCCCCATCACGGCGTGGACCTCGCCGGCGCGCACCGAGAGGTCGATCCCGCGCAGGATCGACACACCTCCGGCCGCGGCGTGCAGGTTGCGGATCTCGAGCATCGCTTGCGTTCCTTCCATCGGGCTACCCCACGGATCCTTCGAGCGAGAGGCCGAGCAGATTCTGCGCCTCGACGGCGAACTCCATCGGCAGCTCGCGGAACACCTCCTTGCAGAATCCGTTCACGATCATCGAGACCGCGTCCTCCTCGGAGATTCCGCGCTGTCGGCAGTAGAAGAGCTGATCGTCGCCGATCTTCGAGGTGGTGGCCTCGTGCTCCACGATGGCCGTCTGGTTCTTCACCTCGAGGGAGGGGAAGGTGTGCGCGCCGCAGCGGCCGCCGAGGAGCAGCGAGTCGCAACGCGAGAAGTTGCGCGCCCCCTCGGCCTTCGGGCCGATGCGCACCAGTCCGCGGTAGGACTGCTGGCCCTGGCCGGCGGAGACGCCCTTCGAGACGATCGTGCTCTTCGTGTTTCGACCGATGTGGATCATCTTCGTCCCGGTGTCGGCCTGCTGGTGGTTGTTGGTGACCGCCACGGAGTAGAACTCGCCGATCGAGTCGTCGCCCTGGAGGATGCAGCTCGGGTACTTCCAGGTGATCGCCGAACCCGTCTCGACCTGCGTCCAGGAGATCTTCGAGCGTTTGCCGCGGCAGGCGCCGCGCTTGGTCACGAAGTTGTAGATGCCGCCCCGGCCCTGCTTGTCGCCCGGGTACCAGTTCTGGACCGTCGAGTACTTGATCGTCGCGTCGTCGAGTGCCACGAGTTCGACCACGGCGGCGTGCAGCTGGTTCTCGTCGCGCATCGGGGCCGTGCAGCCCTCGAGGTAGCTCACGCTCGCACCCTCGTCGGCGACGATCAGCGTGCGCTCGAACTGCCCCGTACCCGCGGCGTTGATGCGGAAGTAGGTAGAAAGCTCCATCGGGCAGCGCACGCCCTTCGGGATGTAGGCGAAGGAGCCGTCGGTGAAGACGGCGGAGTTGAGCGTCGCGAAGAAGTTGTCCGAGTAGGGGACCACCGAGCCCAGGTACTTCTGCACCAGCTCGGGGCGCGTCTGCACGGCTTCGGAGAAGGAGCAGAACACGATTCCCTGCTTTTCGAGCTCGTCCTTGTAGGTCGTGGCCACCGAGACGCTGTCGAAGACGGCGTCCACGGCCACGCCGGCGAGGCGTTTCTGCTCCGAGAGGGAGATCCCGAGCTTCTCGTAGGTGCGGAGCAGCTCGGGGTCCACCTCGTCGAGGCTTCCGAGCGTCTTCTGCTGCCTGGGTGCCGAGTAGTAGATGATTTTCTGGTAGTCGATCTTCGGATAGTGGACCTTTGCCCAGGTGGGCTCGGTCTCGGTCGCGAGCATTTCGAGGAAGCGTCGCAGCGCGCGCAGGCGCCACTCGAGCAGCCAGGCGGGTTCGCCCTTCTTCGCCGAGATGAGTCGGACGACGCCCTCGTCGAGCCCCGGCGGGATCGACTCGCTCTCGATGTTCGTGACGAACCCGTACTCGTAGTCTCGATTCTTCAGGCGTTCGAGTGCGGCGATGGACTCGGACATGGCTCCCTCTAGCGGTGTCGGGCGTCGGTCAGGGGCGCCTGCGCGTGGCGCGGGCCCGAGCCGAGCGGGTGGATCGAAAGCGTGTCGCCGGCCTGTGGCGCGTGCGTGACGAGATCGGCGAGCGTGACCTCCGTCAGTGCGCGCCGCACGACGCTGTTGATGCGCTGCCACGGCTCGCGGACGTGGCAGCTCGCCTCCTGCACGCACTGGCCCGGATGGGCGACGCACTCCGTGAGGCCGATCGGGCCCTCGAGCGCGGCGATCATCTCGGCCGCGGTGATCTCTTCCGGCGGCCGCGCGAGGCTGTAGCCACCCTTCGCCCCGCGGTGCGAGACGAGGAGCCCGCGCCGCGCGAGCGCCTTCAACACCTTGCTGACGACTGGGAGCGGCAAGTGGACCTCGGCCGCCACCTCGCGCGCGTTCGAGGGCACGCTCCCGGCCCGACCGGCGAGCTGGGCCATCAAGACGATGCCGTAATCGGAGAGACGGCTGAGACGGATCACGGGAACCTCGAGACCTCGAGGATATCGGACCCCGGCGGTACTGTAAATATCGGACTGGCACAGTCCTCTATGCATCGGAAGGCGTTCTCGGGCGAAATCTCGATGGTTCTAGGAGTCGGTACCGATGCGGGCAGGGTCCGCTGCGAGCTCCCCCCGGGGCTGGACGCCGGGTCCGCGCAGCGCCACGAAGACCACCAGCGACGTGGCCACCAGCGCGAGCCCGAGGGCCAGCCCCCACCAGAGGCCGGCGAGGCCATGGCCGCCGCGCAGCGCGAGCCAGCCCCCGAGCGGCAGACCGATCAGCCAGTAGCCGATCAGGTTGAACGCGACGGCGGGCCGCACCCGTCCCATCCCGCGCAGGATTCCGCAGCCCACCGCCTGGGTCCCGTCGAAGATCTGGAAGGCGGCCGCGATCGGCAGGATCGCCGCGCAGGCTGCGATCACCGAGACGTCGGGAGTGTACAGGCGCGGCAATCCCTCGCGGAACGCGACGAAGGCCAGGGCCGCGAGAGCCATCACGCCCGCACCGAGTGCGAGCGAGACCCAGGCCGCGCGCTGCGCGGCAGCCGGCTGGCCTGCCCCGAGCAGGTTCCCGACGCGCGTCGCGGCGCCCTGCGAGATTCCGAGCGGCATCATGAACGAGAGCGACGCGAGATTCAGCACGATCGTGTGCGCTGCGAGCGCGGTGGACCCGAGGTGGCCCACGAGCAACGCCGCTCCCGAGAAGGCCCAGGACTCGAGCGAGACCTGGATCGCGATCGGAATGCCGAAGGCCACGACTTCGCGCAGGTCGCTCGCGCGGAGCGAGCCGTGTCCGAAGGGCACCCAGGCCCCCCGGTGGAGTCCGAAGCCGGCGACGAGCGCAACGAGTCCGACGCCGCTCACCACGCGCGTGAGGCACGCTGCGATCCCGGCGCCGACGAGGCCGAGTGCGGGAAAGCCCAGATGGCCGAAGATCAGCGACCAGGCGAAGAGCACGTTCAACACGTTTGCGCCGAGAATCACGAAGAGCGCCGGCCGCATGTACTCGCGCCCCTGCAGGTACTGACGCAAGGCAGTGTAGACGAGAAAGAAGGGGATGCTCGGAATCTGGACGATCGTGTACAGGTGAGCTCCCCGGGCGAGCTCCGGGTCCTGGCCCGAGAGCAGCAGAATCCGCTCCGTCGCGAGCCACAGGAGTGCGAGCGCCACCGAGAGGACCAGCGCCATCGCGACGCCGCTGTGCAGCGCGCGCCCGGCCCGCTCGCCGTCGCCGGCGCCGTGGGCCTGCGCGACGATGGGATCGAGTCCCATCAGCATGCCCTGCGCGAACATGAAAGTCGCCCAGATCCATACGTTCGCGAGCGCCGCGGCCGCCATCGCGTCCACGCTGACGTGCCCGACCATGATCGCGTCGACCACGCCGATCAGCATGGTGCTGACCTGGGTTCCCGCGACGGGGAGCCCAAGGGCCAGCATCTTGCGGAGCTCGGCGCGAAGGGGGGACACGCGGGCCTCCGGGGAGAACGATCCCGGAGACTACACGGCCGCCCGCCCTCTAGCGCTGACCGGGTTCCAGGCGAAGGACCGTCGGCTCCCGCAGGCGCAGCGTGCTCATCACGCGCTGCATGAAGCCGTACTTTGCCTTGAAGCCCGCCTCGACGCGCTCGATCGTCTCGCGCTCCGTCGCCTCCACCGCGCGGAGCGGGAACTCGCGCTCGCGTACGCGCATCCGGAACAGGGGGTCACGGCGGATGTTCGCAAGCCAGCGCGAGTCGTTGGTCCGCACGTAGGCCGCGTCGCCGACCACCACCACCCAGACCTTGGTCTCGCGCGGCTCGCCGTCGGGATCGACCGTCAGGATCTCGACCACGTCCTCCTCCGCGAAGGGAGTCCAGTCGATCTCCGCGGCACGGGCGTCGCCGCCACCCGCGGCGAGGGCCGCGGCGAGAAGAAGCGCGAGCGCGGCGAAGCGCGCGAAGGAGCCGCCCCTGCTCATCGCGCGTCCGGCAGTTCCCGTACCCGGGCGTCGAGGTCTCGAATCAGCGCTTCGACGTAGCTGTGGAAGGCCTTGTGAACGATCGCGAAGGAGACGGCTTCCTTGAAGACGGAGGGCCTGCGCAGGAGCGTCGCGCCGAGCAACGAGAGCGTGAACCACGCGCGTCGCGGACCCCCGCGGATCACCGTCTCGTGGAGCACGCGCCCGAGCCGCGCGAGGTCTCCTCGGCGCACGTTGCGTCCGCCGTGGACCTGGTGCCCGCGGTGCATCAGATAGGCGAGCGCCCGCTTGCGATAGTGGCCGAAGTCGTAGAGCTGATGCACGAGGCGGCGGTAGCCCTCGTAGAGCGCGCGGCGGCTCATGCCCCGCGGCATGATGTTCGAGAACACGAACTGGTCGCCCGTCGAAGCGGAGAGCAGCCTTCCCTCGCGCGCCACACGCTCGTGGAGCGGCGTCTTCGGCATCGCCTGGAGCATCCCGGTCATCGAGACGGGAATTCGCGCCTCCTGGATGAAGCGGAGCTGCTCCTCGAAGATCGACTCGTCGTCGTGGTCGAAACCCACGATCATCCCGGCCTGCACCTGGATCCCGTGCGCCTGGATCCGCCGCACGCTTTCGAGCAGGTCGCCGCGGATGTTCTGGGTCTTTCCCGATTCCCGGAGGGACTCCCGCCGCGGGCTCTCGATCCCGACGAAGACGGTGGTGAAGTTTGCCGCGTGCATCAAGCGCAGTAGCTCCTCGTCCTGCGCCAGGTTCAGCGACACCTCCGTCTGGAAATCGATCGGCCAGCCCCGCTCTGCGCCCCAGATTCCCATCTCGCGCACCAGCTCCTTGGCGAGCTTCTTGTTTCCGATGAAGTTGTCGTCGACGATGAAGATCTGACGCGCGCCCAGGCGGTGGCAGGCGCGGATCTCCTCCATCGCCTGTGCCACGGTCTTTGCGCGCGGCCTGCGGCCATAGACGACGATGATGTCGCAGAAATCGCAGGTGAAGGGGCAGCCGCGCGAAAACTGGATCGTGAGCGCGTGATAGCGCTCCACCTTGAGCAGGTCGAAGCGCGGCGCGGGCGCCCGCGTGAGATCGGGCTTCTCGTCGGGGCGGTACTCGGCGCGCTCGCGGCCCGCTGCGAAATCGCGCAGGAACTCGGGCCAGGTCTCCTCGGCTTCGTCCACGAAGAGTGCGTCGCAGCGGCCCCGCCACTCCTCCGGGCAGAGCGAGGCGAAAGGCCCCCCCACGGCGACGAAGCGGCCACGCTGCCGGAAGGCCTCCACGATCTCGAGCATGCGCGGCTTGTGGATGATGTAGCCGGTAACGCCGACCAGATCGGCATCGACGTCGAAGTCGATCTCCTCGACGTTCTCGTCGCAGAGCACGACCTCGTGCTCGTCCGAGGTGAGCCCGGCCAGCGTCGGCATCGAGAGATTCGGGAAGATGCAGCGCTTGCCGAGGACGGGGAGGATGGTGTCGTAGGTCCAGAAGCTCGGAGGGTTCCGCGGCGTGACGAGGTAGATCTTCACGGCCCCTCCTACTCTACTCCTCCACCTCGACATCGGTAAAGCGGGCGAAGGGCAACAGGACGCCCTCGCCCTCGTGGTGCCAGGCCAGCGGGGGCGTCTGGAGCGTCCCGGGCGAGCAGACGCGCGAGGCGCCGAGAGCGGCCAGCGTGCGCGATGCATCCCGGGTGTGCGTGCCGAAACCCGCGATCGCGACCCCGGCGAGGTGGCGTGCCGCGGGGGCCAGCGCCGCGGCGAGCTCAGCGGTCGACCCGGCCGGGTGTACCCGGATGAAGCGGTGCAGCGGCGCGGTCCGCAGCGCCGGCGCATCCTCGCGAACGACCGTCCAGGCCGTCCCCGGGCCCGCGAAGACCCGTATGCGGCGACCCGTCGCAGCGCGCAGCTCCGCCTCGTCGCGCTCCGCCCCGATCGAGGCGGCCGCGGCCGCCGACACCCGCCCGCGTGGCCAACGCTCCTCCGCTGCCGCGAGCGCTGCGGCCAGCGCCTCCGCGACGCGATCGCAGGCTCCCGGATCGGCCTCGACCACGTGCACCGACACCGGAGAGAGACAGCCGAGCTGGTCCCAGAGCGCGATGTCGAGCGCGAGGCCGCTGGCGGCCTCGCGGAGCGCCTGGCCGCTCACGGCGGCAGGCCCCAGCAGCGCGAGCGACAGGCGGTGACCGTGGGCCACGATGCGTCGCGCGCCCTGCGCGCGGGCACGCAGGGCGGCCACCGCGGCATCCGACCCCGTTGCCCAGATGCAGTCGGCCTCGAGGAGCGCGGCCCCGAGCTCGGCCTGGTCGCGCGGGATCTCGACCACCGCGACCGCGCGCCCGAGCCCGGCGTCGACTTCTGCGATGGACCGGGCGACGAGGCGCGGCGTCACCGGATCGCGCGCTGCCGCCTTCGCCAGTACCGGCGAGCGCAGTACGAGCGGCACGACGAGAGCCAGCAGCGTCGGCATCGGGATCGCACCTGCGAGGATCACGCTGGTCGCGTCGAAGCCCGCCGCGGCGCTCGATCCCTCTCCGTCGAGGGCCGCGCTGCCGCCGAGCTCCGCGTCCACGAGCGCGCGCAGCGCGTCACCGCTCCATCCCCGCAGTGCGCGCGAGAGCCCCTCGCGGACCATCGCCGGCGAGAACCCGGTCGCCGCGGGGAGCTCCGCCTCGAGCGCCGCCCGCGCGCCGGAGGCCGGGTCGCGCCACACATCGAGCACGCCGGCGACGGCGTCGAGCGTCTCCCGGGCCGGTCGCGCGCGCAGCTCGGCCCCGGCCGCGCGCAGCTGCGCGAGCCGCGCCCGCAGCTCGGCGGGCGTCACCCGCTCGCGCCGCCGAGGAGCTCGTCGACGGCGATCGAGCAGCCGCGTTCCTCGGCGCCCGGCTCGCGCCCGAGCACCTCGAAGCCGTCGCCGACGCGGCGTCCGAGGTCGGCGGTGCGGATCGCGGAGACGCTCGCGAGATTGGCGAGATCGAGGACGACGATCGCGCCCGGCCCGCCCGCGGAGACCTCGCGATCGCTCTCCGGGTCGACGATCCGCACGCGCACCCAGGGCGGTCCGAGCTTTCGGCGCGTGCTGCCAGGCTCGGCGAGAGTCGAGTCGTAGAACTGGCTCCCGAGCTCCGTCATGCCGTACTGGTTCACGATGCGCCGAGTGGGGACGCCGAGGCGATCGGCGAGTGCCGCGTGCAGCTCCTCGCGCGGCAGCGATCGCGTGCGCCCCTTGAACCCGCCCGTCTCCATGATGCGTGCCGACGCGGGGAGCGAGAGCTTCGCGCCCGCGCGCTCGAGCGCGTCGAGCAGGTGCACGAAGGCGAAGGCCGCTCCCGCGACCAGCAGAGGCGCCTCTCCCGCAGCCTCGAGCGCGCCTTGCAGCTCCTTCTCGCGCAGCGCGCCGTCGGATACGAAGAAGGCGCTCCCGGGCGCCCCGAAGGCCGCGATCGCGGTCGCGAACATGTGGGTGAGCGACGAATCCGGCGCCTCCTCGGGCGGGGGAGCGAGTGCCAGGATGAGCGCCCTCTGCCCCGGCGCGAGGTCCGGAAGCAGATGGCGGCGAAGGGTCGGGAGCAGCGAGGCCTCGTAGAGCGAGAGGCTGTCGAGGTGGATCTCGCCTCGCGCCGCCCCGCTCGTACCGCTGGTGCGAAAGGTGCGGACGCTGTGCTCCGCGGGAAAGCAGCGCAGCGGGACCTCCTTGAACGCACCGGTCGGCACCGGCGGGATCGCCCGCCAGTCTTCGACGCGATCCGGTGTCGCAGCGCGTCGGGTGCAGAAGCGCCGGTAGGGCTCGCAGCGCTCGAACTGGAACGCGAAGACCTCGAGAGCCAGTCCTGCGAAGCGCGCGTCGTCGGGGCGCCAGGCGTCTTCGCGCATCCAGCTGAGGAGATCCGCCTCGAGGAGCGCGCGGGTCCGGCTCACGCGAGCTCCTCCGCGATCACATCGAGGCAGCTCCCAAGCAGCTCCGGGTCGATGCCGAGCGCAGGAGTGAGGGAGACCACACGGCCGTCGTCTCCGGAGACGAGCGCGATCACGCCGCGCGCGAGGGCACCGGCGCAGGCGCGCGCGGCGCGCCCCGGGGTGTCGCACTCGATCCCGAGCAGGAGCCCGCGCCCGCGGATCTCGCGCACTCCTGCCGCGCTGGCGAGTCGTTCGCGCAGGTGGGCGAGCGCGCGGGCACCCGTCGCCGCGGAGCGCTCGACGAGCCTTTCCTCCTCGATCACCGCGAGCGAGGCGAGTGCAGCCGCGCAGCCCGGCGGGTGGCCGAGGAAGGTCTGCGTGTGGAGTGACTCGCCCTGCGAGGGCGGCCAGCGATCCATCAGCTCGGCGCGGCCGATGCAGGCCGAGAGGGGCATTCCCGAGGCGAGCCCCTTGCCGACGCACAAGAGATCCGGGACGACGCCCTCGTGCTCGCACGCGAACCAGCGACCGGTCCGACCGAAGCCGGTGTAGATCTCGTCTACGATCAGCAGCCAGGCCTCGCGGTCGCACAGCGCGCGCAGCTCGCGCAGAAAGCCCGGCGGGGGGATGCGCTCGCCGCCGCGCCCCTGGATCGGCTCCACGAGGATGGCGCCGATCGGAACTTCCGCGCGCCGGGCCTCGCGCAGCGCGTCATCGGCGTCCCCGTAGCGGGCGAAGCGCGTGGCGCGCGCGAGGCGCGCGGCGAAGGGATCGCGGAAGAGCGGTCGGAAGGTCGCGTCTAGCGCGCCGAGCGTGAGCCCGTGGTAGGCCCCCTCGAAGGCGACGACTCCGGCCCGCCCGGTCGCGATCATCGCGGTCTTGAGCGCAGCCTCGACCGCGTCCGACCCCGAGGACCCGAGCACCGCGCGCGCCGGGCCGCCGCCCGGGAAGCGCCGCACCAGGGCCTCGAGCAGCTCGACCTTGGTGTCCGCCGGATGCACGTCGCCGAGAGCGTGGAGCAGGCGCAGCACCTGGGTCTGTAGCGCGGCGACGACCCGGGGGTGCGAATGGCCGACGTTCGCGACGCCGAAGCCTGCGCTGAGGTCCACGTAGCGGTTTGAGTCGACGTCCCAGACGTTGCAGCCGCTCGCCCGCTCCCAGAAGATCGGCGGCGTCGGCAGCACACAGGTGACGTTGCGGCTCTCGACCGAGGCCAGCCGCTCGGCCAGCGCGCGCGAGCGGGGGCCCGGAACCGGCGTGCACAGGCGCGGCGGAAGCTGCTCGAAGGGCGGCACGGCGGCAAAGTGTAGCTGTACCCTGTGCGGGGTGAGCCGAGCCTTCTCGACCGCCTTCGTGTCCCTGGGCTCGAACCTCGGCGACCGCGCGGCGCTGCTCGCCTTCGCCGTCGAGGCGCTCCAGTCGAGCGCACAGATCCGCGTCGAAGCGGTGTCGGCGGTCTACGAGACCGATCCGATCGGCCCGCCGCCGCAGCGGGCGTACCTGAACGCCGCCGTGGAGCTGCGCACGCGGCTCGACCCCCGCGCGCTCCTCGGGGAACTCCTCGCGATCGAGGAGCGCGCGGGACGCGCGCGCAGCGGCGTGCGCAACGAGCCGCGACGCCTCGATCTCGATCTGCTGCTCTACGACGACCTGGTGCTCGAGCTGCCCGGTCTGGTGGTGCCGCATCCAAGGCTGCACGAGCGAGCCTTCGCGCTCGAGCCGCTGTGCGATCTGGCGGCGGATCTCGTACACCCCGGGTGCGGTGAGAGCATCGCGAGCCTGGCCGGCCGGGTGCGGGACCCCAGCGCGGTACGCAGGCTCGGGCCACTCGACTATTCTACGAGTTGAAACTGTGGAATATTTGGCAGGCCGCCTGGTTCCGGATATCTTGACGGGGTCATGGCAATGCCTGCGAGCGCCCGCACTACCGAGAACTCCTTGAACGACGAAGCGTTGTCATTCATCTCCTCTGGGGCGCCCGAAATGTTGAGCGCCCAGGAAATCCTTACTTGGGGAATCAAGAATTTCGCCCCACGCATCGCACTGTCGTGCTCCTTCGGCGCGCCCGAAGGGCTCGTGCTGCTCGACATGATGCATCGCATCGACCCGCATTCGCGCGTCTTCATGCTCGACACAGGGCGCCTGCCGCAGGCGACCTACGACTTGATCGACCGCGTGCGCGAGCGCTACGACAAGCCGGTCGAGGTCGTCTTCCCGCGCGCCGAGGACGTGGAGGCGATGGTCCGGAGCAAGGGCGTGAATCTCTTCTACGAGTCCATCGAGAATCGCCAGCTGTGTTGCCGGATCCGCAAGGTCGAGCCGCTGCGCCGCCATCTCTCGACTCTCGACGCGTGGGTGGCCGGGCTGCGCCGCGACCAGAACGTGACGCGCAGCGAGGTGCCGAAGGTCGAGTTCGACCCGGTGAACGGGGGCATCGTGAAGCTCAACCCGATTGCGGACTGGACCCACGACGCGGTGATGGACTACGTGCACGCTCATGAGATCCCGACCAACCGCCTCAATGCCCAGGGCTATCCCTCCGTCGGCTGCGATCCCTGCTCGCGGGCCATCGCGCCGGGCGAGGACTTGCGCGCCGGCCGCTGGTGGTGGGAGGATCCGGAGACCCGCGAGTGCGGAATCCACGTCGACGAGGAGGACCAGGGATCCGGCATCTGATCCAGCGACGCGAGTTCCTGCTGATCGCGCTCGGCGCCGCCCTCGCGCCGCGCGGGCTGGCGCGCGCCGCGGCGGCCGAGCCGGCGCTCGACACCGCGCTCGAGCGCAGCGGCTTCGTCTACGTCTCGCCGCTGCGCGCCGATGGCAAGGAGAGCCGCTGCCACGGCGAAGTCTGGTTCGGCTGGCTCGACGGCGCGGTGGTGCTGATCACCGCACGCGAGCGCTGGAAGGCGCGCGCCGTCCTGCAGGGGCTCGACCGCGCTCGGATCTGGGTTGGCGATCACGGCACCTGGAAGCAGCTCGTCGGTCACAACCAGGAGTTTCGCCAGGCGCCGTCCTTCGACGCGCGGGCAGCGGTCGTGAACGACGCGGCGCTGCTCGAGCGCCTGATCGCCAGCTACGAGCTCAAGTACCCCGAGGAGATCGGGCGCTGGCGCGACCGCTTCCGGCAGGGCTTCGCCGACGGCAGCCGCGTGCTGATCCGTTACACGCCGCTCTGAACGCCCGATCCGCGTACGTAGCTGCGCAGACGGCCGACGCGCTCGATCGCCACCTCGACGATGTCTCCGTCGCGGAGCCAGCGCGGCGGCGTGCGCGCGGCGCCGACGCCGGCCGGCGTTCCGGTGAGGATCACGTCGCCGGGCTCGAGCGTCATCAGGTGCGACGCGAAGGAGACGAGACGCGCCACGCCGAAGAGCATCTCCTTGGTCCGCGCACTCTGCACGACCTCCCCGGAGAGGACGGTGCGGATCGCGAGGTCCTGCGGGTCCGGCACCTCGTCGGCGGTGACGAGCACCGGGCCGAGCGGAGCGAAGCTGTCGCAGGACTTGGCGATCGATCGCTGGCCGCGCTTGTCCTGGATGTCGCGCGCGGTGACGTCGTTGGCCACGCAGTAGCCGAAGACGCAGGCGAGGGCGGAGCTCGGGGAGACCTCGCGCGCGCGAGTGCCGATCACCGCGGCGAGCTCGCCCTCGAAGTCGACCCGTTCGGAGCAGGAGGGAAGCAGGATCTCGTCCTCCGGTCCGATCACCGCCGAGGGCGCCTTCAGGAAGAGCACCGGATTCTCCGGGGTGGTGGTGGACCCCCGCTCCGCCGCATGCGAGGGATAGTTGCGCGCGACGCCGACGATCTTCCCGGGGCGCGGCACGGGGGCGCACAGGCGCACGCCCGAGCGCGGCGCGACGACGCCGGCGCGCAGCAGGTCCGGCGCGTCGTAGCGCGAGAGGGCGTCGAGCGCGAAATCGAGTGCGTTGCGCGCCGCGGCGAGCGAGCCCGGCAGGCGGCGCAGGAACGCGATCATCTCGGTCGGGAGCAGCGAATCGGCCTCGGCCTCCGGTGCCCCCGAATCTTCGTCCGCGAGCTTGATCGCGAGGGCCCGGTTCAGGTCGACCACCGCGCCGGCGTGCGCGCCGGTCGGAAGGATCGAGCCGAGGCGGCGCGCTCCAACGGCCACCGCTTCGAGCCCCTCGAAGCCGGCCATTTCGTCGCTCATCGAGTGCTCGCGCCGGCCCGCCGGATCCGCGTTGTCGTCGCGACGCTCGAAGGTGACGATCTGCACGCGCCCTCCGTCGGACCCGCCGGCGCGCAGCCGGCCGGCAGCGCTCGCGCAGGCGACGGATCCGCCCGGTCAAGACGGCGCGTCGCCGCGTCGATGGAGAAAGGCGCAGGGTATCACGGGGGATGCGATGAAACCGGGAGCGGTCAGGCGTGTCTGGGGCGCAGGGGTGATCGCCGCGGCGGTGTGCCTGCTGGGCGGAGCCGCCGAGAAGCCAGCTGCTTCGGCCTCGCCGCCCCCCGCGCCGGCCTGCCAGGCGTCGGACGCTGGCGGCGACGGCGCAGCCATGGCCGCGGTGATCGAGAGCCTGCGGCGTCGCGAGGCCGAGCGGGCCCCGGGCACGGCGCGGGTGGAGGCTCTCGACAACCGCGGCTACGGGTACGGCGCGGATCCGGATCCCTTGCGGGAGCTGCCCCTCCCGGAGCCTCGGCCGCAGCCCTGATTCGCGGCCGGTCGCGCCGACGCGGCTGCTGCGGCGGCGACCCCGACCCCGCGGCTCCTTCGGGCTCCCGCTGGCGATGCGGGCTAGCATGCGCGGGGGTGCCCGGAGCTCGATGAGCCCGACCTCCTCCCATCCGATGCGTCGCGCGACCGCGTTCCTCGCGATCGCATGGGCCTTGTCCGCGATCCTGCCGTCGGTCGGTGCGCTGGGTCCGCCGGAAATGGGGGTGGACCACCCCTTCGACGCTGCGAGGCTCGGAAGGCTCGCCGTCGTCCACGCGGTGCATCCGTCGGCCGCGGCGGCCGGGATCGCGATCGGCGACCGAGTCGTTGCGCTCGACGGGCGGCCCTTCGTTCCGACCGCGCAAGGATCCGACGCCGAACTTCACCCGGGGGTGCCGAGCCGTTACGAGATCGAGAAGCCAGACGGCAGACGCTTCACGGCGGAGCTGCCCCCCGTTCCGATCGCGGAGCTCTACCGCCCCTTCGATTCGCTCGTGCACGGCCTCCTGCTCGTGGTCGCGATCATCTACCTCGGCACCGGAGCGGTCGTCTACTGGTTGCGGCCCGAGCGCTCCGGGGCCTGGGCGCTGCTGCTCTTCTGCTGCACGCTGGCGGTACAGCTCGCGATCACGCTCCACACGGACTACATCCAGGGTGCCACCCTGCACCTGCTGGTCAATGCGCCGCTGATCGGCGCGACCACCTTCCATCTCTTCACGACCTATCCGATCCAACCGGGCTGGGTCGTCCGCCATCCGCGCATCCAGGTGCTTCCCTATCTGGGAGCCGGTCTGCTGGTGGCGCTGACACTCGCCGAGGGTCGCCTGGGGCTTCCGTCCGGCCTCTGCTCCGAGCTCGCCTTCTTCTACATGGCCTCCCTCGTGTGGCTCTCGCTCGGGATCCTCGCGGTGGAGCGGCGGCGCCACCGCGACGGTCCGATGCGCGAGGCCGCCGACGTGGTCACGCTGGCAGCCCTCGTGAGCTTCGTCCCGGTGCTCGCGGTGTTCCTGGTCGAGTGGCTGACGCAGCAGCCCTACCCCTTCTACCTGGCGCTGTTGTGGACCTTCGTCTTCCCGGTGGCCGTGGGCTACGGGATCGTCTACCGCCAGCTCTTCGACCTGCGCAACGTGGCCCGTTCCTCGGCCGCCTACGGCATCGCCTCGATCAGCATCACCGGCGCCTTCGCGCTGCTGATCACCTTCGCGGACAGCCTGGTGTCCGACTTCGGGGTGAGTACGCGCTCGGCGCAGGTGGCGCTGCTCTTCATCGCAATCCTCCTCTTCAATCCGGTGCGCGACCGGATGCAGAGCCTGGCCGACCGCTTCTTCGACCGCGACCGCGCGGCCTACCGCGTGGCCGTGCGCGAGATCTCCGAGGCGATGGTCTCGATGCTCTCGTTGGGCGAGATCGCGGACCGCATCCTCGTGGCGCTCACCGATACGATGGGCGTCGAGCGGGCGATCGTGCTGCTGGTGGAGGACGAGGAGCGCATGCTGCGCCCGATCGCGTCGCGCGGCGAGTGGGACGATGCCGCGCTAGCGCTCGAGATCTCCTCGGACCACCCGATCTGGAAGCAGCTGTGGATGCGGCGCGAGGACCTGACGCGCTCCGACTTCGACGACGAACACGATCTCGAGAGCCGCGAGGCCTGTCGGGACGTGTACGACACGCTCGAGGTCGAGCTGCTCGTCCCGATCCTCTACGGCGTCGACCTCCTCGGCGTGATCGCCGTGGGCCGCAAGCTCTCTGGCGACCGGCTCGCGGGGGACGACCGCCTGCTCTTGCGGACGCTCGCGAACCAGAGCTCGATCGCCATCGAGAACGCCAAGGCCTTCGACGAGATCGCGAAGCTCAACGAGACGCTCGAGGCTCGCGTCGAGGAGCGCACGAACGAGCTGCGGGAGATCCAGGGTCAGCTGATGCAGGCGGAGAAGATGAAGTCGCTCGGCCAGCTCGTGGCCGGCGTGGCGCACGAGCTCAACAACCCGATCGGCTTCGTGCATGCGAACCTCCAGCTCCTCGACGAGTACGTGCAGAAGCTCACGGATGCGCAGACGCAGGGAGCCGACACCACGCGGATCCGGGAGGCGATCGCGAAGCTGATCCTGCGCAGCCGCGAGGGCACGCAGCGCGTGAAGAAGATCGTGCAGGACCTGCGGACCTTCTCGCGCATGGACCAGGCGGAGATCCAGGAGGTGAGCCTCCACGAGGAGATCGACCGCAACCTCGCGATGATGGAACCGCGCTTCACGACGCGAATCCGCGTGGAGAAGCACTACGGTGACGTGCCGCGCGTACGCTGCTACGCCGGCCAGTTGAACCAGGTCTTCCTGAACCTGCTGATGAACGCGTGCGACGCGATGGAAGGGGGCGGGACGATCCACATCACGACCCGCAGGATCCCGGAAGGCGTGCGCCTCGAGTTCACGGACGACGGGCCCGGGATCCCCGAGGAGATCCGGAGCCGGATCTTCGACCCCTTCTTCACCACGAAGCCGGTGGGCGTCGGGACGGGCCTCGGCCTCTCGCTCTCCCACGGCATCATCGAGCGCCACGGCGGCCGGATCGCCGTCGAGTCGGAGCCGGGGCAGGGCACGACCTTCGCCATCGAACTCCCCCTCGACGTGAGTCTGGTAAGCTAGCCAGCCCTACGAATCCCCCGGAAAGGAGCCCCCCGATGCGCCTCGGACTCGTCACCAGCAATTTCGGACCCAAGCTCACCATCCCCTGGGAAGTCATCCTCGAGGCCGAGAAGCTCGGCTACGACTCGGTGTGGACGGCCGAGGCCTACGGCAACGACGCGATCGTCCCGCTCTCCTACATCGCAGCGCGCACCACGCGGATCGGGCTCGGGACCGCGATCATGCAGATGCCGGCGCGCTCGCCCGCGATGACGGCGATGACGGCGATGTCGCTCGACGTGCTCTCGGGGGGGCGCTTCCGCCTCGGGCTCGGGCCTTCCGGCCCGCAGGTGATCGAGGGCTGGCACGGTGTGGCCTACGGTCGGCCGCTCACGCGCACCCGCGAGTACGTGACCATCGTGCGCAAGATCCTGGCGCGCGAAGCGCCGCTCGAGCACAAGGGCTACCACTATCAGATTCCCTACGCGGGTGAGGGTGCGACAGGGCTCGGCAAGCCGCTGAAGAGCATCCTGCACGGCCGGGCCGACATCCCGATCTACACCGCTGCGATCAGCGAGCCGGGGCTCGAGTGCGCCGGCGAGGTCGCCGACGGCGTCTTCCCGGTGTGGATGAGCCCGGCCAAGGCCGAGGTCGTCGAGGGCCCGCTCGCGCGCGGCCTCGCCAAGGCCGGCGGGAGCAGGCGTCGGGCCGACTTCGACGTGGCCCCCTTCGTCAGCGTCGTGCTCGGGGACGACCTCGAGAAGTGCCGCATGCCCGTGAAGGGCATGCTCGCGCTCTACATCGGCGGCATGGGCGCCCGTGCGAAGAACTTCTACAACGACTATGCGAAGCGTCTGGGCTACGCGGCGGAAGCGGCGCAGATCCAGGATCTCTTCCTCGCCGGGAAGAAGGCCGAGGCGATGGCGGCGGTGCCCGACGCGCTCGTCGACGAGGTCGCGCTCGTCGGTCCCCGCGCGCGGATCACCGAGCGTGTGAAGGCCTGGAAGGACTCTCCGGTCGATACGATGTTGCTCGGCACGGGTCAGGTCGACGCGCTGCGGCTCGTGGCGGAGCTCGTGCTCTGAGCGGCACGCGGGGGCTGCGCGAGCGAGTCGTCGAGCTAGATCGCCGACGCGTATGGCACCCCTACACCGAGATGCAGGAGTGGCGCGAGCGCGGCGACCCGCTCGTGATCGAGCGGGCCGAGGGCTCCCGCCTCGTCGATGTGGATGGGCGCAGCTACCTCGACGCAAACGCGTCGTGGTGGTCGTCGAGCCTGGGGCACGGGCACCCGCGCCTCGTCGCGGCGCTTTGCCGCCAGGCCGGGAGCCTGTGCCACACGGCGCTCGGGGGCATTGCCCACGCGCCCGCCGCGGAGCTCGCGGAGGCGCTCTGCACGGTGGCGCCGGCCGGCCTCGAGCACGTCTTTTTCAGCGACGACGGCTCGACGGCGGTCGAGGTGGCGATGAAGCTCGCGCTCCAGTTCTGGGCGCAGCAGGGTCACCCGGAGCGCCGCGCCTTCGTCGCGCTCGAGGGCGCCTTTCACGGCGAGACCCTCGGAGCCACCGCGCTCGGCGGCGTCGAGGTCTTCCGCCGCCCCTTCGAGGGCGCGCTGCTCGAGTGCCACCACCTCCCGCCTCCGCTCGAGCCGGGCTCGCTCGACCGTTGCGTGGACGCGCTCGAGCAGACGCTCGTGCAGCACGCGCGAGGGATCGCGGCCGTGGTGCTCGAGCCCATCGTGCAGGGCGCGGCCGGCATGCGCTTCTACGACCCCGCGTACCTGCGCGCTGCGCGAGAGCTCTGCGATCGGCACGATCTGCTGCTCGTCTTCGACGAGGTCTTCACCGGCTACGGCCGCACGGGGCCGATGTGGGCCTGCGAGCATGCAGGCGTCTCTCCCGACATCCTGTGTACGGCGAAGGGGCTCACCGCAGGCGTCCTTCCGATGGCGGCGACGCTGACCACGCCGCGCGTCTTCGAGGGCTTCCTCGGCGATCCGGAGCGCGCCTTCTACTACGGGCACACCTTCTGCGGGCACCCGCTCGGCGCCGCCGTCGCGCTCGAGGTGCTGCGCGTCTTCGAGGACGAGCAGGTGCTCGAGGGCGTGAAGCCGAAGGCGGAGCGGATCGCGCGCGCCTTCGCCGCGATGGCCGGACTTCCGGGGGTTGCCTCGGTGCGCTCGCTGGGGATGATCGGGGCGCTCGACCTCGACGGCGACGCCGGATACCTCGCGCGAGCCGGCTGGAACGTGTTCGCGCAGGCGCGGCGCCGCGGCTGCTACCTGCGCCCGCTCGGGAACGTGGTGTACGTGACCCCCTCGCTCAACATCCCCGACGCGGACCTCGAGCTCCTGCTCGGCATCGTCCACGAGAGCGTCGCCGCCGCCGGGACGTAGGCCGCCGCCGGGCACATGTCGGGCCGCTCAGAGCTCCAGGATCTCGGAGGCCTCGACGCTTTCGGGCCCGGCTTCGCTCCCTGCCTGGCGAAGCAGTACCTCGAGGACCCGGGCGTTCATCGGTGCGGCGAGACCCGCGCGCGCCGCCAGCTCGAGGATCCGCCGGTGATAGGCGTCGGCCTCGAGCGGACCGCCGTGGCGCAGCGCGGCCCATACCTGGTTGTAGATCGGCAGGCGGCGTGCGCTCTCGCCGCGCGCGAGCGATGCGCGTTGCCACTCGATCTCCTCGTCGAGCGAGCGGTCGCGCGCGTCGCAGGAGCGCGCCGCGATCCCCGCGGAGGCGAGCGCGTCGCGGGCTTCTTCGAGCAGCCGCGCCTTGATCTCGACGAAGGCGCGCGTCGTATGATCGGGACGGCGAATCAGCGCGTTCGGCGCGCTCGTCAGGTTCACGCAGAGCTTGAGCCAGCGGTCCTCGGCGATGCGCTCCGAGATGCCGACCTCGTAGCCCGCCGCGCGCAGCTGGGTGGAGAGCGCGAGGAGCTCCGGGCCTCCGCCGCTCGGATGGCGCCCGAGGACGACGCGCCCGCCACCGATCGCCCGTGCCTGGTTCGAAGCCGTTCGCGTGCAGGTCTGCCGCAGCGGCGCACCGATCACGACCGGAAAGTGCTCGGCCAGGATCGCTTCGTTGTCGAGATCGTTCTGGAAGCTCGCGACGCAGGCGCGCGGCGCGACCGGGGCGAGGGCTTGCGCCGCGGAGGCCGTCTGCGAGGCGCGCATGCAGAAGAGGATCGTTCCCGCGCGGAACTCCTCGGGGAGCTCCTCCGCAGAGGCCACCGCGCGGGCACGCGCGCTCCACGCGTCGCCCTTCGCGGGATCCTCGAAGCGCACGCCACGGGCCTCGATCTGCTCGGCCACGCCGGGCTTGCGCACGAGGAACACGACCTCGTTCCCGGCGCGCGCGAGGCGCGCTCCCACGACGAGGCCCACGGCCCCGGCCCCGTAGACCGTGAGTTTCACCGGCGCCGACCGAGCGTCGTCACGACCTCGACGCGCTGACCGCCGCGCAGCAGCCCGATCCGCACCTGTTGACCGGGGCGTGCGGAATAGAGGCGTGCCGCGTACTCCTCGAGATTTGCGACCGAGGCGTCGTCGAAGCTCACGATCCTGTCCCCGGCGCGGATCCCGGCCTTCTCCGCCGGGCTTCCCGGCGCCACGCCCTGGAGGAGAACGCCCGGGAGCTCCGCCTCGCCGAAGGACGGCACCGTGCCGAGGTAGGGTCCGTAGCCGCCGCCTCCGCGCGAGGCCGCCGGAGCCACGGCCGCCACCAGCTCGGGTCTCGAGTCGGCGTCGAGGAGCTCCCGCGCGACGCGATAGACGGCCTCGAGCACGCGCGCTTCGCCCGCGGCGTCGATCCTCGGCGCGTCGTCCTCGGGCGTGTGGTACTGCGGATGCGCGCCCGTGAAGAACATCAGCACCGGGACCCCGCGCGCGTAGAAGCTCGTCTGGTCGGAGGGCGCGAAGCCGTCCTCGCTGAAGGCCGCATCGAGGGAGAGGCCTCGCAGCGCCCGCCCCACCAGGCTCGGAAAGCCCGCAGAGGATCCGGTGCCGAAGACGGAGAGCCCTCCGTCGCGGAGGCGACCTACCATGTCGAGGTTCAGCATCGCCACGGTGTCGGAGAGTGGAAGCGCCGGCGCCTCGACGTAGGCGCGCGAGCCGAAGAGTCCGATCTCCTCTCCGGCGAAGGCCGCGAAGACCAGGCTGCGGCGTGGGCGTGGGCCCTTCGAGAAGGCGCGCGCGAGCTCGAGCACTCCGGCCGTGCCGGAGGCGTTGTCGTCGGCACCGTTGTGGATCTCGCCGCGCTGCTCCGGCGCGAGTGATCCAAACTCTCCGCGACCGAGATGGTCGTAGTGGGCGCCCACCACGATCGCCTCGCGCCGCAGCCGTGGGTCCGATCCCGCGAGGATCCCGACCACGTTTGCCGCACTCCCCATCCGGCGCTCCATCTGCACCTCGAGGTCGACCTCGACACCCGGCAGGAGCTCCGACGCCGGCTCCAGCGCTGCGTCGATCCGCCGCTGTCGCTCGCCGAGCGTCGTCCCGCCGGCAAGGGCGACGAGGCGCTCGGCGGCGGCGCGCGACAGCGAGAGGACCGGGATCCCGCTCGAGCGCTGGCTCGGGTTCGCGGAGGGCGGGCCGGCCTCGTCAACATCCGCGTGCTCCCCGTCGCGGGTCGAGGGTGCGAGCAGCACCGCTCGCGCGCCCCGGTCGCGCGCGTTCGAGATCTTGTGCGCACGCGACAGGAAGGCATCGGCTTGCACGCCGGTGAAAGGGCTCGCGTCCCCACCGGGGCGGTCTTCGAGGACGAGCACGACGGCTCCCTCGATCGGGGTGCTCGCCCAGTCGTCGTAGCCCTGCTCGGGCGCGGAGATCCCGTAGCCGGCGAACACGAGCGGCCCGCGCACGCTCCCGTCTCCGCTCGACAGCAGCGCCGCGAAGTCTCTCCCGGCGGCGAAGTTCTCGGACCCCGCGCGCAGGGCTTCGCGCGCCACGCGGAGCGAGACCGGCATTTCGAAGCGCTGGAGATAGCCGCCGTCGTCGCCGCCCGGGTCGAGGCCGGCGCTGCGGAAGGCCTGGGCGAGCCACTCGGCCGCGTCCTCGAGCCCCTGCGTCTCGGCTCCCCGCCCCTCGCGGGCGTCGTCCGCGAGCCAGCGCACGTCGGCCTCGATGCGTGCCGCATCCATCGCCGGCGCCGGCGGCAGCGGTCGCTCCGACCACGGCCATGCTGCACAGCCCGCAATCGCGGCCGCGATGGCTGCGAGAGCAGGCGTTCGGCCCCTGAGTGTCGCCGCCATGGGGTCGCGATCGTAGCGACCGCTGCTCGGCTACGCTGTGTGCGTCTCGCGCGGCGCGGTGGTGATCGTCGGCGGCGGAATCACCGCGTCGAGCGTCGCGTGGTCGCTCGCGAAGCGCTCCCCGTCCAGCTCGCCCATCCCTACGGGTCACCGGGCTTCAGCGCGGGGGGCTCGCCGGGCAGGCGGAGCGTCTCGTCCAGGTAGGCGAGGAAGATGGCGAGCGTGCGCGCCGCGGAGCGAAACGTCTCGCGATCGCCCGCGACGCCAGCGCCGCTCGCCGCGGTCTCCGCCACGGCTTGCGCCGGGTGCGGTGACGCCATTCTAATCATCGGGATCCTGCCGCGCTGCGGGAACCACCCCTTCGCGCCGGGAAGCGCGATCAGGCGAAGCGACTCGCCGGGCTGGCCGCTGGCGAGGCCGACTGCGGAGAGGTCGCGGTGCAGCCTCGGGTCGGATGAATCGAACAGGATCGACGACGAGCCCTCACGCAGTCGATGGAGATCCACGATGGCTCGGACCTGATCGCGCCGAGACTCCTCGAGACGCTTCGTGTCCTCGCGTAGGCCAACCCGCGATCGCCGCGCAAGACCGACGAACGCGAAGGAGTGTTCACGACGTTCGACGCTCAAGGCGGCATACAGGTAGGGCAGGAGAGCCAGCCCCGTCGAATCTTCGCCTCGCTCCGACCGCGGATCGACGTACGCAGCCACCACGACGGTGTCGGCCATGCGGCCGGGAAGCCTGCATACCACGTCCGGATAGAGTGTGTCCTGCATGCGTGGCCGGCTCAAATCGCCGCCCCCGCAACCCCTTTGCCAGAACAGGTCCACGAGCTGCTCGATGCGCTCCCTAAGCGAAGCGTCTGCCCTGCTCGCCGTATCGATCGCGGCAGGTCCGATCGCTCCGATGCGAACGCGGACGGGCTGAAGCGATTCCGCCGTCGGGTCCGGCTCGCTCGCACACGCCGTCCCCAGCGCTGCCACCAGGGAGAGAACGCCGCGTGCAAAGGGGGCCGCGGAGCGTTGCACGACGAGCCGTCTGCGGGCCGGGAGCTCACGCTCGATCACGAAGTGCACGGCGCAGATCCTAACCAAGGAAGGGGCATTCCGGAGATTCACGAAATCGCCTCTGAATAGCCGCATTCATGTCATGGTCGCGACCCACGTGCGTACCGACCAACTGATAAGAATTGTTTCCGACGTCGCGCTTGCGGACGAGCCGCTGTTGTTAGGAAGGAAGCCTTGACACGACTTCGGCTTCCGCTGGCACTTCTGATTGCTTCCGGCATCTCTGTGGGCCTCTTCTGGCTGCTTCGAGTGCTGATGGGTGCTGGCGGCGCGATCGACGAGCTGGAGCCTCCGCGGAAGATCGAGTTCGTGCGGCTGCGCAGGGACAGCGCGGTCGAGGAGAGGAGAAGGGTGAAGCCCCAGATCGAGAAGCCGGCTCCGCCGCCGAAGGCCGAGAGCGTGGCCAGCTCGGAACGGCTCGGCGTTGCTCCGGGGGCGGACCTCGCCGCGCTCGCGCCGTCGGTGGACTTCTCGGGCTTCGGCGCGGGCGGTGCCGGAGTCGGTCTGGCCGCCAGCGACCTTGCGGTCGGCGGGGGGGTCGACCGCGACGCCGTGCCGCAGGTGCGGATCCAGCCCGACTACCCGATCCAGGCGCGGCAGAAGAGGATCGAGGGCTGGGTCGACGTCCAGTTCACGGTCGGATCGGATGGAAGCGTCCGCAACCCGATCGTCCTGAATGCCGAGCCGAGGACGATCTTCGACCGCGCCGCACTCCAGGCCGTGAAGGGTTGGAAGTACAACCCGAAGGTCCAGGACGGAAAGCCCGTCGAACGCCCGAACGTCCAGGTCCGCATCCGCTTCCAGTTGGAGAGCTGATCGATGTCACCTCTAGTCCTGCGACGTCTGCTCGCCGGTCTCGCCCTCGGGGCGCTCGTGCTGTCGCCGCCTTCGCCGGCTCTCGCCGGGGAGACGACAGGTGACCGGAGCGAAGTCGGAAACCAGGCTGACGAGCAGCCCGCCAGCAAGAAGACCAGGAAGCAGGAGCGGGAGGAGCGTCGGAAGTACGCCATCCGGCCGCGAACGTCGAAGACCTTCTCGAAGGTGAGGGAGCACCTCGACGCGGGACGCTGGGGGGAGGCGGAGGCCGCGCTCGGGAAGCTGCGGCTGCCCAAGCTCGGAGCTCACGAGCGGGCGCAGACCCATCGCCTCTACGGCTACGCGGCCTACGGCAGGAGCGACAACGCCGTCGCCATCGAGCATCTCAGGCAGGCGCTCGTCGAGGATGCGCTGCCCGCAGCGGACCGGGCGGACGTGCTGTTCCAGATCGCCCAGATCCAGGGCGTCGAGAGGCAGTGGAAGGACACGATCGCGACGCTCACGGAGTGGTTCCAGACCGTCGAGCGACCGAACTCGGTCGGGTACTTCATGCTGGCCGTCGCCCATTACCAGCTCGAGGATCTCGACGGCGCTCTGCTGCCGGCGAAGAAGGCGGTCGAGATCGCGGAGGTACCGCAGCAGGCGTGGTTCCAGCTGCTGCTGGCCATCCACTTGACCCGGAAGGACTACGCTGCGGCGGCGCCGGTGCTCGACGGGCTCCTCGCGCGCTACCCGAACGCCGGAAAGGGCTACTGGCTGCAGCTCTCCGCGCTGTACGGGGTCGGCGGGGACAACGACCGCGCTCTGGGCGTGCTCGAGATCGCCTACCGGAAGGGCCTGCTGACGGAGGATCGCGATCTGCGCCGCCTGCTGCAGCTGATGCTGTTGCGCGGGATTCCCTACCGCGCAGCGGAGATCTTCGAGAAGGAGATCGCGGATCAGCGCATCCACGAGGATGCGGAGGCCTTCGAGCTGCTCGGCATCGGCTGGATCCTGGCGCGCGACGCCTCGAAGGCCGAGGAGCCGCTCGCGCGCGCGGCGGAGCTGGCGCCGAAGGGTGACCTCTACGTCCGCCTCGCCCAGATCCACCTGCTGCAGGAAGAGTGGGAGCCCGCCACGGCGGCGCTCCGCAAGGGCCTCGCCAAGGGGGGCCTCGCCGATCCCGGCGCCGCACAGCTGCTGCTCGGAATCGCCTACTACAACGAGCAGCAACTGCAGGAGGCCCGCGGCTGGTTCGCCCAGGCCCAGCAGTCGGGCGGAACGCGACAGCAGGCGGAGAGCTGGATCGAGCACATCGACCGGGAGCTCCAGGCGAGCCGGACGATCGCCGGCACGGCCGGCTGAGATCGGATTCCCGGGCCGGGTGATCCGTCCGGGAAGAGCGGCTCCGCGCACAGTTTCGACCGACACCCGAGAGGAGACATGACGCACAAGACAAGCAAGACCTCCCTGGCCCTCGCCGCCGTCCTGGCCGGAGTGGCGGCGTGGTACGCAGCGCCGGAGGCGAAGGCCGAAGCGGAGCAATCGATCCAGCCCGTGCTGAAGGAGCAGCTCGCCACCGACGCGGCGGCCGCCGCGTCTCAAGAGCGCATCAACGATCTCAGCGACGCGACGCGCGAGATGCTGCTGCAGTATCGCCAGTATCTGAAGGAGACCCAGAGCCTGCTGGAGTACGGCAAGCAGCTCTCGTCGCAGGTCGAGTCTCAGATCGCCGAGATCGAGTTCGTGAAGCAGCAGCTCGTGGAGATCGAGACCACGTCGCGCGCAGTGCTGCCCCTGATGCAGAAGATGCTCGACACCCTCGAACGCTTCGTGAAGCTCGACGTGCCCTTCCAGCTCGAGGAGCGCAGCAAGCGGATCGCCTCGCTCAGGGACGCGATGAATCGCGCCGATGTGACGGTCTCCGAGAAGTACCGGCGCATCGTCGAGGCCTATCAGATCGAGACCGACTACGGTCGTACCCTCGAGGCCTACCAGGGCGATCTCGGCGAGGGCGAGGACGCCCGCACGGTGCGCTTCCTGCGCATCGGCCGGGTCACCCTCATGTACCAGAACCTGGACGGGGAGGAGACCGGCTACTGGGACGCCGCGCAGAAGCAGTGGATCGCGGACGATTCCTACCGGAGCGCCGTCAAGCACGGCTTCGCGGTCGCAGACAAGGCGAGCGCCCCCGACCTGCTGATCGCTCCCGTTCCCGCTCCGACGGAAGGCCGATCATGAGTCCGCATGGGATCCTCAGGGCCCTCGTCCTCGCGGTCTCCGCGGCGGTGGCCGTCGCTTCCTCCGCCGAGACGATCGATGACCTGATCGAGGAGACCAGGAACTTCCGGTCCCTCGAGGAACGGGCGAATGCCGCTCGCGAGCAGGAGTTCCTCGCCAGTCGCGAGCGACAGAAGGAGCTCCTGGAGCAGGCTCGCCGGGCGCGGGACGCCGCCCAGCAGCACACCCAGCAGGTCTCGGCGAGCTTCGACGCCCACGAGCTCGAGCTGAGCGATCTCGAGACCCTGCTCAAGGCCCGCGAGGGAAACCTGGGCGAGCTATTCGGCGTGACGCGCCAGGTGGCGGCCGACCTCTCCAACATCGTCTACAGCTCGCTGGTCAGTGTCCAATACCCGGGTCGCGACGGATTCTTCCTGGGGCTGGCGAAGGCCAAGGCCCTGCCCTCGAGCTCCGATCTCGAGCGCCTGTGGTTCGAGATACTGCGCGAGATGAGCGAGACCGGTCGCGTGACGCGCTTCCAGACGCAGATCGTGACGGCACAGGGCGAGAAGCAGGACGCCGAGGTCGTCCGGGTCGGCAGCTTCATCGCCATGTCGGACGGGCAATACCTCGCCTTCAACCCGGGCGTGAACACGCTGACCGTCCTGCCGCGCCAGCCGGGTGCCGAGCTCCGGGAGCTGGCCTCCGAGGTCCAGACGGCCCGCCAGGGATACACGAGGTCGGTCGTCGATCCGTCGCGCGGCGTGCTCCTCTCCCTGTACGTGCAGAGGCCGAATCTATGGGAGCGGATCGAGAAGGGTGAGGCCGTCGGCTACGTGATCATCGCGGTCGGCGGCGTGGCGGCACTCTGCGCGCTCTATCAGTTCTTCTATCTGATCCGCGTGCGCATCGCGGTCAGGCGCCAGCTCGCGCAGCTCGATCGACCCACCCGCGACAATCCCCTGGGTCGCGTGCTCGGGAGCTTCAGCGGAGACCCGGCGCGGATCGAGGAGGAAGCCGAGGTCGCCGAGCTGCGCATCTCGGAGGCGGTGCTTCGCGAGCTGCCCTCGCTCGAGCGCTTCCAGGGCTTCCTGCGCCTGGCGGTCGCCGCCGGTCCGCTGCTCGGCCTGATCGGCACCGTGATCGGCATGATCATCACCTTCCAGAGCATCACCGAGTCTGGCTCCAGCGATCCCAAGCTGATGGCCAACGGCATCAGTCAGGCCATGATCGCGACCGTCCTGGGCCTCGGAATCGCCATCCCGCTGCTCTTCGCCAACGCGGCGCTCGGGTCGCTCTCGGACGGTGTCACGCAGGTGCTGGATCAGCAGAGCACCGGCATCCTGGCCGAACTCGTCGAGCGCAAGAACTCGCAGGCCGGCCGCCGGTCCCCGGCGAGCGGGGGCTAGCGCCGTGCTCGAGTCCATCATCCTGTCGCTGCTCGTTCCCTACCGGGCGATCACCGACCTGTTCGAGGGAGGAGGTCCCTTCGTCGTCTGGATCTTTCTGACCTGCCTGCTGCTCTGGACCCTGGTGGTCGAACGCGCCCTGTACTTCTCCCGCGTTCTCCCGCGCGAGACGACCGAGTCGCTTGCGCGCTGGCGTTCGCGGACGGATCACAAGTCCTGGTGCGCCCGCCAGGTTCGCGAGGCGATGATCTCGCGCTTCAGCGCCGGGATGACCGCCAACCTGCGACTGATGAAGGTGCTGGTGCCCATGGCTCCGCTGTTGGGCTTGATCGGAACGGTCAGCGGAATGCTCGAGGTCTTCGATTCCATGGCGCTGCGCGGCTCCGCCGACGCGCGCACCATGGCCAGCGGCGTCTCCCACGCGATGATCTGCACCTTGACCGGTCTCGCGGTCAGCATCACCGGCCTCTATCCGATCTTCTATTTCGAATCTCGGGCAAGGCGGCAGGCCGAGTTGCTCGCCGATTCGTTCGAGCTCTGAGATGCGCATCCGCAGCCACATGCGCAAGCATCGGGGCGAGACGACGGGCATCGACCTCGCACCGATGCTCGATTTCGTGATGAACCTGCTGATCTTCTTCATCATCACCGCGGTCTTCGCGAAGGAGTTCGGCCTCGCCGTGAGCCGGCCCTCGGCCAGCGTCGGTGCGCCGGCCAAGGAGGCCGGGAGCCTGCTGATCGCGATTGCCGCTGGAGGCGAGATCCTGATCGACGACCGTCTCGTCGACATCCGCGCCGTGCGGGCCAACGTGGAGCGCATGCACGCGCTCAAGCCCGAGAACGGGGTGATGATCGTCGCCGACGCGAGGGCCGGGACCGGGCTGCTCGTGGAGATCGTCGACCAGGTGCGCCAGGGAGGCGTCATGAACGTCTCTTTCGGCGCGACGAGATGAAGGGGAGGCGCTCGCGTGCGGCACCAGCGCCCGGAGGAGGAGGTCAACATCGACCTCGCGCCGATGCTCGACTTCGTCCTGAACCTGCTGATCTTCTTCATCATCACCACCTCCTTCGTCAAGGAAGCGGGCATCAGCGTGGACCGCGCCGAAGCGATGACCGCCGAGCACCACGAGAGCGGCAACATCCTGATCGCGATCCGCTCGAACGGTGAGATCTGGATGGACAGGCGCCAGGTCGACCTTCGGGAGGTGCGTCCAGTCATCGAGCGCCTGCACGTCGAGAGGCCCGACGACACCGTGATCGTGATCGGCGACAAGGCGGCTCCGGTCGGAATCCTTGCCGAGGTGATGGACGAGGTGAAGCTCGGCGGGATCGAGGAGGTCAGCGTCGGGGCGATCAATGCCGCAGGCGGATAGCCTCGCCCGGCCCCCGGAGCTCCCGCGCTCGTCACCGATTCGCCGCGATCTCCTCGCACGAACGTGGAGCCGCCCGGGCTCGAGCCCGAATAGACTCCGGTTCTCCCCGGATGACATGAACGCGAATCCCCTGCATGCCTTGCGCCGGGCGTTTCCGGTGGGGGCTACCACGCTCGTCGCGGGTCTGCTCGCAGTGGCAGCGCTGAGCGCGCCAGCCTGGGCCCAGGCTCCGCAGGGCGCCGGTGCGTCCGGCGCGGCCAACGCCGTGGAAGGGCGGGCGGGGGGCGAAGCCGCTGCTGGCGACGCGAGGCTGCTCGGCCAGGTCTTCGATGGGGAGACCGGCAAGCCCGTCGAGGGGGCGACGGTGGTGGTCGTCTGGCCGGCGCCTGCTGACGGCAGCGAAGCCCGGCAGGAGACCCGGGTGACCGGCGCGGACGGAAGCTTCGAGTTCGCGTCGATTCCCGCCGGGAGCTACAGCCTCCGCTTCAGCGCATCCGGGTACCGTGAATCCACCCAGGACGCTTTCACGGTGCGCCCGGACCAGAGCAATCGCGCGGATTTCCCGCTTCCGCCGCTGCCGCGCGAGACGACGTCCGACCCGAGAGCCGGCATCGAGGAGTTCGTGGTGGTGGGCTCCGAGATGGCGATGGAATCGCTGCAGCTGCGGGTCGATTCCGACCAGCTCCTGAACGTCCTGAGCGCGGAGGAGCTCTCGCAGTTCGCCGCCACCGACGTGTCCGAAGGTCTCAAGCGCGTGGCCGGCGTCAACGTGGTGGAGGGGCAGTTCGCCGTGATCCGCGGACTGGAGGATCGCTACAGCAGCACGACCTACAACTCGGCTCCCGTCCCGAGCCCGGATCCCGACCGGCAGTCCGTCCCGCTCGATCTCTTTCCCTCCGAGGTCGTGAGCAATCTCGTCGTCGCGAAGACCTTCGCACCCGGCGCGCCGGGCAACTCCTCCGGCGGTTCGATCGACATCGTCACGCACGACTATCCCGAGGAATTCGAGCTGGCGCTCAAGGCCAAGGCCGGCTTCAACACGAACGCGATCGACCGCTTCCTGGAGTACAGGGACGGATCTCCGGTCGGCAAGGAGACCGAGGGCGCCGACACCATCGAGCAGGAGTACGGCGGACTGATCGGCGGACGCCGGGACTTCAAGGGACACGAAGTCCGCTACAAGGCGCTGCTCAACTGGGAGGTCGACTACGACACGGAGGAGGGGTTCCAGGAAGCGCGCGAGCCGAGGCCGTGCCTGAACAGCGTGAGCCAGCCCTGCCTCCCGGGCCAGCAGCCCACGCGCTCGGGAGACCTCGCGCTCGGCCAGCTCTTCCTCAGCGGCGGCCGTTTCGATCTGACCACGAGCGAGCGCTCGGCGCAGTCAACCGGCTACCTGGGTCTCGGATTCGACGCCGACGAGGCGGGCAATCACCGTTTCGATGCCTCCACCTTCTACACGCGCAAGGAGCAGGAGGTGGTGCAGCTCAAGGAGAACGGCTACCTGCCGAACTTCGACTACGGCGTCTTCGCCGACGCGGGGGAGGAGGTCAACACCTTCCTGTTCAACGGCTTCGCGACGAACAGCGCGGTCTTCAGGTCGGTGCGGGCCACGGCGAACGACGGTCCCGCCCGGGGACCGCTCTGGTTCACCAACTTCTACGAGAGCAAATCGTTCGAGCGCGAACGCGACCTGCTGGTCACCCAGCTCAACGGCGAGCACTGGATCGACGCCGTTCCAGGCCTGCACTTCGGCTGGGCGGGGAACTATGCCCATACCACGCAGGAGGAGGAGGCCCGCGGTGCGCGCTACTTCTACGAGCCGGACGACCAGGTCCAGACTCCGGGCATTCCGGCCACGCCGGAAGCCCTCGGACCCGGGCGATACGCTGCGAATCGCGGCCCCTTCTACAACGCCGTCGACGTGGACGAGAGCCAGGGCTTCGGCCGCCTGGATGGGGATTACACCACTGCACTCTCCGAGATGCTCAACGTGAGCGTGAACAGCGGGGGCTGGTACGAGCACGCGACCCGAGGCGTCGACTCGAGCTTTCTCGAGAGCCCCACGGTGAGCGGCTCTTCGCAGTTCGCGATCCTCGGCGAGACGCAGGAGCAGCTCGGCAGGGCGGTGTTCGACCAGATCGACAAGCGCAACGGCGAGCCCAGCTTCATGCGCAAGACGGAGAACGACGCCACTCGCGAGATCTGGGCGTGGTACGTGGGCTCGAAGGCAACCCTCTGGGAGCGGTGGGACCTGCTCGGCGGCGTTCGCCTCGAGAACATCTTCATCGACTCGCGCAATCAACCGTTCACGGGCGACCTGCGCTTCGGCGCGCCGGCCACCTTTCCGGAGGCCTACCTCTTCTTCGATCAGCTCGACAACCCGCAGCGCAGGGTCGGGGGCGTGCTCTTCCCCGAGGTCTCGACCCCGCCGCCCCCGGGAAGCACGTTCAACGGGGATCTCCTGGGCATCGATCGCCCGAACACTCCGTGCCCGACTCCCAGCAACCCGGGGCGCAGGTGCGTCGATCTCGTCGACCGCGAGTCGATCCTGTCGCTGGTCAACGGCGAGATCGACGAGCTCCAGGTGCTTCCGACCGCCGGGTTCGCCGTCCGCCCGCTCGAAGGGGTCTCCGTCAAGGGGGCCTGGTCGAAGACCGTCGCACGGCCCTCGTTCCGGGAGATGGGCTTCTACGTCTCCGTCGAGCCCGCCTCGGACGACCTGATCGTCGGCAATCCCCAGCTGAAGCTCTCCCCGGTCGACAGCTACGACCTGCGTATCGAGTACGCCTTCGGCGACTTCGCGGACCTCGTCGCGCTGAGCGGCTTCTACAAGACCATCGACGAGCCGATCGAGAGCATCGTGATCCGCAATCCGCTCAACTTCGAACAGTCGTCGAGCGCCCTCTATCGCACCTTCTTCAACAATCCGAACCAGGCGAAGGTCTGGGGCATCGAGGTCGAGACGCGCAAGAACCTCGGCTTCGTCGGAGATCTGCTCGGCTACGACGGGGGAGACTATTTCACCATCGGTGCCAACTACACCTACATCCACGCCCGGGTGGACCGGATCGATGCCGAGCTGACGCGCGCGCAGCCCTTCTTCGGCACGAGGCCGGGGGTGGCCGCCGAGTACTCGAGCCTCGACTCGAGCCGGCGCCTGTTCGGGCAGCCCGAGTGGATCGTCAACGCCGACATCACCTTCGATCAGCCGGACTGGGGGACGAAGGTCACCCTCGCCTTCTACGCGATCAGCGACGTGCTCGACGCCGCCGGCAGCGCCTTCATCGGACCGAACAACGTCACCCAGTCCCTGGCCCCCGACCGCTACATCGATTCCTATGGCCAGCTGGATCTGATCGTCAGCCAGGAGATCTGGCGCGGACTGACCCTCTCCGTGCAGATGAAGAACCTCACCAACAGCACGCGGCGAATCGTCTACGATCCCTACCAGACCAGCGAGCGGATTCCCGAGCGCGAGGTCGAGGTCGGACGGGACTTCAAGTTCCAGATCAAGTACTCCTTCTGAACGACGCTCGCCGGCGCGGCGGAGCTGCGAAGGCCCCGTGACTCTCCCGTGAACTCCATGAAGGGCGCGTGAAGATCGCTCGGTCGAGCGCCATCCGAGCGGCTCGCGCGAGACGCGCCTCACGAGCGTGCGATCCTCGCCATCCAATCTTCGCGGCGCGATGTCCGCAAACCATCGATGGATGGCCACATATCGTAGGAAGCCGCGCCTCCGGCCGCGTACGATCGCAGCGTCGGTGCCGGCCCTGCCCGGTGCCACGGCAGGCGGAAATCACAACCTACAAGGGTGAGACGAACACGATGCATAAGACGCTCTTCGCTACGCTGGCCTTCGCTCTCGTCGCCGTCTCCGGGAACGCGCGTGCGCAGGATTGCGGCGCGTCCGATCCGGAAACGCTCGTCGCTGCCGACGTCGTGGTCGACACGACCTGGAGCGGAGAGATCGTCCTCCAGCAGCCGATCTTCGTGAAGAGCGGCGCCACGCTCACGATCACCGCGGGTACGATCGTCCGTGGCCAGCCGCGCTCCGGCCCGGTGGTCCCCGGCCAGGTCGCCGGGAGCCCCGGCGCGCTGATCGTCACGCAGACGGGTCGCATCCGCGCGGAGGGCTCATCCAGCGCTCCGATCATCATGACGACCGCCGCGGTCGACAACGTGAACAACACGACGCTGCTGCCGCCGGGCGATGGCGTCGCGGACGACGTGAACCTCGACGGCTTCGAGGATACCTGGGTGCTGGGCGACGCCTTCCTCGACGACGACTGCGAGGCGCAACCGCTCGCGCCGCTCGCCGCGGACGGCACCGCGAACGTGGCGCTCTGGGGCGGCCTCGTCGTGCTCGGCAATGCTCCGATCAACGTCGGGAACTGCGCCGGCCTCGGCGCCGGCCTCAACGTCATCGAGGGTCTCACCGTCCCCGGCTTCCCGGTCGCGGATGCGACCTACGGCGGTGTCGAAGCGCACGACAGCTCGGGCGCGCTCCGCTACGTCTCGGTGCGCCACGCGGGCGACGAGATCGGCGCGAGCAACGAGCTCAACGGGGTGAGCCTCGGCGGCGTGGGCGACGGTACGGTCTTCGAGTTCATCGAGGTGTACGCGAACTTCGACGACGGGATCGAGTGGTTCGGCGGCACGGTCAGCGGCCGCTACCTCCACGTCGCGTTCGCCGGCGACGACACCTTCGACCTCGACCAGGGATACACCGGTTTGAACCAGTTCCTCTTCGGTCTGATGCCCTACTTCAACCAGAACAGCGGAGCGCTCTTCGGGACCGGTTCGGGCGACAAGGCCGGCGAGTGGGACGGCGACGACTTCAACGAAACCTGCTCCAACGTGAACCTCGTCGGACCCGGGGCGGCTCCCTGGCCCTTCTCCAACGCCAACATCTACAACCTGACGGTGATCGGGTCGACGCCGGACGGAGCGAACCCCTCGGTCTCCGACGCGTCCGCCAACACCGGCATCCAGATGCGCAACGGCTACGGCGGCGCGCTGTGGAACAGCATCGTCGTCAACACCGGCTCCGCGCGGGGCTTCGACATCCCGAACCCGCCGGGAGACGGTGGGGCGCCGGGCTTCGCGACCTGCACCAACGTCACGGCCGGACTCGCCGCCGCGCAGTCGTCGACCTTCCAGAACGTGGGAGCGCTGAGCCTGCCCTGCGAGGACGTAGCGATCGCCAACGGCAACGCCGAGGCAGTCGCCCTCGGTGCCCCGGCGCCGCTGAGCGCGAACTGCTACGCCGCGACTCCCCTCCAGTTCGCCGGTCTCGTGAACGAGAACTCCGCGTTCCTGCCGACGGGAGTGGCGGGCAAGCTCGATTCGAGCCTGCTGTCCGCGCCGATCGACCCGCGCCCGGTCAACACGGTGGATCCGACCTGCCGCGGCGGCGGCGCCGAGCCGGTGGTCTTCGGGCTCGACCCGGCCGCCACCTACCGGGGTGCCTTCTCGAGCACCGAGCCCGCCGTGCCCGGGATCTGGACGACCGGCTGGACGGCCCTGAGCCAGGCCGGGCTGCTGTCGAACTGATCGGGGGCGGGCCCGGACGCGTAGTGCGCAAGCAACCAGACCTGGAGCGGAAGCTCCGGGAAAAAGGATCTCGAACCATGAGAACGCGACCCCTGATCGCCTCGATTGTGGTCTGGCTCGCAGCCTCGGCTCAGGCCGCGACGGTCGCCGGCTGGGACTTCTCCCAGTACGCGACCGACGGGTCCCTGGTCAAGGACCTGAGCCTCGTCCCCTCGAACACGCTCGCGGCGAACTACTCCAACTCGGCTTCGGCCCCCGGTGCGGGGCCCGCGGCAGCGGCCTTCGGGACGCTCTACTTCGATGGGAGCTTCGGGTCGACGTCCGTCGACCCGAACTCGCCGGGGTTCCTCCCCAGCGCGGCGAGGGGTTCGCTCGAGTCGAACCGCAGCGCGCCGGGGGCCCCCGGCTACGTCGACTTCGACTCGAAGAACGAGCTGAAGGTCGCCGGTCAGCCCCTGTTCAACCGGCTCAGCATGACCGCACCCGAGCCGGTGCAGGCCGTCTTCAGGGCCCAGCTCGGCGGCGCGCCCCCGCCCACCCACCACTGGGAGCTGAGCCTCGGCGGCAGGACCTTCGCCGGCAGCTCGGACGTGGGCGTCGAGTTCTCCGCAGACGGAATCGCCTACAGCCCGATGACGACGTTCAATCTCACCACCAGCGACACGCCCTTCAGCGCGCCGCTGGTGGCCGCCCTAACGGACACGGCCTACGTACGCGTGAGCCTCGACCCTTCGGGCGGGCAGCCGATCATCGACAACGTGGCGGTGGTGCTGCTACCGGAGCCGAGCATGGCCCTCCAGGCTCCCGCGGCGCTGTTGACCCTCGCGGTCCTGTATCGCCTCCGTCGCCGCCGCTGATCACCGCGTTCCCGGGGAGGCCGCGGAACCGCCATCCAGATCGATGGCGGTTCCCGCCTCCAGCGATGGATCGACCGATGCAAGCGCCCTGGCTGCGTGTCCTGCTCCTCGTGGCTCCAGCGGTCATCCTGCCGAGCTCGCTCCGAGCAGACCCTGCCGACCCGGTGAGCGCGGGCAGCCTGCCCGAATACCACGCGGGAGACGCGGGAGCGCCGGTCGTCACGCAGCAGACGCTGCTCGCTAGCGAGCGCTTCTGGCCCTATCAGGTCGCGCTCACCCGGCCCTGGCGGCCGGCCGGCGGCGGCGCCGCCCTCCCCTCCGGCCTGCTCGGCGTGCTGATCAGGGTCGAGGCGTCCGGGTCGGCGCGCATCGACTTCGGGCGGGACGGCAGGTACGAGGTCCCCGTCGACGCCACGGATCTGGTCGAGCGGGCGGACCGGGTCCGTCGCGGCGAGCTCCAGAAGTCGGCGCCGAACTTCGCGCTGGCGATCGGACCGCGCCTGGTCGATTCCGCATCCGCCACGCTGCGCCCCTTCGGATTCGAAACGGTCATCCAGCAGCGCGGCTTCCTCGCCGTCTTCGCCGATCCGGCTGCGAAGGATTTCGCCGCTCTCGCGAAGTCGCTCGCCCCCCTGCGCGAGCGCGACGGGGTGCTGACGATCCTCTTGCCGCAGGGCGAGCATCCCGACGCCGAAGTGCGTGAGCAGCTGCGCGCGTTGAAATGGCCGGTGCCCTTCGTCTACGACCACCTCGCGGAGTCCTACACCCGCTCCCTGCTGGCCGGAGAGTCCCCTCTCCCGGAGCTGATCCTCCAGACGAACGAAGGTCGCGTGCTGCTCCAGCGCAGCTGGAGTCCGGAGCTCGTCCCGGAGATCGAAGCGGCGCTGGAGGCGGCGTTCGCGACCGCGCCGCAGAGCCGCTGAAGCTTCCACCTCGTCTTCGCGTTCGCGATGCGCCAGCGCATGGGTACCCGGGAGGCCGAGTTCCTCACCGAGGATACGCTCGCGACAGCCATCTCCGCGATCGGCGCCTACCGTGGCGACACGCCGCTTCTGGCGTGGCTCTACGACATCGCCTGCGGCACGGCCCTCAGGAAACGAGGCGGGAGCGATCGCGCTGTGCCGAGCGGGTTCGAAACTGGCTCGGCGTCGATCCCACCCGGCGACGGAAGACGCTGTTGAAGTGAGCGAGCGAGCTCCAACCGGTTTCGCCGGCGACATCGATCACGGACATCTCCGTATCGAGCAGCAGCGCCTTGGCTCGCTCGAGCCGAAGCAGGGCGAGGTGCTCGCGAAAGGTCCTCCCGAGCTCGAGCTGGAAGAGCCGCGAGGCGTGTCGCTCGGAGAATCTCGCCCGACGCGCGAAGGAGGACAGGCTGATGTCCCCGAACGAATCGTGGCGCAAAGCCTCGACGGCGTGCAGGAAGTGATCGCGCCGCTCCAGCCCACGAGCCGCCGTGCCCGCTGCGCACGAAGCCCTGGGTGGAAGGAGCGCGAGCCCGAGTAGCTCGATGCTGCGCGCGGCGAGCAGCATCGGCACGCCCTCATCATCGGTCCCTTCCGCCTGCGCGATCTCGCGCATCAGGCGCCCCGCACGGCGCGCCCTGTCCGTTCCGCTGCGATCCACCCGGAATCCGAAGCGGCGCGACGAGTCGCCGTGCGCATCGCTCCACGCGGTCAACGAGAGGGCGCGCTCCAACCAGGCGGGATCGAGCTCGAGGCGCTCGACGCGCGCGTTCCCAGCCAGCCGGCGGAGTGAGCACGAAACGGCACGAGGCGCGCACACCAGATCGCCCTGTCCGGCCCGAATCAGCTCGTCGCTGCCACGCACGAGCACCTGGCCTTCGGCGATCCGGAGCACGAAGGGTCCCTCGAGGCTCCGCCATTCGGACGCGACCATCGAAGCCGCGATCCGTGGTGCTGCGTACGTTCCGATCATCGATCGAGACCTCTCATCCCTTCCCCGATGCATGTGGACACTAGCTGCCCCAGGTGGCGGGAATGCTCACGCCTCGCGAAGATTTCGCGATCTCTACACATCGAAGCGAGCTCGTATCGGCGCCAGAATGTCGCTCTCCCCTCGGGACGGGTCGGCCGAAACGCAGGCGTCGGAGCCGCGAAAGCTCTAGTGGGCCGCACGGCCGAGGCACCGTCACCGACTCGCCATCGGATTCTCACGGTCGCGCCATCGTCGTGAAACGCTGTGGTGGTATCCCATGATGGTTGGAGGGCGAAGGGAGCCAGAACCGGCGTGTTCGACACGAAGCGGATCATCGTCGTCGATTCGGACCCCGCATCGCTCCGGCACACTGCCGAGAGCCTGGGCAGCCGTGCGGGCTGCGTCGGGACATCCACGTCTCAGGCAGCACTGCGCGCGCTCGCAACCGAGCATTTCGACCTCGTCGTGCTCGATCTGTCGCTTCCGGACATCACCGGGCTGGGCCTGCTCAGCATGATCCGGGGAAACCCGGACACCGCGCGGATGCCGATTCTCGTGCTGAGCGCGCTGGCGAGCGAGGTCGACCGGGTCCTGGCCTTCGAGGCGGGAGCCGACGATTTCCTCGCGAAGCCCTACTACGCGCCCGAGCTCGCTGTTCGCGTGCGAGGGCTGCTGCGGGCCTTCGATAACCAACGAAGCCTGGATGGGAAGCGGGCGGCGGGGAACGGCGGCGTGTCGATCGACGTGAGCGCGGGACGCGTCGAGGTAGAGGGTCGAACGGTGCAGCTCACGGCCACGGAGTTTCGCGTCCTCGCCGCGCTCGAGGCGGAGAAGGGCCGGGTCATTCGCCGCCGTGATCTGATCGAGCGACTGCGCGGTCCCGATGCGGGCCAGGGCGAGCGAACGATCGACGCCCACGTGAAGAGCATCCGGCGCAAGCTCGGCTCCGCACGCGCCGCCCTGGAGACGGTTCGCGGCGTCGGTTACCGGTTCTCGGAGCCTCCCGCGGAGCCGCCGGAGCCCGCCGCCAAGCGGAGCGCGTGAGCGAACGCGAAGTGCGTCCCGAGGGACCGGTCAGCCGCTGGCGGCGCCTGCAAGCTCCGCCGGCGGAGAGCGAGCCTACGACGCCGGCGCCACGGGCTGACCGGCCTCGCACCACTTCTGGAGCGCGCGCAGGCGGAAGTCCACGAAATCCGCTGCCTGACGGCGCACGGAGAAGCGGTCGAGCAGGCCGCCCACGACCGGCACGGCGTTGCCCGCCGTCATCCGCAGACCGAGCCGGGTGCGTGCGGGGTCGGCCGCGTCATCGGCGAGGCTGAAGGTCTGCTCGAAGCGGAAGAGGCCGAGCTGCGCGGTGGCGTGGAGCCGCTCTTCGTGGATGACGTCCTCGATCTCCTCGCGCAGCTCGAGAGGGACTCCGCCCAGCAGATAGCGCCAGCGCAGCACGCAGCCGGGCGCGAGCGGCTGCGCCACCGGCTCGAGGAGCTGTACCGCGCGCTCGTCCCAGCGCACGATCTCGGCGGGGTCCGTGAGCGCTCGCCAGACCCGGTCGCGCGGGGCTCCCACCAGCGTCGAGAGGGCGGTCGTGATCACCGGCTGCTCTGCCTCAGGCCGCGAGGATGAGCCGTTCGCGTGTAGTGCGCAAGCGTTCCAGCGCCTGATCCCGGTGCTGCCATCCGCCCGGGCTTCAGGCCCCGGCCGGCTCGGTGCGGTCGCTCAGGCGACTCTCGGCGGCCCGCAGGCGACTGGTCAGCACCCGGAAGATCGAGAAGCTGATGTCGGGGTGCTCGCGGATCAGTTCCCGCAGGCTCTCGCCGTCGAGCGAGAGGAGCCGAGCGGGGCTCGCCGCCACGATGGTGGCGCTGCGCGGCTCGTCTGCCAGGACCGCCATCTCGCCGAAGTAGTCGACGGCTTCCAGGGTGCGGAGCTCGAGCTCTTGTGGCGTAGCGTACCCCTTCACCACGCGGACGGACCCTTCCAGCAACAGGTAGAGGCGATCTCCCGGTTCGCCCTCGCGAACGATCTGCTCGCCCGCGAGGTACTCGCCTTCCTCGGTGAGCTGTGCGACCGCCTCGAGCTGCTCGAGGCTCAGCTGTGCAAGCAGGTCGACCTGCCTGAGGGCCAGAAGTCGCTCCATGGTCGTCTCCTCCGGGGGCGGATCGCCCTCCTGTGGTGCGAGGGCGCGGGCCGAGGCGCGCACCCAGCGCAGCGGCGAGTTGCGCGCCGCCATCACGATCTCTGCGGGGTCGGTCGGAACCGCGACGATTCCGGCCACGGCGCGCTCGCGCTCGGCGAGCGGCGCCTCGTGCAGCAGCACCAGCAGCCCCGCTGCTTCGCGGTCGGCGAGGTGCGAGAGCACCTCGAGCGCATCCGCGCGGGTGCGGAGGCGCGGGTCGCTGAGACCCCGCTCCACCTTGCGCACGACCGAGGGGTGCTCGAGCAACGCGATCACCGCGAAAGCGAGGCGGTGCTCGCGGAGAAGCGCGTCGGCGAAGGCGATGCGCAGCAGACGCGCCCTCGGGTGTGCCGCTGCCGGCAGTCGTTCCGTCGCGATCGTGAGGTACCAGATCTCGCGCACGAGACGGCGCAGCTCGAAGGCCAGCACGGCCCGCGAGTCGCGCAAGTGGCTGCGCGCCACGACCCGCAGCGCCGCGAGCGCCGTGTGCTCGCGCTCGGAACGCAGATAGGGCTCCGCTGCCGCAACGCCATCCGCGCCCCGCGCGGCGAGCGCCGTCTCGGCCGCCGCGCGGACCTCCGCCGACGGGTCGTCGAGGGCCCGCGCAAACTGCGCAACCGCCCCGGGCTCTCGCCGCGTGGCGAGCAGGCGCAGGCCGGCGCGCCGTACTGCGGAGTGCGGATCCGCGAGCGCCTGCGACAGCTCGAGGGTCGCGAGCAGCTGTCCTGCCCCCGGAAGCACCTCGCCGCCCCGCAAAGACTTGAGGCGCACCAGGCTTTCGAGCGCGTGGGCGCGAATCTCGGGCGAGCTCGAGCGCACGCAGTCCGCGACCGCGGCTGCGAGCGCCGCGGGTGCCACCGCGAGCGCCGCCACCGCCTCGGAGCCCTGCTCCGACCCGAGCATGCTGAGGAGCACGCTCACGCCTTCGTCGCCGAAGTGCAGCGCCGCCTCCGCGCGCACCCCTGGATCGGGATCGGCCAGCAGATCTCGCGCCCGCGCGGCGAGGAAGCCCGGGTCCGCGCCCGGACGCGCGAGGCCGCGCAACGCGGCGAAGCGCACGCCGGCGTCGGGGTCGTCGAGGGCGAGCGCCAGCGCCCCCCCGGTACTTTCTTTCGTTGCGAGTGCGGCAATGCTCGCCCGTCGCACGCCGGCGTCGGGATGCGACGCCGCGCGGACGAGCGGGTCGAGGATTCCGCGCGCGGCCAGGTGGGGTGCGAGCTCGAGCAGCCCGGGCGACGGCCGTTCGCCATCTCCGCGCACGAGCGGCTCCCAGAGCGCGGCCAGTCGCGACGCCTCCCACGCGCCGAGCCCCTGCCCGACGGTCGCGAGGTCCAGGCGACCCGCGCGCAGCTGCGCGACGAGGGTTTCCAGGTAGGCGCGGCGAGTGCGCAGGTTCGCGACGAAGTACGCGAGTGCGGCGACCGCGCCGGCCCCGCAGAGCCATAGCGGCGCCGCATCGGGGAACGCGAGCAGCACGAGGCCGGCCAGCGACATTCCCGCGTAGAAGACGATGCCCTCGAGGAGGGCGCGCATCCGCCCGCGGAAGCGCGCCGGCATCGCGTTGTACACGAGCGAGCGTACCGGCATCCCGATCGCGTTCTCGGCCAGCTCGCGCGCCGCGCGCGCGCCGATGCCCGCCACCAGGTTCCAGCGCGCCGCGAGCCCGCCGAAGGCGAGCAGCATCAGCAGCGGATGCAGCAGGTTCGCGCCGGGGATGCCGAACCTGCGGATCAGCGCGGGGGTGATCCAGATCTCGATCCCGAGCTCGACGAAGTTGCTCAGCGCGAGATACGCGGCGAGAAAGGTCGCGAGCTGCGTCGGATCGGGGAAGCTCGTGGCGAACACGTCCAGGTAGAGATACTGGGCGAGGAAGAGCGCGAGCACCATGCCGAGAACCGATACGACGAGCCCGCGCGCGAGCGCCGACCGGCCCAGGAAGCGCACCGCTCCGCGCAGCCCTTCCATGGAGCTCTCGTCGGCTTCGTCCTCGACCGAGAGCCCCCAGCGCCGCAGCCTTCGCTGTGCCAGCCGCACGAAGAGCGCCGCGCCGGCCAGCGAGAGAGACCAGCCGGCGATCAGTGCAACGGGCCCCGTGGTACTCACGAGCAGCATCGCGGCGAGCCCCCCTGCCGCGCCGCCAACGGAGGTTCCGGCGGTGAAGAGCGGGAAGAGGCGCTTGCTCGCCAGCGTGTCGAAGTAGTCGCTCGCGAAGGTCCAGAAGTGGTTGATCAGGATCGCCTGGAGCACGTACCAGAAGCAGAGGATCGCCGGGTAGACGAGCTCGACCTCCCGCCAGGCGGCTCCCGTCGCCAGCGCGAGGGAGATCGCCGCGCCGACGAGCCAACGAATGAACAGGATGTCGTTGCGCACGGCTCCAACCCGGACGGCGTAGAAGAGCGAGCCCAGGACGGTGACGAGCGAGGCCGCGATGAAGGCCGGCGCGAGCGCACCGGCGCCGAGCTTGGCGACGAAGAGCGCCTCGGAAGCCGCGAGGCCCAGCGTCTGCGCGAAGGAGAGCAGCGCGACGAGTCCGCCGAAGAAGGCGAAGCGCGAGCGCTCCTGGACGCGAACGTCCGGGACGAGGCGCCACAAGGCGTCCGAAACAGCCATTCGGCGGCGGAGCATATCAGAGCCACGCGCAGGCGAAGGGAGCCCTGTCGCAAGGAGGCCGGCCCGGAGGGCGGCCGACGCGCAGCGAGCCGCAGGCGAGCGGAGCTCTCGGACCTAGCGCGCGACCGAGGCGGCGTCCACGAGCATCGATTCGCCGCTCACGAAGGACGCGCGGTCGGAGCAGAGCCAGACCGCCGCCTCGGCGATCTCCTCGGGGCGTCCGAAACGCCCGCCCGGCTGGCTCGCGAGAACCATCTTCTCCATGCCCGGCAGCTTGTCGATCGCGGAGCGCAGCATCGGCGTATCGATGCTACCCGGGCAGACCGCGTTCACGCGCACTCCCGTGCGCGCATTCTCGACGGCGGCCGTCTTCGTCAGCCCGAGCACCGCGTGCTTGGTCGCGCAGTAGGGCCCGAGGCCCGGCACCGCGATGAGTCCCGCGCCGGAGGAGATGTTGACGATGGCCCCCCCGCCCTGGCGCACCATCGCCGCGATCTCGTGCTTCATGCACAAGAAGACCCCGGTGAGGTTCACCGCGAGGGTGGCGTTCCAGCCCGCGAGGTCGATCCCGTCGAGCGTGCCGGACGCCCCGGTGACGCCGGCGCAGTTGACCGCGCAGTCGAGGCGACCCCAGCTCGAGATCGCGGTCGCGACGGCGGCCTCCACCTCGGACTCGGAGCTCACGTCGAGCCGGATGAAGCGCGCCTCGCCGCCGCTCCTGGAGATGGCGGCGACGGTGGCACGCCCGCCCGACTCGTCGACGTCGCCGACGAGCACGCGCGCGCCCTCGCGGGCGAGCAGCTGTGCCGTGGCGCGGCCGATCCCCGAGGCGCCGCCCGTGACGAGCGCAACCTTGCCCGCGACGAGTCCTTCCTGCGGCACGCGCCGAGGCTACTCGGCCGACGTCGAAATGTCACCCGCATCCCGGGAGCTGAACGACTAACCGTTCACCGGTTCACGTGGCGTTCGCCTGGCCGCTGCGCACGAGCTCCGCCCGGGTTCCGGCGTCCCGATCAGACGCGATGCCGGAGATCGTGTCCCTGTAGTAAACTCCCAAGTCCAAGGCAGACCCATTCCATACCGTGCACGAGAGGAGCAAGATGGGCTGCGCGCAATGTGGCCGGGAGAATCGCCCCGACTCGCGCTTCTGCCTGGGCTGCGGCGCGTCCCTGGCCCGCGGCTGTGCCGGCTGTGGACGCGACCTTCCGCCCGATGCCGGCTTCTGCGACGCCTGCGGCCAGCCGGTGGCAGGGGCAGCGCCCGCGCAAAGCTCGCGCGGCGTCGGATCGAAAGCGGACTCCGGCTCCAGGCTGCATGTCGCGCCGGGCGCGGGCATGGGCGGGCGTTCCGCTTCCGAGCCGCGCACCCCGTCGTCGGTGGCGCAAGGCCGCTACCGCATCGAGCGCTTTCTTGGGGAAGGCGCCAAGAAGCGCGTCTACCTCGCGCGCGACTCGCTGCTCGACCGTGAGGTCGCCATCGCGATGCTGAAGACCGAAGGCCTCGACGAAGCCGGCCTGCAACGGGTGCATCGCGAGGCGCAGGCGATGGGCCGCCTGGGCGACCACCCCCACATGGTGACGGTTCACGACGTCGGGCAGGAGGGCAGCCTGCTCTACATCGTCTCGCGCTTCATGTCCGGTGGCGACGTGGAGGCCAGGATCCGACAGGCGCCCGAGCATCGCCTCGCGATCGACGAGGCGCTTCGCATCGCCGAAGAGATGAGTCGCGCGCTCGCGCACGCCCACGCGAAAGGCATCATCCATCGCGATGTCAAGCCCGGGAACGTCTGGCTGACCGAAGACGGCACCGCCATGCTCGGCGACTTCGGCCTGGCCGTGGCGTCCGACCGCTCGCGCCTCACGCAAGAGGGGATGATCGTAGGCACCGCCGCGTACCTGCCGCCCGAGCAGGCCGTGGGCGGCGCCGTGACCGCGCGCTCCGACCTCTATTCCCTCGGAGCCATGCTCTACGAGATGCTGACGGGTCGCCCGCCTTTCGTCGGTGAGGATTCGGTCTCGATCATCAGCCAGCACCTGAACACGCGCCCGGTTGCGCCCTCCTGGCACAACCCCGAAATCGGTCCGGATGTCGAGGAACTGGTGTTGGCACTCCTCGCGAAGGATCCGGGCGCACGCCCGGCCAATGCGGAAAAGGTTCGCACACGCATCGAGGAGATCCGCCGCGCCCCCGCGCCGCCCGTCAGCGAAGCACCGCGCGCGCGCGGACGCATCGCACCGGGGCGCTTCGGCGGAGGCACCTTCATCGGGCGCGCGGCCGAGCTGGAACAGCTGCGCGCCTGTGTAGACGCAGCGTTGGGCGGTCAGGGCTCGCTGGTGATGCTGGTGGGCGAGCCCGGTATCGGGAAGACCCGCCTCACCGAGGAGGTTGGAGTCTACGCGCGGCTGCGGGGTCTCCACGTCCTGAACGGAAATTGCCACGAGACGGAAGCCGGGCTCCCCTACCTCCCCTTCATCGAGGCGCTTCGCGAGTACGTGCAGGACAAGCCGGAGGAAGAGCTGCGCAGCGAGCTGGGAGCGGGCGCTTCCGACGTCGCACGCCTGGTGTCGGAGATCCGGGAGCGCCTGCCCGACCTTCCGGAGAGCCGCGCGTCCGAAGCGGAGCAGGATCGCTACCGGCTCTTCGAAAGTGTCGCGGGCTTTCTGCTGAACGCC
This sequence comes from uncultured Spirochaetales bacterium, assembly GCA_964413375.1. Lineage (GTDB taxonomy): Bacteria > Myxococcota_A > UBA9160 > UBA9160 > SMWR01 > CAZUYC01. The sequence goes on along the minus strand of CAYPSI010000113.1, from coordinate 1,032 downwards.
GCGCGCGCGAATGCCATCCTGCTCGTGCTCGACGATCTGCACTGGGCCGATCGCCCCACCCTGTTGCTGCTGCAGCACCTGGCGCGAAAGCTCGCGGGCAGCCGGCTCGTGGTCGTCGGCACCTACCGCGATATCGAGCTCGACCGCAAGCACCCGCTGTCGTCGGTGCTCGCCGACCTGCGCCGGGAAATCGGTTACGACCGCATGCTGCTGCGCGGCTTCACGGCGGAAGAGGTGCAGGCACTGCTCGAGTCGGCCGCCGATCACCCGATGGATTCCGCCGGCGTGGCGCTGGCGCAGGCCATCTGGCGCGAGACCGAGGGCAATCCTTTCTTCATCGAAGAGGTGGTCCGCCATCTCGTCGAGTCGGGCAAGATCTACCGCAGCGAGGAGGGCCGCTGGATCTCCGACTCCCGCACACCCGAGGAGATCGGAATTCCAGAGGGCGTGCGCGAGGTGATCGGTCGGCGCCTCTCGATCCTCTCGGATGCGTGCAACACCGCGCTGGCCCACGCGTCGGTGCTCGGCCGCGAGTTCGATTTCCACGTGCTCGAGAAGATGACCGGCCTCGCTGGCGACGAACTCGTGACAGCGGTCGAAGAGGCCCTCGAATCGCAGCTGATCGGAGAAACCAAGGGGCGCGAGGGCGTCGCCTACCGCTTCTCCCACGCGCTCGTGCGTCAGACGCTCTACGACGAGCTCTCGCTGCCGCGCAAGCAGCGCTTCCATTTACGAGCCGGCGAGGCGATCGAGGCCACCCACTCGCGCGCGCTGGCGCCCCAGATCCCGGCGCTCGCCAAGCACTACCGCGCTGCCGGAGCGGCCGCGGGCCTCGACAAGGCGCTCGAATCCTCGCAGCGCGCCGGAGAAATTGCCGCGAGCGTCTACGCCTGGGAGGAGGCCGCCGATCACTGGCAAGCCAGCCTCGCGCTGATGGAGGACGAGGGTGCTGCGCCCGCGAAGCGCGCGGCGCTGCTGCGCCGGCTCGGCGATCTCATGTACATCTCGGGCCTCGATATGCGACGCGGCGTC